>CBESWV010000366.1:0-3536 GCA_965533305.1 uncultured bacterium | reverse complement strand
TCATCGAGGAGTTCGAGGGTGACCTCGGGACCATAGTAATAGTAGGCGTAGCCGACGTAGTCGACCGGATTTGTGGCGCAGCTCGACAGGGCGACCACCGCCGCCAGAACCGCGCCCAGTTTCGTCCCGTGGCTCTCCATTTCTGCTCTGTACCATAAGCGAAGATCGTGCCTATTCCCAGTCCGGCATGGCTCGGTTATGCTGAGTGCGGGTAGGACTATGAGAATTCTGGTTGTTGAAGACGAACACCGACTGCGTGAGGGCCTGGTGGACCTACTGTCCGCCGCAGACCACGATGTGACCGCGGTAGGGGACGGTCGAACCGGCCTCGAGACCGGTATCGCTGAGACCTTCGATCTGGTGCTGCTCGACCTGATGCTCCCGCAGATGGACGGGATCGAGGTCTGCCGTCGTCTTCGCCAGTCCCGCCCGTCCCTCCCGATTCTGATGCTGACCGCTCGCGGTTCCGAAGATGACAAGGTCGCGGGCTTCGCCGCCGGCGCCGACGACTACGTCACCAAACCCTTCGGTGTCCGCGAACTCCTCGCAAGAATCGATGTCTTCGCCCGCCGGGCCTCTTCGGCCCCGGCCGAACCCGAGATCCTCGAACTCGACAACTGCACCATGGATCTGGGCCGCCACCTGGCCTCCCGTGGCGACAATACGACCCACCTCACCGCACGCGAGGTGGGGATCCTGCGCTGGCTCCATCGCCACCAGAGCCGCGCGGTGCCGAGATCGGAACTCCTGGAGCGGGTCTGGGGTACCAGCGGCGATCTCCAGACCCGAACCGTGGACATGACCATCGCCAAGCTCCGGCAAAAGATCGAACACGACCCAACCGACCCCAAGATCGTCGTCACCGTGACGGGTGCGGGTTACGCTTGGGGCGAAGACTGAGGGTTCGCTCTCGATGAATTCGTCCCGGAGACGCACCACCCTTGCCGCCCTGGCCCTCGCGGTGGCGGTCGTCCTCCCGACGACCGCCTGGTACCTCACCGGCGCCAGTGAGGCGAGACGCCGCGCCCGGCTGCTGGAGGACACCGTTCTCACCGGTCTCCAGGGCGAGATCCACCGCGACTCCGACCGGCTGGCCACTCGTCTTGAACGACTTCGCACCGGCGAGAGCGTACGACCCTTCTTCCACTACCAGAGCCTCACCCACGACCCGAGAGGGGCCGCAGAAGGACTCTCGGTGGCTCCCTCACCCTTGGCGCAGGGGGTCTCCGATCCGCTCGTCTGGACCCACTTCCAGCTCAATGAAAACGGGCTGGTGACCCTCCCCATGGTGAACGAACGCTTCCCCGAACTCTCGTCCAGCGAGAATTTCACCCGATTCTGTTCCCTCCTCGCCGAGCTCCAGCACGCCATGGCGTTGGGTATGGAAAATCAGACCGGCACCGACAGCGGGTATTTCGAGGGCGAGTTATTCCTGCTTCGCCGATCGGAATGGGAGCAGATTCGAGATGCGGATCAGGTCTATGCCGCCATCACCGGGCGCGGTGAGACACCGAGAAAGACTCGCGAGGAGAATTCCGGTCAGGTCATCATCCGAGTCGGCCCCTTGAAGTGGCGCACGATGGTCTTCGGCAGCGGCCCGACCCTCGCCGCGCTACGTGAGGTCGAGACCCCCCTCGGAACCAGGCTTCAGGGTTTTGCCATCGCCCCATCCGGTGTCGAACAGTGGCTGGGGAGCGACACCGAGGCCAAGGTGGGCTTCACACCGTCGGCCATGCTTCAGCCCGATCGGCTCTCGTCCCAGGTTTCGGACACCGGTTGGTGGCTCAGCGCGGACGCAACCCCGCTGCTGGAGCGGGCGCGGTTGGAAGGCCGGAGGGGCATCATCGAGTTCCGCAAAATCTTCGCCCTCGGCGCGGTCGCAATCCTGTTCTCCGCCCTGGCCGTCATGGTCGTCTTCTTCCAGACCGATCGACTCGCCCGTCAGCGCGGGCGCTTCGCCGCCGCTGCGGCGCACGAGCTCAAGACCCCCCTGGCCAGCCTGCGGCTCTACAGCGAAATGCTGAGCGAGGGCCTCGGCAAACCCGAACAATCCAGAGTCTACGCCGCGAGAGTGGCCTCCGAATCCGCCCGTCTGGGACGCGTGGTTTCAAACATGCTCGATCTCGCTCGTCTCGAGCGGGGCGCGCGGATCGCCGACCCGCAACCCGGCGATATCGGCGAGGCCGTGACCCGCTGTGTCGAACGGCTCCAATCCAGCCTCGGGGATGCGGGCCTGACCATCACCACCGAGATCGCTGATGATCTCCCGACGGCCCACTTTGATTTCGATGCCCTCTGCCAGGTCCTCGACAATCTCCTCGACAACGCCGAGAAGTACACCAGGGAGCAACCCGATCGGCGTGCGGAGGTCAGGGTTTGCGAGACACCCGACGGCATCACGATCACCGTCAGCGACAACGGGTCGGGAATCCCCCACGGTGAGCAGCGATCGCTCTTCAAGGCCTTCCAAAGGCCCGACGACGACAATGCCCCCGCCGGACTCGGTCTCGGGCTCGCCCTCGCGCGATCGCTCGCCCGAGCGCAGGGCGGCGATCTCGAGCTCGCGCACGAGCAAGCCAGCGGAGCGACATTTGTTCTCACCGTCGCGCTGGCGTGAGTTTTTAGTTCTCAGTTCTCAGTTTTTAGTTTTTAGTTTCCATCGCAACCTCGGGCCACGTGAGATAGATCCGTTTTCCAATGGATTTCTTAGTAGGGGATGGTGTGTGATGTTGCGATGTAACTCAAAACTGAGAACTAAAAACTAAGAACTACTGAACCACCTGGGTATTGGGATAGAACGACGACCAGGCGAACCAGAAAGCTCTCGTGACGGGGATCTCATCGCGATCCTCTCCGGCGTAGGCTCTGACTCCCCCATCGGCGCCTCGCTCAATCTCGACGGAAGTTCCACCGAGATCGACAGCCGCTTTCCCGCTCTTGACGAGAGCCTCATCGGTCACCGCCACCGCGTGGACGCCGACGGTGGCTCCCCAGACGAGGGTCTTGCCGGGCATCTTCTCAGTCAGCCACTGGGCGCGGAAGAGCCCCAGACGTTCGGGGTCGCTGAAGTACTTCTCGTAGTGCGACGAGAGCACTTCCTTGGATTTCTTGAGCACATCGGTCTCCGGGTGGGCCTTCTTCCACTCGGCCCAGGTGGTCTGGACCGATGGCAGGGCCTGAAGTTGTGCGCCGCGTCCCGGACCGCTGAGGGCCCGGCCGGTGACGTGGCTCCACGAGGTCGAGGTCTCACGATCCTCCATGATGAAGCTGTTGCGCCAGAGCTTGCCCGAGACCTGAAAGGTGTAGGTGTGGGCGCCGAGGGTGCGGACGTAAACTACGCCCGTAGAGCAGAGTGGTCACCAGGTGGCCGCTATGGCCGTCCCCTCGATCGAGTCATTGACAAGCTCGTGACTGTCGAGCTGCCACAGGGAGTAGGCCCTCGCCGTGTCGCCGATGACGACCCCGAGGACCGGCTCGTCCGGCTTCATCTGGGCGTCGGCTGCGGCTCCGGCGACAAACTCGGGATCGTCGATGGC
>CBESWV010000365.1:0-3539 GCA_965533305.1 uncultured bacterium | reverse complement strand
TAGAGGATAAACCAAAGGTCCAAGCTCATTAAACCAATAGAGATAGGAGTTATGTGCCCGATTCCGGTGAGCTTCCGAGCCAGATCATGGAGCACTGGGCCATGGCGCCCGAGGTTCTCAAGGTCTATGCGCGGCAATACCAGACCGGCGAGCCCATCCCCGATGAGCTCATCGCCAGGATCGAGAAGAGCAGCACCTTCAACCAGGGCTTCATCCAGGTCCGCAGTTCCGTAGTAACTGGCATTCACTGTCCGCAGTCGATCAAACCGGCATCCAAGTCCTCATACCGCCGGAGGAACATCTGGTCTTCAAAAAAGGTGTCAGGCACCCACTTATTGTGTTGTGCCGATCTCGGCGTCGGATTGTGTCTTCCGAAGTGCTCGCCGGGATCCTGGGGCACCTGAAGCGCAAGGAAGAGCGGAGAGAGCGGGCGCCACCGAGCTGAGGTGGGATCCGGTGCGATGGTGTGGATCGACCTCGAGGGTGAGAAAAGGGAATTCCTATCCGTTTTTCATGGCGGAGGCGACGCGAGGCCCACATCGCTCATCCAGAACTTTTCCGACGAGCAGACTTGATAGGCGGTTGGTCGTTGTGTATCATCACGACGCTCTTTCTACTTCCGTCTTCAATTTTGAGACGGCATATTATTTCAAGGGGGGTCACCATGGCTTCAAAGAGATCCGTACTCATCGGTTCAACCATGATTTGTCTGTGCATTGCGGCCGCGAGCTTGGCCTGGGGGGAGGGACCTTCCCGAAACGTCTCACCCGCGGCGGTTCGCCCCGGGGCAACCCTGGTAGCGCCGAACGTCGGGTCTTTGCCCGGAACGGCGCCGTCCAAGCTGTTCCAAAGCCCGGCAATCTCACTGTCCAAGACCGTCGGCACCACCGCCGGGGTCTGCGCGGCGACGTCTTCGATCACGGTGGCCGTCGGCACCGATGTGTACTACTGCTACCAGATCCAGAACACCGGGGCCGTCACGCTCAACTACCACGATTTGGACGACGACCAACTCGGCACCATCCTCGACGATTTCAACTTCGTCCTCGCACCCGGCGCCTCGTCACCCGAGGTGATCGTGCAGGAGACCCCGATGGCGACGGTGACCAACAACGCCACCTGGACAGCCGTCACCTCGTTGGCCGGCTACACGGCTGACGACACCATTCCTTACAACTTCGAGGACATCTCCACCACCGGCACGTCATTCACTCTGGGTGACGACGCAACATTCTTGATTCCAATCGGCTTCAGCTTCGACTACTTCGGGACGCCTTACACCAACACCGAGATCTCGTCCAACGGCTTTTTGTCGGTCAACGCGGCCGGCGACAGCGGTTGCTGCACCGGCGACCCGCTGCCGGATACCGCCACCCCCAACGGCACCATCGCCGGTTGGTGGGAGGATCTGGATCCAGCCGAGGTCGGCGCCGAACTCTACTACCAGACCATGGGGACCACCCCCAACCAGTACCTGCTGATCAGCTTCATCAACGTTCAGCACTACCCATCAGGCAACCCCGTGACGATGCAGTACAAGCTCTTCGAGAACGGCTCTATCGAGGTCCACTATCAGGATGCACCGTCGGACGGCGGCACCCACTCGGCCGGGATCGAAAACCAGGACGGTACCGCCGGTGTGCAGTACTTCCTCGGCACAGCAGCCCTGGCAACCCCGATTGCGGTCCGCTATGCGCTGGTCCCGGTGGAATCTGCTTCGGATACCGCGTCGGCCACGGTGACCGTACAGGCGCCCAACATCGACGTCAGCCCGCTGAGCCTGGCGAGCACCCAGATGCCCAACACCACCGCCCAGCGAACTCTCACCATTGCCAACACCGGCAACCTGCCTCTCAACTGGAACATCGTCGAGGAGCCGATCGCCGAAGCACCGGAGATGATCTCCGGCGGCACCCCGGCACTGGCCGGCGAGAACATCGGCCCGTCGGACTTCAAGCCGGGGCAGAGCTGGGGCACTCCGGCTGTGCTGAGTGACTGGCGTGCGCCCGACGCTCTCCTGTACGACAACGGACCGCTGGTGACGCATCCCGGCGGTGGCGCGGGCGGCGCCGACGCCAGTGCGCTGCAATCAGCCATCCTCCTGAACTCATACGGCTTCGGCTACCAACTGACCGCCGGCAACCGGATCGCCGACGATTTAACGGTGACCGGCGGCGGCTGGTTCATCGAGACCATCACGTTCTTCGGCTACCAGACCGGTTCCTCGACCACCTCGACCTTCACCTCGATGAACCTCCAGATCTGGGACGGCCCGCCGGACAACCCGGCGAGCATGATCGTCTTCGGCGACACCACCACCAACCGGCTGACCGGCAGCGTGTGGTCGAACATCTACCGTGTGCTCGACACCAGCCTGACTGCCAGCGACCGGCCGATCATGGCCAACACGGTGGCGGTGAATACCTTCTTGGCCGCCGGGACATACTGGCTGGACTGGCAGGCCGACGGCACCCTGGCGTCGGGGCCGTGGGCGCCGCCGATCTCGATCCTCGGTCAGACGGACACCGGCAACGCGATGCAGTGGACCGGAGCGTGGGCCCCGGCGCTGGACGGCACCTTCGCCCAGGGCTTCCCGTTCATCGTCGACGGCACCAGCGACTGCTCGAATCCGGTCGATGTCCCGTGGCTTTCCTTCAGCCCGATCGGCGGGACGACCGCCAACGGCTCGAACACTCCGGTGACCGTGTCCTTCGACTCCACTGGGGTGGCGCTCGGCACCTACGACGCTCGGATGTGCATCTTCAGCGACGATCCGGACGTCGGTCCCGGAAACGGCACCGGTTTGGTGGTGGTTCCGGCCAGCCTGATCGTTTCGCAGACCGCGCCGAGCATCTCGGTCAGCAAGACCGTCGGCACCACTCCTGGCGTCTGTGCAACTACGAGCAACATCACGGTTCCTCAGGGAAGCATGGTGTACTACTGCTACACGGTGACCAACACCGGCGACACCGCGTTTGCCCTGCACGACCTCGAGGACGACCAGCTCGGCACCATCTTCTCCGGCCTCAACTACGCCCTGGCTCCGCTGGCCAGCGTCGACACGGTGACCGCCGGTTTGGACATTTCCGCCGTAGTCAATGTGCCCACGACCAACGTCGGCACTTGGACCGCGTACAACCAGGTTCCGGGCGACGGCGTTCAGGGCCAGGCAACCGCCACGGTCAACGTGACCGTAGCGCAAGAAGCCATACCCACCCTGCACGGGCTCGGTCTGCTGATTTTGGTGCTGCTGCTCGCCGGAACGGGAGTGTTGGCGATTCGCCGCCTCTCCTAGCCCCGCGACAGTCCATTGTCTTCATGCGGCCCCGCTTCGGCGGGGCCGCTTTTTTCGATAACGCGGTGCGCCTGTGAGGAATGGAATGGGTGCCGCTGGCGTATGTGGACGAGCACGTGGCGGAGCTGGGCGCGGCTGATCAAGCGGACCTACGAGGTCGACCCGCTGGTGTGTCCCTCGTGCGGCGGCGAGATGAAGGTGATCGCGTTCATCATCGAGCACGAGGTGGTCGACGCGATCCTGA
>CBESWV010000364.1:0-3547 GCA_965533305.1 uncultured bacterium | reverse complement strand
CACGATTCCCCTTCGTTTCGCAGAGGCTTCGAGTGGACCCCGCCACAATTGGGGTGAAGTATCGAGAGTGCCGAGGCGCCCTCCTGCCGGTGTTTCGCGAAAGAAGCGTACCGTTTCGTACGTTGATTTCGGGAAGCACCGGCAGGTGGGATGCATCGGTGCTCGAATACCGCCTCCAATTGTGGCGGAGTGCACTAGGGTCGAACGCGCTCCACCTGCTCGAAGATCTCCACGATCCCGCCATCGGAGCGCACGTGAACAAAGACCGGCGCTCCCGGCAGGGCTTCGGCGAAGAAGAACTCGGTCACGGCGCCACCCGAGGGGTCACTCACGGTATAGAGCCAGCCTTGCAGTTCGCCGAGGGGCGTCTCCCGGCTGACCGACTCGCGGGTGGCGCGGTCAACGGGGAAGGACGCGTGGTCGCGAAGCTGGACCCAGGTCGAGGTCTGGACATGGGCTTCTCCCACGGTCGCCCCGGCCTCATCCATGGTCTTGGATTCGATGTCGACGCCGTCGGAATCGGCGCCGACGACGGTCCAAACCTCGAAGACCTCGGCCGTCGGCGTCCAGCGGCGGACCCGAATCTCAAAACCCTCGATCCACTCGTCGCGAATTTGATCAGCGGTGAAAGGACGATCGAGGAGGGCGGGCAACGGATCGACTTCCTTTGGAGTGCCCTCGGCCTCCGCTGCGGCTTCAGGTTCGGACCCCACCCCACACGCGACTGCCAGCATCGCAGCCATCACAAACGTGATCACCGTCATTCTCATCATGATCTTCCTCCTCAGCGCATCGCCAGAGTATAGGAGCGTGTAGTGAATAGATGGTGGATGGATTTCGGAGGGTCGTTTGAGGCCGTTTTTCGGCGGATTTGCCGGTTCATACTGGTGGTATGGGTCAAAAATGCTCCGAGAAACGGGCCAAACGACACCCGAAAGGCGCCGCCAATTCTATTCACTAGACGCTCCAAGCTCAAGACAACTCAGCTCGCGACAACGCAACGCTGCGGTAGAGCTCAGCGAACATGGGCTCGATCCGGTCACGAGAGAAGAGTCTGCCCACGGCGGACCGGCCTTCTCGCCCGAGTTCCATCGCCCACTCGGGATCCGCGGCGAGTCGACGAATGGCATCGGCCATGGCCTCGACATCACCGGCCGGAACGCGAATGCACCCCGATCCCGACCAGTCGTCGGTGCCTCCGTTTGCGGCCACCACCACCGGCGTCCCCTGCGCGAGCGCTTCGAGACCAAGGATGCCGAAGGGCTCCTGCCATCGTGCCGGGAAGATCAACGCTCGCGCGTTCCGCAACGCGGCGCGAAGATCCTCTTGAGCGAGCCAGCCCAGACAATCGGCTCCGGAGAGCTCGGATTCCAGGGGACCCGAACCCGCGACCACCAGTCGCAGCGGCCGACCGGCCCGGGCCCACGCTTGCCAGCCATCCATGATTCCCTTGTGGGCCACCAGCCGCCCACCGAGTATGAAGCTCGAGCCCGAATCGGTCCTGTCCGGCCCGATTTCCACCCACGGCGGAATGACTCTCGCCGGCCTCGCCCCCACCACCTCGAGCTGCTCGGCCATATATCGGGAGAGGACCACGATCTCGGCCCCGCGCAGCGCATCGAGACGACGCCGGGTGAGCCCGAGAGTCGATTGTCGGTAGAGATCATCGGGGACGCACTCACGACAGACCGTATCTGTCATCACGACGGTGCACGCCCTCCCGTCGTTCAGGGTCTTGCCTTGCCCCGGGCAGAACACGCGGTGATCCTGGACGGTGACGACCGCGCAGCCGCATTCCACCGCCATGGCCAACGCCGTCGGGTTCATGATGTTCTGAACGTGGACAACATCGGCCGTCGCCAGAAGGGCCTCGAGCCCGCCGATCCTGGAACCCGAGTCAACCATGCTGGACAGAGCTCGAATACGGTGGTACTCGACCCCCGGCCGGCGATCCGTCCCTCCGTCGTCACGGCCGTAGGCCACACTCACCTCAAAGCCGTCGTCTACCGAATAGTCCATCACCTGGGCGAGGTGGTGATCGGCGCCACCGCGACAGCTGAGTCGATCGGTCAGGTAGAGCAGGCGCACTCAGTCTTTGGAAAAGCTTGGCGAATATCTCAGAACCCGCCCGCGGCCCGTCGCCTTGACCTGGTAGAGAGCGGCATCGGCGTTGAGGATCAAGGTGTGGGGATCCTCGCCGTCCTCGGGGAAGCAGGCCACACCGGCCGACGCCGTCGGCGCCTGAAGCGGTTCCGGAAGATTCACCGCCGAGGTCGCTTCCTTGACGGCGTCGACGAGGCTCTCGGCCGCCGCGATGGCCCCTTGAGCCTGGGTCGCCGGGACCAAGATGCAGAATTCGTCGCCGCCCCAGCGCACCACCAGATCGGTGACCCGTACCCTGGAGCGCAGCGTCGAGGCCACCGCTCGGAGGATATTGTCACCGACAAGATGACCCGCAGTGTCGTTGACGATCTTGAAGCTGTCGAGGTCCATCATGATCACGGCGAGCGGCTGCCCGGTCCGTTTGGAGAATGAGATGTTTCGCTCGAGCTCCATTTCCAGCCGCCGGCGATTTGCCAGACCGGTCAGGGCGTCGCGATTCGCGATGTCCATGAGAAGGCGATTGGCCTGTTCGAGTTCGCGCGTTCGTCCGCTCACTTGCTGCTCGAGCGCCGACCGCTCGTGCCCAAGTTCCTTCATGAGCGCATCCATATTCGAAGCCATCTTGTTGACGCCTCGCGCCACATCGAGAATCTCGGCCGGACCGTTTTCGATGCAGCGTGCTTCGAGATCGCCACTGCCGAGCCGCTCGACCGTGTCTCGAATGCTGTGCAACCTCTTCCTGGCGGCCCCGCCCACGAGAAGCGAGACGATCAGCGCCACGATAACCGCGCTCAATCCAACGATCGCCCACGCCTGGCGAAGCCGACCTTCGGCCTCGGCATAGGGTCCCCGGTCAAAGACGACCCACGCCCGCCCGCCCGTGGCCAGCGGTACCGCAACGGCAAGTGTCTTGGTTCCTTCGACCGTAACCGCCTCGATCGCGTCATCAGAGTCGGGCCACGATAGAAGTCTTGGCCCAAGAACCGCAGTGGAGGGCGCGGAAGCGATGACCTCGCGGCTGGGCGAGAAAACGACCGCCGCAACGAAACTCTGGCGTTCGAGCAGCCGATCGACGCTTTCCTGGGTTTGAAAATCGGACCCTTCGGCGCCAAAGAGATCCAACCGTTGGGCGATGGCGCCCGCCCGCCCGCGGAGGGCCTCCCCTACCTCGATGCGGTTGATCTGATAGCCGACAAAGATCAGAGCGGCGGACGCGAGCACAGCAACGCTCACCGTCATGATCACGACGCGATTTCGCAATGACATCAAGCTCACTGCGTCAGTCCACCTTGATCGTCTTCATCAAGCCAACACACCTCCGAAACGGACCGTTTCGTCGGCACCGCCTTCAGCCTCCCGAGAAAACACTCTAATCAGGATATCAGGACACAGCCTAAGTTGAGCGGTTCTGCCGGATGAGATGTGCCAACTCCTTGATGCTCTG
>CBESWV010000363.1:0-3585 GCA_965533305.1 uncultured bacterium | reverse complement strand
CGGCCCTCTGGAGGAGGATCGCCGGTCACCGCCTGCTCGCGGTCATCGGCCCCTCGGGCGCGGGCAAGAGTTCCTTGCTGCGTGCCGGGATCATCGCTCGCGGGCCACCCGGTTGGCATGGGGTGGTCTGCCATCCGGGTGAAGAGCCGTTTCTCGCCATGGCTCGGGCTCTGGCTCCCGATCTGGCGGATGACGCCGGCGAGTTGCGCCAGCTGCTGGCCTTCCACGATCCCGACATCGCCCTGGCGGTCGCCGCCCGATGGCGGGGCTGCTGGGACGAGGCGTTGCTGGTGGTCGATCAATTCGAAGAGCTCTTCACCCTCAACCCCGAGACCGTGCAGGAAAGGTTCGTCGACCTGCTGCGACGCCTGGTGAATGCGGCCGGGATCCACGTGGTCCTCGTGCTCCGTGACGACTTCCTCCTCGAATGCCACCGATTCCCGGCTTTGGCGCCGATCTTCGACCACCTGACCCCGGTGGGGCCACCGCCGTCCGCTGAGCTTCGGCGAGCCCTCACCGAACCGGCGGCGCGGCACCTTTACGCCTTCGAGAGCGAGTTCCTGGTGGACGAGATGGTCGGCGAGGTCGAGTCGGAACGCGGCGCGCTGCCGCTGCTCGCCTTTGCAGTGTCGCGACTGTGGGAGCGGCGCGACAGGGATCGGCGACTGCTCACAAAGGGAATGTACGAAGAGATTGGAGGGGTTGCGGGGGCGCTCGCACAGCACGCCGAGGCGACCCTGGAATCCATCGGAAACGAGCGACTGCCGGTGGTGCGCGAGCTCTTCCGTAACCTTGTGACCGCGCAGGGCACCCGGGCGGCCCGTCAATGGGATGACCTCCTCTCGGTTTTCGGCCATGGGCAGGGCGAATTGCCCGAGGAGGTTCTCCGAGCCCTGATCGACGCGCGACTCCTGACGTCGTACGAGGTCGAGGAAGAGAAGGAAGGACCGTCGAGGAGGATCGAAATCGCCCATGAGTCGCTTCTCAGGGCGTGGCCGCGTTTGGTGCGTTGGCAGACCCAGGATGCCGACGCCGCACAGCTCCGCGACGAACTCCGGCAGGCTGCACAGCTGTGGAACACTCGCGGGCAACCGAACGACCTTCTCTGGGCGGGCACCTCATTCCGCGAGTTCGCCCTCTGGCGTGAACGATATCCGGGCGGCCTCACCGCCGTTGAGAGTGATTTCGCCGAGGCCATGACAAGGCACGCCCTGCGGAGGCGTCGCCGGCGTCGCATGGTGGTGGCAGCACTGATCCTCGGTCTGCTGGCGGTTGCGGTGGTTGTCACAACCCTATGGCGCCGTTCGGAGCACCACGCCAGTAGGGTCGAGACGCGGCGACTCGAGGAGATCGCGCGCCAGACCATGGATGGGTCTCCCCCCGAAGCACTCGCCTGTGCCCTGGCCAGCCTGGAAATCGCTGATGGTGCCGACGCCCGACGGGTCGCCCTGCAGGCGCTCTGGCGCTCGCCCATGCCGGCGGCGGTGGACACGAGCGGAGCCAAGATCCACACGATTCGGGCGGCGTTCAGCCCGGATGGGCGATGGCTCGCTACCAGCAACACAGGCGGGGTCATCCAGCTTTGGCCTCCCGGCGGAGGCGACCCACTTTCGTGGCAGGCCCACCAGACGCTCACGACGGTGAAGTTCTCGCCGGAGCCGGGTGCGATCCTGAGCCAGGCGCTGGCTGATCCGAAGCGGATCATCTGGTCGGTCCCCGAAGGCGTTCGGCTCGGTGAGATCGATGCGCCGATGGCGCTCAAGGCCACCCACGTCAGCGCCAATGATTTTCACACCTTTCTCCGCATGACCCGCATCATCGAGGATCCCCGCACGCCGGGGACCTGGACGATCGATCACCGGCCTGAGGAGCTTCGCCGGGAATTGCAGGAGGGGCATCCCCCGCGGGCGGCCCTCGGTCCGGACGGGAAAAACCTGGTCTATTCCCTCGGTTCCGAGCTCTTCCTCGCCGATGTCGAGCGGCCCGGTGCAACGCCCCGGGCCATCGGACGAGGCGGGGCCGCCTTTAAGCAGATAGCCTTTCGGTCGGATGGGCGCGGTTTCGCCACAACCGACTTCGGCGGGGTCATTACGGTCTGGACTCTTTCGGATGGGGTGTCGGAGCAGATCAGGTCATGGCAGGGCCCAAAGGATGATGATAGCCACCATATCGATTTCGACCCATCCGGGGATTTCCTCACGGTGTCCTACGACATGGGAGGCATTCGCGTCTACGGTCTGAACGATCCTCCCGGCGCCGAGCCCTTGCGGCTCAGGCCCCATGGCAGCAGGGTGGTTCACTCGGATTTCGACCCAAGCGGTCGCTGGCTGGCGACGGCGAGCATGGGTCGGCTCGCCGTGTGGCCCATTGATAGATCTCGGTATCCCTTTGTCCTGCGTGGGCATTCCGGTCCGGTGGACAAGATCGAGTTCGGTCCGGGCGGCGAGTTCCTCGTGTCCACCGGCACCGACGGGACCGTCCGGCTGTGGCCGCTCCGGCCGGACCCGGGGGCCGAGCCGCGAATCATCCACGATTGGGGCGGGCCCATCGAGGTCCTTGTCGCCTCACTCTCGGCATCGGATGACGGACGGCTGGTGGTGGCGACCGGGAACCAGAGGTTTGTCCGCGTCATTCCACTCGACGGTCGGCCGGCGCGCGACCTGGGTGATTCCGATCAGCGAGTCACCAGAGCGGCGGTGTCGGCGGATGGGCGTTTGGTTGCGGTCCTGGGCCGGTACGACGGCCGGAATGCAATCCGAGTGTGGGACCTGGAAAGCGGCGCGATCGAAACGATTGATCTCCCGGAGGAACCCGACTGGCCCCCGCTGAGCTACCCCCTCGAGTTCACCGCGGATGGGCGTCTGGTCACGAGCTTTGCGAGCCGGGTGCGGGACTGGGATCCGGAGACGCGTGAGATGCGATACCTGCTCGACGGGGTGTGGACCATGGCCCTGAGTGGAAACGGCAAACGACTCATCGGGCGACCTGGGGTGGGCGGTGGAGGGACTGTTGCCACTGTCTACGATCTCGATGGTGGGAGCTCGACCCGGCTTTCCGGCCACGGTTTGGATGTCATTTCTCTCGCGCTGGACACGACAGGAACCATCGCGGTGACCGGCGACCGCCGCGGCAACTTACGGGTGGGGCCGGCCACCGGCGATAGCGCTCAAATCCTGACCATGGATGACGTTCCGGCGTACACCGTGGCGGTGTCACCTGACGGCCGCTGGATCGCCTCGGGGCATGGCGACGGCACCATCCGGCTGTGGCCCATGCCCGATCTGACGAAGCCGCCCTTCCACGAGCTGCCGTACAACGAGCTCCTCGCCAAGCTCAAGTCGCTCACCAACCTGCGCGTTGCACCCGACCCTGACGATCCCGAAGGGTACGTGGTCATTGCCGCCCAGCCCTTCCCCGGTTGGAAAACCGTGCCGGAGTGGTGACACATCGCGAATTCTCAATTTTAAATTCTTAATTTTGAATTATTTATGGTGATTTGTAGCGCCGACGTCCCGTCGGCGTGATCGGAGCTGCTCGCTGACCTTCTCGCACAACTCCCGCACATTTTCGTCATGACTTTCGCTC
>CBESWV010000362.1:0-3588 GCA_965533305.1 uncultured bacterium | reverse complement strand
CAGCCCTTTGTAGTGTCGGCGTCTCGCCGGCACAGAGACCACGAACCATCGGAAAAGAGGGTTTTTGCAAGAGGCTCAGTTTTCAACTCATCGCAATCGTCCGTTGTGCGTGTAGCCGGTTGCGATGGAACTAAAAACTAAAAGCTAAAAACTACGAACTGAATCCCGAATCGTCTTGATCACTCGAGATTTCAACATTCCTGGCCATGGCCACTGCTCCGAGAACAGCCTGGCCGTAGGCGAGACCGCCATCTCCGGGGGGCAACTCCCTCGGTAAAAGAACATCGAATCCATGGCCGGCAAGACCCTCGGTGAGACCTGCGATGAGGAGTCGATTGACCATGCATCCTCCTCCCAGGGCCACCGGGGCTCCTTCAGTTCTTACAACCTGGCGGGTGATCTCCACAACCAGGTGACTGAAAGTGGAGTGGAAGCCCGACGCCACCAGCGACAATTCCTCGCCGGCGACGAGCCTTCTCGCGGCGGCCGCGAGAAGCGAAGACGATGAAAGGATGGGGCACCCGGAGTCAGAACCGATGGCGACCTCTTCCCACGGTGGGACGGTTGCGCTTGCCGTCGCTGCCAGAGCCTCCAAACGCGCCGCGGCCTCACCCTCCCAGTCGTTCCGGATGACGAGACCGAAAAGAGCCCCCGCGGCTTCGAAGAGACGTCCCGCGCCGGATGCCCGCGGCCAATGCGGTGATGTGGCGAGCTGCCGAACCTGGTCGACCCGGTCCTTCTCGACCATGGAGGCGAATGGGAGTTCGGCGATCAGCTCAGCCGCATCTGCGGCGATCAACGCCGCGACAGCGACGCGCCAAGGCTCACGGACCGCGCGCTCACCGCCGATGAGTGCCAGCGGTTCGAGGTGGGCGAGTCGTTGCCACTCGAGCATGCCGGTGATGCTGAGCCACTCACCGCCCCAGGCGGTGCCGTCAGGCCCCCAACCGGTGCCGTCCAGGGTGATGGCGAATGCCCTGTCGTTGCCTTCCGGGAAGCGGCCATGTTCGCCGAGGACCGCAGCGCCATGGGCGAGATGGTGTTGAACCTCAAGAAGTGACCCTGCCCGTTGCTCGGCCAGCTCGGCGGCCAGCCACGTGCTTGGGTAGTCGGGGTGGGCGTCGGCGATGATTCTCGTGGGCCGCACTTCGAGGAAGTCTTCGAGTCCGTCGATGACTTCGCGGTGGAACGCCCGCGCCGGGACCGAATCGAGATCCCCGATGTGCTGGGTCATGAATGCCTGGCCCTTGACGGCGATGCACGAGGTCACGAGGAGGTGTCCACCCACCGCCAAGAGTGGTTCAGGAGCATCGACCGGCAGAGCGACGGGGTCCGGCACCCATCCCCGGGCTCGACGGACGAGGATCGGCCCCGTGGCGGTGGACCGGATCACCGAGTCATCGACCCGGCGAACAATATCCCGGTCATGGAGCAGGAACCCGTCGGCGATGTTCTTGAGGCGGTCAATGGCTTCACGGTTGCCGCGACAGATGGGTTCTTCCGAGAGATTCGCCGATGTCATGATGATTGCGGGGACGCCCTCGTCGCGGAAGAGTTCGACGTGAAGAGGGGTCGTAGGGAGCATCACACCGATGTCATCGAGGCCGGGTGCGGCGTCTTCACAGACCAGGGCACCCGTAAGACGGGGCGCGAGGATCACCGGGGCCCGTGACGAACAAAGGAGATCCTCGTCCTCGGGTGTGAGGCTGACCACGCGGCGGGCGGTCTCGAGATCCCGGACCATCACCGCGAATGGTTTCCCTTGCCGTTGCTTTCGCTGCCTGAGGAGTTTCAGGGTCGCGTTGTCATCGGCTCGGCAGGTCAGCTGAAACCCTCCCAGACCTTTGATGGCGAGGATTCGACCGGCCGCCAGATCGGTCTGCGCCGTACGAATCGCCGCTTGGCCCTCGACATGATTCGCTCCATCGGCATCCTGATACCACAGCCGAGGCCCGCAGTCAGGGCAGCAGACGGGTTCGGCATGGAAGCGTCGATCGGCGGGGTCGGTGTACTCGTTGTCGCACGCGTTGCACAGGGGGAAGCAGGTCATGGATGTGGCGACACGGTCATAGGGGAGGCTGCGGGTCAGAGAGAATCGAGGACCGCAGTTGGTGCAGGTGGTGAAGGGATAGCGATGGCGTCGATCTCCGGGGTCATTCATCTCTCGGCGACAGTCGTCGCACAGGGCGGCATCCGCGGGGACCATGGCGCCGGCACGTTTTCCCTGTTCGGTCTCCGTAACCCGAAAGTCGGTATCGCCGCGCGGTTCGATCTCCTCGATCTCGATCTCATCGAGGCGAGCCAGGGGGGGGAGTTCGGATTGCAGTCTCTCGACAAAGCATGCCGTCGTCGATGACGGTCCCTCGACCTCTGCGGTCGCGCCGTCGGGGTCGTTACGGACTTCGCCTGCAAGCTGGAGTTCGGTGGCGATGCGGTGGACGGTGGGGCGAAATCCGACTCCCTGGACCGCCCCGCGGCACCGCACCCGAAGACGGATCACGATTGTTGTTTGGCTTCGAATCGGCTGGCGATGAGATCACACCAGAGATCGATGCCTTCGCCGGTAGTCGAGGAGACCACGAGGATGACACCGGTCGGATTGAGCGAGGATATGTGGTTTGTGACCGTCTCGAGATCAAACGGGACATAGGGAAGGAGATCGCTCTTGGTGATCACGGTGATGTCGGCGCGCGAGAAAATTGCCGGGTATTTGATCGGCTTGTCGTCACCCTCGGTCACCGACAGAAGAGCGACCTTGAAGTCTTCTCCGAGATCATAGGTGGTGGGACAGATCAGATTGCCGACATTCTCGATGAAGAGGACCTCCGCGGGCATGAGGTTGGTGCTCTCGAGAGCGGTTTCGATCTGTCGGGCATCGAGGTGGCAGGCGCCGCTGGTGAGAACCTGGTGCGCCGGAACCCCCATCGCGCGGATTCGATCGGCATCGCGTTCGGTGGCGACATCGCCCTCGATCACGGCCATCTTGTAGACATCGGCCATACGTCCGATGGTGGTTTCAAGAAGCGTTGTCTTCCCCGACCCCGGAGAAGAGATGAGATTGAACACCAGGGTGCCGGATTGCCTGAATCCGGCTCGGAGTTGATTGGCGTGTTCCTCGCTGGCGGCGAGGGCTTTCCGGCGAATACTCACGACCTTCTTCATGATCGGACCACCTCAGCGTTGATTTGATGCACGCCTGAGCTTTTCATGGGGGAGGATCGTCGTCATCGGTCTCGAAGGTCACCTCGAGAACATCGAGCTCCTCGCCACCCCGGACTTGCAACGGTGTGCCGCAATCGGGGCAGATCCGCAGCCAGGATCCCTCCGATCGGTCCTTGGCCTCATTGCATTGCGGGCAGCGTTGGTCAGCCTTGCAGAAATCGATCTCGAGCTTCGCGCCTTCGTCGGGGCCGTCGATGATGACCGCCTCCCAACCAAAGGTGAGTAGATCCGGTTCCACCGCCGCCAGCTCTCCAACGGCGATCCGAACTCGCTGCAGGCGTCCCTCACCGTGTTCAAGCACCGCCTCGCGGCAGATGCGATAGATCTCGATGGCAATCCCCATTTCGTGCACCGCGGTAGTGTAGC
>CBESWV010000361.1:0-3634 GCA_965533305.1 uncultured bacterium | reverse complement strand
GGCTTCCCGATAGTTGAACTCGGCGACCAGTTTCTTGAGCTCGTCGGCCATGCTCGAGAGATCCTCCGCGGCCTTGCGTGTGGCGCCGGCGCCGTCGGCGGTCACCTGCGCCGATTGGGCGACCTGGAGTGCGTGTTCGGCGATCTCCGATGTGCCGTGGGCCGCCTCGTTGATGCTCCGGCTGATCTCGCTGGCGGTCGCTGTCTGCTCTTCGACGGCGAGGGCGATGCTGGTCTGGATTTCGGAGATTCGATCAACCACTTCGGCGATCTCACCGATGGCGCCGACCGCACCGTTGATGTCCTCTTGGATCGACACCATTTTGCTCGAGATGTCTTCGGTGGCGGCCGCGGTACCACGGGCGAGTTCCTTGACCTCGTCCGCAACCACGGCAAAACCACGTCCTGATTCACCGGCGCGTGCGGCCTCGATGGTGGCGTTGAGCGCGAGCAGATTCGTCTGCTGGGCGATCTCGCTGATCACCTTGGCAACGCCGCTGATCTCGTTGGATCGTTCACCGAGGTGGGTGATGAGTTCGTTGGTGCTCCGTGCCGAGGCGACGGCATCCGCCGCGACCCGCGCGGCCTCCTGGGAGTTGCGAGCGATCTCGTGGATGCTGGCTGTCATCTGCTCGATGCCGGTCGCGACCGCCTCGACGCTCACGCTGACCTGTTCGGCCGCGCTCGAGGCCATCGTCGCCTGTTCGGAATTGGTGTCGGCTCCACTCGCCATCCGGATGCTGATTCCGCTGAGATCGTCGGACGCGTCGGCCAATGATCCGGCGTTGTCGCCGAAGATCGCCACGGCTTCGCGCATCCGGTCGAGGGCGCGGTTGATGGACGAACCCATGGTTCCCAGTTCGTCGGTGCTGACGATCTCGATCCGTCGGGTCAGTTCGCCGTCCGCGACCCCGGCGGCGACGGCGACGACCCGGTCCATGGACTGCGAGATCGAGCGCACGACCGAGATCGAGAGCGCGACAAGCGCAATGATGCTCAGACTCAGGACCACAACATAGAGAATGGTCGCCTTTGTCTGGTTGGCTCGTGATCGTTCAAAAGCCGCCGAAATGTTCTCCCTCGAGGTTTCAGCGATGGAGTCCAGGGTGGATTTGATCAAATTGTAGCGGGTGATCTGGTTCTGGATCGCCTCTTGGAGATCCGAACCTATTTCCATGTTGATGAGTCCGCTCGAGGTCTGGCGGGCCAGTTCGTAGTATTTCCGGAAGTCCTCGCCGAGCACCTCCATCTGATCGGAATCGAGGGTTTCGTTCTCGCTCGCCTGTTTCACCGTGTCGAGGAACCTGCGATGGAGGGCGTCGGTTTCCGCCAACAAGGCAATGTCCGACGATGCCACGGCATCCTGCAGACCGCGTTGCAGCGCCGCCAGCTGTTCGACGAGGTCCTGGCTCATGGCCACGGCCGGCACGTATCCGGTTTCGATCCGGCGGTTGAGGTCTTCATTGGCCGAACGGGTCACCTGGACCACGATGAAGATCGCCAGCAGGGCGGCGACTGCCAGGGCGGGCATGAGCGCGATCTTATGGACCACTTTCATTGGTTCAGTTCTCCGCCACGAGTTCTTTGACCTTGGCATTGAGTGTGGCTGCTGACGATACATAGCCGACGGCCCCGGGTTTCGCTGCGACGAACGCGAGAACCTCGGCTTCAGTCGATCGCTCCATGGGTGGGACGGCTTTTCCTTGGAAGATCTGCCGCTGCCAGTAGCTCTTGATGGCGCTGATCTTTTTCCCGTGGATCGTCTTCGTGAACTCGACACGGATCGGCGAGTCGGGACTGAGGTCAACCGCGGTCACGGTCTGCCCATCGGGCCAGGTCAGGTCCTTCTTCAAGAAGTACCCGGACAGCTCCTTGGCGGTGACCGAATTGATCGGGTTCGACGCGTTGACCACGACTTTGAAGTCAGCCGCCTCCACGACCGGTGCGAGACCGGTCACCAGGAAGACAAAAAAGAGGAGCCTGCACCGTTTCATCATCACCGCTTCCCCCGCCAGATTGAATGCCCTCGATGGGTACGAGAAATCGCCGAAGACAATCCGATATCATTCATGATACAGGAGATGGTGGTGATTGTGGTGGCGCGCTCCTGGGTGCTCTGCGGCTGGAGATGGCTGTACGGAATCAGATCGAGGGTTCTGCGCCGACCATGATGACGGTTTTGCCGGTGATGGGTGTGACCACCGGGATTACTGATGACCGTTCCTGGTCGCTTCGAAGGATCGGACCGCATCTTCCTGCTCCGCCGTCTCGATGGAACCCGGTCGAAGTTCGCGGATGATGGTGATGGCGTCTTCGGCCGAAGTGCCGGTTGACACAAGATACGCCGCCGCCATGGTGCCCGAACGACCGAGGCCTGCGGTGCAGTGAACGCCCACAGGTCTTCCGATTGCCACCTCATCCTCGACAAATGCGACAAACTCGTTCATCTGTTCGAGGGTCGGAGGAGCATAGTCCTGGATGGGGAGATGTTCCTGCTCGATCGAGTGGGTGGCGAGGGTGTCGGCATCGGGCGGTTCCTCGGTGAGCGACACCAATACTCTGATCCCTTCCTGCTCGAGGAAGGTCGCATCCTGATCCAGAGATCGGTCTCGACCCGGGACCGGCATGGCTGCGAGCTCGCCGGGGACAATCCATGAGAAGCCGGCCGATGCAGCAATCGCCTCGTTGTCCAATGCGGATTCCTCGGTTGCCGAAACCTGCAAGGTTGTATGCTCCGGGGCTCGAGATTCGCCACAACCCAAGACAAGCACAGCACAAACAACTAAAACCGTCGCCCTGTTGAGGATGATCATGATGATCGAACTGTATCACTCCGAGCCCGCTTCTTGGCGAAGCCGAGGATGGCGCCGAGGATCACAGCCAGGAGCGCGGCAGAGACGACGCGAAACTCCGGGGGCAGCAAAAAGGTGATGGTGTGGGCGGGTATCCAAAACCAGAAACACGCCGCGCCGACGATACGGAACATGTTCCGCCAGTCGATGGAACCGGTGACCTCGGCCAGCGGCCAGATTCCAAAGAGTTCGCCGCGGCCGATCAGCGTGTCGGTGATCCGGTGAAAGACCATCATCGGGAAACCGAAAATGAGGTTCAGAAAAACCGATTTCCAGACGGCCGCGGCCAGTGCGTTTTCGCCGCCGGGGATCAAATCGGCATCGAGAAGCCCATCGACACCAAATGAAAAGAGCGGGAAGACTGCGGTGAAAACAACGCCGAGAAAGCCCCACACCAGCGCGCGCTGGGTCAGGCGGATTCCGGTGAGACGCCACTGTCCGGTGACGATCCGGCCGCCGAGGAGCTCGCCCATGGTGCCGAGGACGGCGATCTTGAGGAACCCCATGGTGTAGGGGTGGGCGAGGGTCATGGTTTTGAACACGCCCCGCGATTCCGGAAGCGAAAGAACTACAACGACGGAGGCGAGCACCAGCATCCAAACGGGGGCGATGAGACGGTTCATGGGAACACGATACGCCATTCAGCGTGGCGCATATATTCGATGGCCCGGCAACCCTCGAAGCGCAAAGGACCCGCGAAGATGAAGAGCTCCCATCGTAGGCTTCGCCCGCAACCCAATGAGGCCGTGTGCGACTCCGAGTCTGCGGTGGTGAAGGGTCGGG
>CBESWV010000360.1:0-3649 GCA_965533305.1 uncultured bacterium | reverse complement strand
TGTCACAGATTTGAAAAATCGCCCCGGCCACGGGCATCCACAACCCCGACCTGGTGTAGTCTCCGGTTTGAGATGAGGTCTTATTTTCTTTCCCTTGCGGTGATCGTCTGTACCCTGGCAGCACTGGCTGTGTCCTCACCAGCCTGGGCCGAACAGCCATGGCGTTCCTCACTGTATCCGGACACATGGGCGCCGGGATACCGCGACGATGCCGGCCGTTTCCTGCAGGATTTCTCATATGCCGGCTACCACCGGGGAGAGCGGTCGCTTCCCCCGATCGATGGTGTATCGGGACTGGTGATCGATGCCACCCAACCACCATTTCTCGCGGATCCCAGCGGCTCCTCCGACAGCACCTTGGCCATCCGGGAAGCCATCGAAGCTGTGTGGAAACACGGCGGCGGTGTCGTCTTCCTTCCGGAGGGAACATATCTGGTGAGTCCGCAGTCGGCCGAGGAGAAGGCGGCGTTGTATCTCGATCGCCCAGGGGTCATTCTTCGCGGGGAAGGCCCCTACAGCACCTTTATCTTCAACACCGAGACATCCATGAGGGTGAGAAACGTCATCCGGATGGCGCCCCGCGAGATTCGCGACGAGGACTTCACCTGGCGTCGGAATGTCGGTGAGGCCTCGTACCCGCTCGCCGCCGACGTCGAAGAGATGGAGACCGTTCTCCGGGTCGAAGGCGGAGACTTCAGACCCGGGGACTGGGTGGTCGTGCTTTCCGACGCCACCGATGCGTTCATCGAGGAACACAACATGACCGGAACCTGGACGTCCGAAGGCATCGGGGGCGTCACCTTCTACCGAAAGGTGGTGAAGGTCGACAACGCGTCCGGCACGATTTCCATCGACATCCCGATCAGATACCCGCTGCTGCGGAGAGACAACGCCAGGGTCACCCGTACGACGCCTCACATCGAGGAGGTCGCGGTCGAGAATCTGTCCATCGGCATGAAGGAGATCACCTACGGTTCGATGGGTGACAACGACTGGGATGTCCCCGGAACCGGCGCCTACGATGCCCACGCCTCGACGCTGGTCGAGGTCAACCACGTGGTCAACGGCTGGATCCGCAACATCCGGAGCTTCCGCCACGGGGAGAACAACTCCCACCACTTCCTCTCCAGCGGAGTCCGGATTCGGTTCGCGCGGTCGATCACCGTTGAGGATGTGGATCTTCGGGATTCCCAGTACCACGGCGCCGGTGGCAACGGATACCACTTCTCGATCCAGGGCAGCGATAGTCTCGTAACATCCTGTTCGTCGAAAAACGCGCGTCACAACTACACGATCGGTCTCATCGCGGCCACCGGCAACGTCATCCACAGCTCAACGGCGAATATCGGACGGTTCCCCGTCGACTTCCACATGCACCTCTCTCCCGCAAACCTCATCGACTCCATGGTCCTCGACGAAGATGGGATCGAGGCCGCCGACCGATTCCACGCCGATCACGGTTTCGGCACCACTCAATCCGTCCTCTGGAACACCCGTGGCGACACCGAGGGCTGGGAGGTCGATCTCGGGTTCAAGAAGCTCATCAGGACCGCTCAGTTCGGCTGGGGATACGTGATCGGCACGAGCGGCTACGACAATGCTGTCGAACGACCCGGACACAACCACGCGCTTCCCGACGACTTTGTCGAGGGGGGTGGCCAAGGCGCCGACCTGATCCCGCAATCGTTGTACGAATCGCAGCTCCAGCGCCGCCATTCAATCCAGGCCCCACGGCAGAGCCGGACGCCGCGACGACTTCATCCCTGAGTCCGGCGCCTCATCCCTCCCGCCCGTACCGCACGAGAAACATGATCCCGAGCACGGCGCCCTTGACCATGGTGGTGCCGGCGATGGCGATCCGGATTCCCTCGACACCTGGCGGCCCTCGATGGATTGCCGGCCCCGAGATTCTGACCGACGAGAGTTGTCGCGGCAGCCCCCATCCCGGCGCAGACCAATAGGGCTATTGTGAATTTGCGCCCCAACCCGGGCATCCTAACCGGTCTGAACCGGCTTTGCCAAGCCATTCGAACCATCGGTTTGTGTTCCTTCTCGGTCGGGAATACCCTGTCTTGGCCACAGCCTCCTCGACGGAAGCAAAATACAACTCGAGGCGACCCAAACGATGACCCACCTGCCCCAACTGCGTTCCCGCGATCGGATGATCCTCGCATCGGTGGTGGTCTCTGCCACCCTCCTGCGTCTTTGGTTCAGTTACCAGTGTTTCGGCTTCTCCACCGGTGACGACGTCGAGATCGTGAGGGCGGGGTTCATGCGGGCGTTCGGTCATCACTACACGCCATGGGAGATCAGAAATCTCTTTGTCTCGGACGCGCTCATCAGTCCGGTGCTCGGTCTCGCGTCGGCGCTTGGAGCCGAATCGGTCCGGCTTCTGCGTTGGATCGCCACCTTTCCGTTCATCGCCCTGGCTTCGGTCAACATCATCCTGGTCTACCTTGTGGGTCTCGAGTGGCTCAAGAGCGACCGGGCGGCGACCCTGGCCGCTTCGTTGTTCGCCATTCACTGGCTTCCTCTGGGATATGGCAGCACCGTTTACCCACGAACGGTGTCCATCACCTGTGTTCTGGTCGCCGTCCTATCGATCCACAAGGTCAAGCGACCCTCAATTGGATATATGGCGGCTGGAGCCGCGATCGGCATAGCGTTTGCCTGTAGGTACAGCGAGGCGATCTTCCTGGTGCCGATCTTCGCCGTCTTGGTATTTGGACGATCGACGGTCAGCGAGAAAATCCGCCACACTCTGGCTCTTGGACTCGGATTCGCGGCCGCCGTCCTGATCACCGTCGGACTCTGGGATCTCGCCACCTGGGGCCGGCCGTTCTCGAGCCTGATCGAGTTCGCCAGATACACCCTCATCGAGAAGGACAGCTCGTCGATGGTGAAGTTCCAGCCGTGGTACTGGTACCTGTGGAGACTGCCGAAGTGGTTTCCCCTGGCGGCGCTGCCCTTTTTCTTCGGTCTCCCAAGATCCCGTTGGCTCCGCGAAACGGTTCCTTTCATCGCCCTTCCGATGCTCGTGCTTTCGATGATCCCGCACAAGAACATGCGCTATCTACTCGGGACCACACCGTTCATCGCGATCGCCGTCGCCGGAGCGGCATGCGGCTGGTGGCGATTGGGCCGCCGCCGCGCTGTAGTGGTGCTGATGATTTTCTCGCTGCTGACCGGGATCACAATCCCGACCTTTGTGTTCGAGAAGTCCATGGCGGCCGTTCTGGCGGCCGAAGCGATCGCCGCCGATCCCGATGTCAGGGTCATCGCACTGTCCCAGTCATGGGCCTATGGCGGAAATCTCTTCTTCTCCGGGAACCCCGAGATCCGCGAACTCGGCGCCTATCCCGGAGTCGCCGAACTCAGACGCATCGCATCGGGGAGCGACCGGGTGGGGCTGTATCGAGACCGGCTGGAACAGGTCCCCGAACTCGAGAAATGGCTCGAGGCCAACGGCTATGAGTCGAGCGGTGAATTCGAGTCGGGCTGGAGCCGCCCGGTGACGGTCTTCAGCCGGGTGTCATCGCCACCGGCGCTCCTCGAGTAGGCGACACGTCAGTTCTTGGTCTTTGGTTGCCATCACAGGGTATCCACCCGTGCAGGTTGCCATATGCGATGTCACTCAAAACCAAGAACT
>CBESWV010000359.1:0-3654 GCA_965533305.1 uncultured bacterium | reverse complement strand
AACCTGGTGCGGTACGATATTCCGCAGCGATCGATCTGATGATCCGCTGACGAAAAGAGGAACCGCCGAATGGTCCGAAACCTCTCCGCTCGACTGCAAACACTCTTCGTTCTCGTTGGTCTGGTGGTGCTCTTCGGGATCGCATCACCACACTTTCTGACACCGGACAATCTCCTCAACGTGATGCAACAGTCGGCCATCAACGCCATCCTCGGCATCGGACTGACCTTTGTGATCATCTCAGGCGGGATCGATCTCTCGGTGGGTTCGATCCTGGCTCTGTGCGGGCTGGTCACCGCCGATCTGCTGGTGACCGGATCATCGATGCCGGTGGCCATCCTCGGAGGCGTGGCGGTGGGTCTGGTCTGCGGGCTGATCAGCGGTCTCGTGACCACCCTCGGGCGGATCCCACCGTTCATCGCCACACTGGGAATGATGCTCGTCGCCCGCAGCGCGGCCAAGATCTACTCCGATTCCAAACCCATCAGCGGGCTGCCCGAGAGCTTCCGCTCTCTCTCCGGCGATCTCTTCGGGGTGCCGGTGCTGGTCATCGTGGTTGCGATTCTCTATGTCATCGCTCATCTGGTCCTCACCCGGACCAAGCTCGGGCGCTACACCTATGCCATCGGCGGCAACGAACAGGCGGCGTGGCTTTCCGGGGTCCCGGTGGGCCGCTACAAGATCGCGATCTATGGTCTGTCGGGGCTCATGGCGGGTGTCGCCGCGGTGCTGATGACCTCACGGCTCAATGCCGCTTCGCCGTTGACCGGTGAGATGTATGAGCTCTACGCCATCGCCGCGGCTGTGATCGGCGGGGTGAGCCTCATGGGGGGTGAGGGGCGTGTGGTCGGAACCGTGATCGGTGCCTTGATCATGGGCACGCTTCGCAATGGACTCAATGCGCTCAATGTCCCATCGGCCTTGGAAGGCATGGTGGTCGGAGGGGTTCTGGTCGCTGCGGTGGTGCTCGATCGCGCCCGGCATCGCGGTGGGGAGAAAGCCCCCGTGACGGGCTGGCGGCGGTACCGCAAAGCGGTGGTTATTTCGGTTCTCGCGATGGTTTCGGTGGCCGGAGCGGTGGGCATCAGGGTCTCCTCCGGTGCCGCCTATCAAGAGGGTGAACTTACGGTCGCCTTTGTCCCCAAGGCGCTGAACTCGCCCTTCTGGGGACAGATGCAGGAAGCCGGAGAGGCCGAAGCCGCCGCCCTCGGTGTCCACCTGGTTTCTCTCGCGGCCGACCGCGAGACCGATGTCGAGCGTCAGTACCAGATCATCGAGAACCTGATCCAACAGGGAGTGGATGCGATTCTATTGGCGCCGTCCGGTTCCAAGGAACTCGTGCCGGCAATTAGAAAGGCCAACGATGCAGGGATCCCGGTCCTGCTCCTCGACACCCGGATCGACGAAGAGGCTGCGGCATCGGTGGGCGCCGAGGTGCTGACCTACATCGGATCGGACAACTTCGAGGGTGGCGCCGTGGCCGGACGCTATCTGGCGGCCGAACTCGATGGGGTGGGAGAGATCGCCATCATCGAGGGGATTTCGGGTCACGAAACCGCCGACCAGCGAAGGCTTGGTTTCCTCTCCGGGATCGATGCGTCACCTGGGATGCGGGTGGTGGCGAGCCAGACCGCCAACTGGGAGCGGGCCCGGGCCTACACCGTGGCCGAGAATCTGCTTCAGGCGCATCCCGATCTCGATGCGGTCTTTGCCGCCAACGATGAGATGGCGCTCGGGGCGATCGAGGCCATCGACGCCGCCGGTCGGATATCGGAGATCGTCGTCATCGGCTTCGACGCGATCCCCGATGCCCTGGTCAACATCCGCTCCGGTCGGATGCTCGGCTCGGTGGCACAGTTCCCGAGCGAGATGGGTCGGTTGGGGGTCAAGCACGCGGTCGAACTCGTGCGTCTGGGACAAGCGCCACCCAGTGAGGTTCTCACCCGGGTGGAATTGATCGATGCGAACAGCGTCGATGCCTTCGCTCCGCCGGAGCAGAAGTGACGAGCCCCCTGCTGACGATGTCGGGGATCGACAAACACTTCCCCGGAGTTCAGGCGCTCAAGGCGGCCGGCCTCGAGGTGCTGCCGGGCGAGGTCCATGTGTTGCTCGGCGAGAACGGTGCGGGCAAGAGCACCCTGATGAAGATCCTCTGCGGCCAGTATGCGGCCGATGCGGGAGAGGTCGTTTTCTGTGGTTCTCCCATCAAACCGACGGGACCTCTCGACGCCGAGCGCCTCGGTTTGGTGATGATCCACCAGGAACTCAATTTGGTGCCCGGTCTCACGGTGGCCGAGAACATCTTTCTCGGACACGAGCCGACGGCGGGCGGGTTGATCGCCGATAGTCGGATGTCGGCCGAAGCGAGCGATCTGCTTCGCCGTTTGAAGTGCGAGATTGATTCTGATCTTCCGGTGTCGGAGCTCTCGGTGGCCGAGCAGCAATTGGTGGAGATCGCCCGTGCCCTCCAACGTCGCGCCCGCCTGCTGGTCATGGACGAACCATCCGCTGCGCTGTCCGAGGCCGAGATCGAGGCCCTCTTTGCGGTGATTCGCGATCTCGTGAGCGACGGGGTGCCGGTGATCTACATCTCGCACCGGATGCCCGAGATCTTCGCGATCGGCGATCGGGTCACCGTCATGCGGGATGGGCAGACGGTGGGCACAAAGAGGGTCAGCGAGACCGAAGTGGCTGAGCTCATCCAGTTGATGGTCGGAAGGACCATCGCCGAACGCGTTCCAAAGCGCGAGGTTGCGCTGGGTGAGGTCGCGCTCGAAGTCGATGGGCTCATCACGGCGCGTTTCCCGAAGCCCATCAGTCTTTCGCTACGCGAAGGCGAAATCCTCGGTGTCGCCGGTCTTATGGGCTCTGGTAGGACCGAGCTGGCACGGGCGATCTTCGGCGCTGATCCCATCGGCGCCGGGACCGTTACCGTGGCAGGTCGCAAACTCTCGGCCCATGGTCCGGCCGAATCCATCGCCGCCGGGTTGGGCTTTCTCACCGAGGATCGAAAGCAACAGGGTCTGGTCCTCCAGTGCACGGTGACCGAGAACATCACCCTGACCTCTCTCGACAAGGTCTCGCGTGCCGGGGCCATTGATCTCGCCGCCGAGGCGGAGCTCGCTCGGTCCGAGGTTGACCGGCTGCACATCCGCGTTGCCTCTCTCGATCAGAAGATCGTCAACCTCTCGGGCGGCAACCAGCAGAAGGTGGTCCTTGCCCGTTGGTTGGCGGCCCGGTGCCGGGTCCTGCTCTTCGACGAGCCGACCCGGGGCATCGATGTCGGCGCCAAGGCCGAGATCTACGAGTTGATCGGCGAATTGGTCGACCACGGGGTGGCCATCCTCCTGATCTCCAGCGAGATGCCCGAGCTCCTCGGTCTGTCGGACCGCATCGCGGTGATGCACGAAGGCTCGCTTCAGGGGATCCTGCCCCGAGCCGAGGCGACCCAGGAACGGATCATGGAGCTCGCTCTGCAATTCACAGGGTGAATGGGGTTGGGCGAGTCTTCGCGTCAACCGCTGTCTTTCGGTCAGCGAATTGCAGGGTTCTCACGACTCTTGGCGCCATGATGGTCGGTGTCACCTGGATGCCCGGAGATCGGCTCGTGATGATGCAGGAGATACCTGGCAGAGCCGACCGCCGATTGTCGGG
>CBESWV010000358.1:0-3686 GCA_965533305.1 uncultured bacterium | reverse complement strand
GGTGATGGCGGCGGGTTTCGCCGGTTCGCGGATCGATGCCGCGGGAGCCGGCGGGAAAGACGTACTGCCAGCGCCAGTCAGCGGCGGCATTCGGGTACTTGCGGCCGAGGGCCGTGGGGAGGTGGACCCGGCCGAAGCCGTCGGCGAGGTCTTGCTCGTGAAGCTCGCGGACGTGGGTGAGGTGGTCTTGGAGCCTTTGGCGGCAGGCGTCGGGGAGGAGGGTGGTGCGGTCTTTTTGGCCCTTGCCGTTTCTGATCGTGATGTTGCCGAGATCGAAGTCGACGTCCTGGATGCGGAGGCGGAGGCACTCGAGGATCCGCATCCCGGTGCCGTAGAGCAGGAGAACGATGAGTTGGACGGTTCCCTCGAGGCGGGCTAGGAGGGCGGCGACCTCTTCCCTGCTGAGGACGGTCGGCAGCCGCTTGGGTTGGCGGGCACGGACGATATTGTCGATCCATGGTGGGTCGAGTTTGAGAACTTCGCGGTAGAGGAAGAGCAATGCGCTCAGCGCCTGGCGTTGGGTGGAGGCCGCGACGTGATCGTGGACGGCGAGGTGGGTGAGAAAGCGATTGATCTCGTCCGATCCGAGCTCGCGTGGGTGTCGCCGGTGGAAGCGGAGAAACCGGCGGACCCATCCGGTGTAGGCCTCCTCGGTGCGGATGGAGTAATGCCTCACCCGGATCTCACCGCGCATGCGGTCCAAGAGCAACGGAGGCTTGGGTTTGGCCGTGGGGCGGGTTGGGGTAGTCATGAGTATAAATAAAGCATAAAACTGAAGACTCGAGATGTCAACAGCAAACTTGGGGTCTCCAATTTCTTCGGTTTGATGCACACGAGAGGGTCGAATGGAACTCGTGGGCGCCGAGGCTGCTCTCACCTGATGGATCCGGTTGTGTCTCGTCAGCCTGCGGCGCGGCGGAAGAAGTCCTTGGGTGGTCGTGATGAGGTCCACTCCGCGGTCAGTGCCGTGGTTTCGTCAAAACCGGGGAAGTCACTGACGGCAAGCCGGTGGGCGTCGAGCCACAGCCGGCGGGTGAGATCTTCGGGATCGTTGGAGGGGTCGGTGCCATAGAGGGGATCGCCCAGGATCGGCAGTCCGGCATCGGCGAGCTGGACCCGAATCTGGTGTTTGCGGCCGGTGAGTGGCTGCACTCGAACCAGAGCGAGGTCGTTCTCCACAGCCATGACTTCAACGTCGCATCTCGCGTTTGATGGCAGGTCGGGCCGCACCACCTGGCGCCAGTACTCGGTCTCGCTGCGGGCGATGTGGTGGGCGAGGGTGAATCGCCTGGGTGGTGGGTTTCCCCGCAACTCGCAGACCGCGGTGTAGTCCTTTTCGACCAAGGATCGCGGTTGGAACAAGGCGGCGAAGTGCGAACGGCTCTCGGGATCGAGAGAGAGCAGCACCAGACCCGATGTGAGCCGGTCGAGGCGGTGGAGCGGCGCGATCCGGTCGTTGCCGGTGGCCTCGAGCAGGAGATGGAGAAGACACCCTCGAACCCATCGACCTCCTGGTGTAACCGGCAGGTGGGGCGGTTTGTCCACCACCATCAAGTGTTGATCCGACCAGACAATACGATAGTTTTCACGGACCGGTGGTTCGCGATCGACTTCGCGCCGGTAGTGCACCTCGAGAAGCGGCAGATATGGCGTTTCGGCGTTGATGGGTGTGTCTGTCGCCCAGACCTTCGCTGTGGCGAATCTCTCCAGCCAGACGGTGCGTGAGATCCGCGGGAAGCGGTTGAGAAAGAACTCGAAGATCGTCCGCTCGCCATGAGGCGGTCGTTCGGGCAGTTTGACCGCTGATGGGCGAACGGCAGGCGCCTCCTGTTCGACCTTTTTGCTGCTCTTCGTAGGAAGGTGATCACCCTCATGATCCATGCCTCAACATAACATTTGCCGAAAAAACCGAAGGATGGGCTCTGCACGCCGAGTACCCGGCCGTGGAGTTGGGCTGGTATGACGACGATATCCACAGCTGGGTCGCACGACTTTTGTGATCCGGGGCACCCGGCGACTGGTTCCCTTCGGTTTCCTTGAGTTCTTGGCGGTCTTTTCTGGGTATGGTTCCAAATGCTACGGAGGGCCCCACTCGAGGGTGGGAATTTGGAATGAAGGAAACGAACCCAGAAAGGGGAACGCCAGATGTCGAGATCAAGACTCACGAACGGACTGCAGAAGGGACTGATGACCGCCGCGGTGGTGGCCGTCTCCCTCGGACTATTCGCCGGCAGCGCCTCCGCCCAGACCGGTGCCATTGAGGGTACGGTCAGTGATGCGGTGTCGAGCCTGCCCATCGAGGGCGCAATAGTGATGGTGCGTGGGAGCTTTGACGGAGGTCAAGGCGGCAACCACGGTCATCATCCGGTCGTCACCGATCAGGATGGTGTCTACATCATCGAGGACCTCGCAGAGGGTGAGTACACCCTCAGGTGCGGCGCCGCCGACTATCTGATGGCCACCTTGTCCGTCGTTGTGGTCGAGGGTCAGACAACGGTTCAGGACATCGCTCTCGAGCCGCTGACGTTTGGCTCGGTGGATGGTCTCGTGACGGATGCCGTCACCGGTCTGCCCATTGCCGGAGCACGCGTGATGCTACGTCCGGTTCACGATGCGGCTACCGGCGGAGATTGGCATTGGCTGAGTGCGGTGACCGGCGACGATGGGATGTACTTCATCGAGACCGTGCTTGCGGGTGAGTACGAGGCAACCGCCAGGGCATTCGGGTATCTCCCGAACGAGCCGGTGCTCGTGAGTGTGAGCGAGGGAGCGACCAGCACGGTGGATCTCGCTCTCGATCCTCTGGCCTTCGGCAGCGCCGAGGGAACCGTGACCGATGCGGTCACGGGTGACCCCATCGATGGCGCTCGTGTGTCCTTGACTCGGAACTGGCCGGGAGACGGGTCGGAAGATCAACCCGATTGGGGCTGGCACCACGCCGTGACCGATGAGAACGGATACTATCGTTTTGATCAGGTCGAAGTGTCTGCCTACACGGTGACCGCTTCCGCCAACGGATACATCCGAGGTGAAGCCGAGATCGAGGTGCTGGACGGACAGACCACCGTTACAGACCTGGCTCTGAGCCCTCTGGCCTTTGGGAGCGTCGAGGGGACCGTGACCGGCGCCGCGAACAGCGAGCCCATTGAGCGGGCCCTGGTGGTGATCCTTCCGAACTGGATGGAGCGCATCGGCGAACACGGTGGATGGTGGATGGCTCGAACCGACGAGAACGGCTTCTATCGGTTCGACGAGGTCCCCGCCGACAACTATCGGATGATGGTCTTCGCCCGCCGGTTCATCCGTGCCGGGGCCGATGTTGAAGTGCTGGAGGGGCAGACCACGACGGTCGATTTCGTCCTCGAGCCGCACAGCTATCTGGACGTCCGAGTCAGATAGACATCTCGGATATTGAGGGTGGCCGTGTGCTCGGGCGCACGGCCGCCTTTTTTGTTGGGGTGGTTCCCCCGGTGTTGCGACCATCGCCAAACACCGACTCGGGTCGGCTCGGAGCCATGGAATCGGCCGACGGCAGACCGATGAGGTGAAAGCCACCGACCACGGCCTTGAGTCGCCGGTCGGGAAACCGCTCGATCGCGGCGTCGATCATGTTGAGTACGCCGCTGTGAGAGCATCCGGTGACCCGGAACACAGGCCGCGCATCCACCGGTGCGGGAAGATATCCT
>CBESWV010000357.1:0-3692 GCA_965533305.1 uncultured bacterium | reverse complement strand
AGGCTGCCTTTGGAGAGTTTGAGCTTGCCGCCCATGAGGCCGACGATGGGGTCGGTCTTGCCGGCGAGGACGCTCTTCCACGTCGCCGGGTTGGCTTTGATGTGGTACGGCGCCTCGTCGAGCTCGGCCTGGGTGGCGGTGGCGGCGCCGCGGCAGTCGCCATGCCAGAGATCGGCGATGACGATGCGCTCCGAGGGGATCCCCATGTCGCCGTCGATGGTCATGATCATTGCGATGCCGCCCTCCCATTTGGTGGCGGCCTTTTTGTAATCGGCGTTGGCGTTGATCGCGTCGGCCCAAAGATCGGCCCAGTCGCTGGTGAAGATTTCGGCTGCCATGGCTCCTCCGGTGTCGTTATGTACTGCCGGTCAAGGATAGCGCACCCAATCCCGTGTCCACGTCCGAGTCCGAGTCCGAGTCTGTATCCGATCCCGATCCCGATCCCGATCCCGATGCGATGACCCGAGTCCGCGTCCGCGTCCGTATCCGATTCCGTTTCCGTGATGATCGACGGGTTTGTCGGCAGTGGGTTCGATTTCACCGTCTCGTCAATCCAAGTGCGCAGTCCGATCGAGGGTTCCGCCGGATTCGGGCTGATCACACTGAAGCCGGTCGCATTGCCGAGAGACGGCGACCCCGGCGTCGCCGTCGGCGACATAGACTCGGCAGTCCGCGATGCTCACCTGTCCCGCCGAACCGGCGGTTGTGAGTTCTCAACTCGAACTCGTCCCCCCTTTGTCGCCTTCCGCAGCGCCTGTCCCCTGAACCGCCCGACATACCGCCGGAATGGGTTGGTGACCACCTTTGGAATGGGCAGATAGACGAGCCGGCCCTCGTCCTCCTGGGTTGCGTCGAAGAGCCGGTCCGCAACCTGACTCACGTTGACTCTCGCGAGATCCCTGCGTCCGAATGCGTTGGCGAGAAAGAGGGGGACCAGGTTGCGGGCTTCGGCTTCATCGAGGTGGATTGTCCATGGCCTGGGTTTGACGTCGAGGGGCCAGCGTTCGTGCAGGATTCGAAAGCGCTGGCGGACGGTGTGGTCGAAGAGCCGGTTGAACGCGGAGCCCATGAGCTTGGAGTTGATGCACCTTATGGCGGGGACATAGAGACCGTGCTGGCGAACGGGGGCGTCCTCCCCGATCTGGTCGAGGGTTCCGTCGATGCCGTCCTTGAGGTGGGCGAGATCGGTGATGAGCTCGCCACCGGCGGTTCGGATCCGCAGGGGAAAGAGCCAGAAAGGCACCAGGTCGGAGCCCTCTTCGATGGTACCGGCGCGCGAGTACTCGACGTTATCCTTACGGTGGCCGGAGACCCGGCAGACACGGTGACAGTTGTGACAGAAGTGAACAACCGCATCACTGTCGAAGGCAAACTCGTTGCCGCAGGTGGGGCACTCCATGGGGATGAAGTGGAGACCGCGGCCGGGGTCGCGAGCGGATTCGGGCAGCTCGGTCAGGGTGTCATCATCGATGGTGGGTGCGGCGCCGATCACCGACCCGGATGCGCTGTCCACCAGAAAGGTCTCGTGGATACGCGGGCCTGAGACCTCGACGATCCACCAAGGGCGCCAGACGACGGCGCTGACCTCTCTGATGAAGCGCGAACCGAGGCGAATCGTGGCGATGGAACGGTCGAGTTGCTTGCGGTCGAGTCGGCCGAAGGCTCTTTTCAAGACCTCCTCGTCGAGATCGAGGGCCAGACTTCGTTCACCGGAGACGCAGTCGGCGGCGGGTCGGAGAGCCCTGAGATAGGTCAGCTTGCCCATCTCGGGCAGATTGAGGACCGACGACGAGGCGGCCGATGCCTCGATGGTGGCGATCTTGAAGCGAAGGACCTTTTCCTGGTCTTCTTTGCGCCGGCCGAAACCCGCCTGATAGAGGGTGCCCATCCCGTGCCGGTAGGGAGACAGAAAACGGCGGGTGCGGCCGAGTTGAAGCTGGCGTGCGAGTTTGGCCCGATAGGCATCCGCCTTCTTCGCCACCATGGCCTCGGCCGCGGCTGCCGCCGCTTCGGCCTCGGGTCGGGTGACGAGTGCGCCCGACGCGGTGGCGTCGGTGGCGGCGACCTGGATCATGGGAACCGACACCTGGAAGAGCTTGAGATAGTGTTGGTAGCGAAAATGATCGAGCAATGCCTCTTTGAGCTCGACTTCGGTCGGAGTCATCTCCGGGAGGGTCAGGTAGAGGGTCTCCTCCTGACCCGCAAGCAGGTGGTCGCTGCCGCAGAACCCGCAGTGCGCCATGCGCTGGAGGACCGGCACCGAGACATTCGCGCCGCACTCGGTGCAGCGGACCTCGACGGCGTAACCCGATACGGTCTCGTCGGTTTCGTCGTCGGTCTTTGACGGCTTTGCTGTGATGGATGAACCGTTTGATCGACCCTGCTGTATGGGGGCCGGCTGTTCGGGAACAGGTCGAAAGACCGCATCCAACGCTCCGTTCGCGACCGCCAGTGGATTGTGCGGCGTGTAGATCGAAGACCAAAACCCCCCGACCACCATGAACGGTACGAAGTATCCGATCGAACCCATGGTGCCGGCGATGACCAGACTGGCTTGGGCCATGAGGACCCCGAGGACCGTCTCCAGGGTCGGCCGGCCGGCGGCGGCAAGCCCGGCGCCCGGGCACAGGGCGTTGAGCCCAATGGCCAGCGCGGGGGGTACCTCACGCGATGCGAGGACGAAATGGGCCACCAACGCCGCGATGGGGGGAACGAGCAACGGGATCAGCACCCAGGCGGCGCTCATCGTTCCCCGGTCCCGAGTGCGCCGGGAATGCCGGCGGTGCCGGGTGGTTGTACGAGGCGTCGAAGGCTCGTCGGGGATATGGGATGAAAACGTGTCATCGAACACTTCCATGATACCCATTCGGAGACCGATCTGGGGGCCCTCGCAATACCAAGACCGATGGAGGATCCATGCTGGAAGTACGAAATCGAAGAGTGATCGTTACAGGCGCGTCGAGTGGGATCGGCATGGATGCCGCCCGGTTGCTGGATGAAGCGGGGGCGGAGGTCTGTCTTGTGGCGCGACGCGGCGAGATTCTCGAAGATACGGTGCAGGAACTCGGCGATGGCGCCTGGTGGCACGCCTGCGATGTCTCGGACGCCGCCCAGGTTGATTCCTTGGCGGAAGCGGTCAAGGCTCGGTGGGGCGCAGTGGATGGCCTCGTCAACAACGCCGGCATCGCACCCATGGCGAGCCTTGAAGAAACCGATCCGGAGACCTGGGACACGGTCTTCGCGGTCAACGTCCGCGGACCGTTCCTCATGTGCCGCTCCCTCGGGTCGCTGCTCAAGCAGGGCAAAGCCCCGGCGGTGGTCAACATCTCGTCGTCCCTCGCCGATCGCGCGGTCCCGGGGATGATCGCCTACAACTCCTCCAAGGCGGCCGTCAACCACATGACTCGTTGCCTCGCCCTCGAGTGGGCGCCGACGGTGCGCGTCAACGCCATCATGCCGGCAGTGGTGGACACTCCGATCCACGACGGGCGCGGGATGAGCCACGAGGATGTCGAAGGCATGGGCGCCATGCACCCGTTGGGACGAATCGGTCAACCTCGGGACATCTCCTCGATGGTGCTCTATCTGTTGTCGGATGCATCGTCGTGGATGACCGGTGCCATCATCCCGGTGGATGGGGGAATCCTCGTGGCGTAGAAGGCTGAATGACGTTAGCCATCAGCCATCAGCCA
>CBESWV010000356.1:0-3719 GCA_965533305.1 uncultured bacterium | reverse complement strand
TTGTCGTAGATCGAGCGGACGTAGTTGCGCACGGTATTGACGCTGACACCGAGTTCGCGGGCCGAGGATGCATAGCTGTGGCCTTCGGCGAGGAGCCTGAGAAAACTGGTTTCCTGGCGTGTGAGGTGCTCATCGACGGCGATCTTCTTGGGAAGCCGTGCAAAGAGCCGCACGACCTTGGCGGCGATTTCGGGCGACATGGGCGCACCACCGGTGGCGGCTTCCTGAACGTACTCTAGGAGCCGTGCCGGAGGGGTCTTCTTGAGCAGATAACCGCCGGCGCCGTTGCACAGGGCCTCGAAGATCCGGTCCTCGTCTTCGAAGACGGTGAGCATGAGGACCACCGCATCGGGGAATCGCTCGCGAATGAACCCCACGCCTTCGATCCCCGAAAGCCCGGGAAGATGGATGTCGAGGAGGATCACCCGAGGCGGCTGTAGCGGTGCGATCCGAAGCGCTTCTTCCACCGATCCGGCGGCGAAGGCGAGCTCGAAACCCGGCGTGCCTTCCATGAGCATCTGCAGCACACCACGAAAACGCCGGTCGTCTTCGACCAGGGCGACGGCGAGGGTGGTGTCATCAGTCATCTGCTGCCTCCGATACCCATGATGGGTCGTGAAGACCGATCTGTGCAGCGCATGTTCATGCGTCAGTTTTAAACGGCACGTCGAGGTCAATCCGTGTTCCCTCGCCTGGGATCGACGCCACCGAAATGGTGGCTCCCATCTCAGTCGCCCGTCGCTCCATGCTCGGCAGGCCCTGGCCGTCTCGGGCTGAGTCGGTGTCGAATCCGACGCCGTCATCCTCCAAGGTGATGACGAGGCGTGACGCCCGACGGTGGATTCGGAGCGTCAGGTGATCCGGCCGGCCATGGCGGCAGGCGTTTCGAATCGCCTCCTTGAGGATCAGAAAGAGATGGCGGCGGGTTTCCGAGGCCATGGGGACGCCATCGAGGGGATCGGCCTCGAGTTCGAAGGTGGCGCCGAATCCCTCGGCCACTTCACTGGCCTGCCGGCGCAACCTGGCGATGAGGGCGGCAACCGTGTCGTGCCGCGGATTCAGAGCCCACGCCATGTCGGAGGTGGCATCAACGAGATCGCGGGCGGTGCCGCCGATCTCCTTGAGCGTGTCGCTCGTGGTCGTATTGTCGGCGCTGCGGCCGGCGACATCGGCCAGGATGGCCACCCGGGCCAGCGAGAGACCCATTTCGTCGTGCAGATCGGCGGCGATGCGGCTGCGAACCTGGTGCAATTCCTTGAGTCGCCGGATCCGAAGCCGCTGGACGATCCATCCGGCGATGGCGACGACGGCCACGATGGAGGCGAGGAACCACCAACGTCGCCACAGCGGAGTGGCGATACCGAGATCGACGACGGCAGCGGGCCCCACCGAACCATCCGGCAGTCGGGCGCGTATCGAAATGCTGCGTTTACCCGGCGCCAGACCCGCCAGGCGGACAAAGCGATTGCCCTGGGTGGATGTCCAGATCTGTGTGTCGGAGTCGATGGAGAACTCAAACTCCAACCGGGAACCGGGGGTCAGATCCACCGCGGCGAACCCGATGTCGACAACCTCGGTGCGAGAGGGCAGCGCGATCCGGGAGATGGCGGCCAAACCGCGGAGCGGTACCGCCAGGTCTGCGCCATCGATGGTGACCCGGTCGATGAAGACTGCGGGGGCTTCGCGTGGGGTCTCCACCGCCGGGCGGTACCTGCTGACCCCGCCGTCGGTGGCAAACCACAGATCACCTTCGGGTCCGGTGATGGCGTCAAGGACGAGATTGTTGACCAGTCCGGTCGAGGTGTCGAAGTGGTCGATCCTCCCGGTCTCGGGATCGAGACGATCGACCCCCTTGAGCGAGCCGGCATAGATCCGTCCAAAACGGTCCTCTGCGAGACTGAAGACGGCTTCGCTGGTGAGGCCGTCGCCCGATGCCCACCGATGCCAGACGGGATGGTCGGCCGTCGGGTCATCGGTCACTGCGAGCCCGTCGGCGTTGGCGCCGACCCACAGTCGACCCCGGTGGTCATAGAGGAGGCAGTTCACCATTCCTCGGGGCACACCGTCGTTGTGATCGAAGAGTTCGAACGAGCCGTCACGCCAACGCGCCAATCCGCCGTTGTAGAACCCGATCCAAACAACTCCGGTGCCGTTGTCTGCAAAGGCGGTTCCGGCTTCGTATGGGATGCCGTCATCGGCATCGTAGGGATGAAGGGTGTCGGTGGCGCGCTCCCATCGGAGGAGCCGCGTGTCGCCGAGCACACCCATCCAGATGTCGCCCCGCGAGTCTTCGAAAATCCGGTAGATCTCGTCGTCGGGAAGGAGCCTCTTTTCATGCCTGGAATCCGGCAGGTCTTGGAGGTCAGCCAGGCGTGGAAACGAAAAGAGGCCTCTTGGGGTCGGTACCCAGAGCCGGCCGTCCCGATCGAAGAAGCTGACCTGATTGAGGCCCCAGCCATGCCCAAGGACATCTTCCGGCAGGGGGATCTCAATGGGCACGAAACGATCTCCGTCCCGGAGATGGATTGTGCCTTCCGGTGGCAGGCCGACCACGATGATCTCCCCGTCGGGACCCGTGGTGACCGAGGAGGTTTGCCGTTCGACCAGGCCCTCATCCTCGGTGTAGGAAGTGAAGCCGGTTGAGTTGATCCGCATGAGACCGTGGCTCTGGGTTCCGATCCAGGCGTTCCCGGCGTCATCCGCCAGCACGGCTGTCAGATGATCCGAGACCAGGCCGGTACGGCGGCCGTGAAACACGATCGTGTCATCGCCGAAGACCCCGGCGCCCCAGTGACTCACCACCCAGACATCTCCGTTGGGACCCGAGTCAATCCCGAATACGATGCCGGGACCCGACGGATGACCTAAATTCCAGCGGCTGGCGCTGCCCGGTTCCTCGGAAAGGGCGGTGGACGATCGAAGATCGAGTCGGCGGGTTCCGAGGTGGCCGATCCCGATCAGGGAATCGGCAGCCTCCGGTTTGAAGACGAGGACATCATCTCGCCCGACCCACAATCGGCCTTTCCAGTCCATGTGCAGGGCGAAACACCTTTGCAGCCAGCGATCGCCGGTGAACGAATAGTGAATCAGGACGCCGTCGGAGAGGAGGCGGTGGAGACCCAGGGTGGAGCCGAGCCACAGCGACCCGTCGTGGTCGATCACGATGGCGCCTATGGACCAGCCCCCAGGGGGTGGCCACTCGATCCCGGTTTCCACCTCCCGGAAGCTCGTATTGGTCCCGGTTGATCGGTAGAGCCTTCCCCGGGAGGAGGCCCACAGGGTTCCCGATCCATCCTCGGCCATGGCGACGACACCCTTGGGTGTATCCTCGATGAGTTCAAACACCCGGCCTTCGGCGTCCGGTTCGTCCCTCATCTTCGCCAGGCCGGCACCGGTGCCGAACAACAGGGTGCCGTCGATCGTTTCGTGGATGGCATGGATGCCTACGCTCGGCAGACCGTCGCTGGTGTCGAACGAGCGAAAGTTCACACCGTCGAAACGGGACAGTCCGGTCCGGGTGCCGATCCAGAGAAAGCCCTGCCGATCCTGAACGATGGCCGTGACCTGATCGCCGGCGAGGCCATCGGCCACGGTGTAGGTGTGAACCGCCAATCGCTCGGCCGCGAGCCGGTGGGACGGCAAACAGACAGCGGTCAGAATCCACAATGCCAAGCAGGCGCGTTTCGCAGTCACAGTCCCTATTCTCGGACGGATCGGGC
>CBESWV010000355.1:0-3732 GCA_965533305.1 uncultured bacterium | reverse complement strand
CATCCGCATCAGAACGTGCCAGTCGGTGCCGAAGAGAATCCGGCTCTTGATCTTCTCCATGTCAGCCGAGAAGTCTTTATTCATCTGGCGATAGCCCTGGATGAACTGGTTTCTTCCGCCCTTGGTCAACACCCGATGGTGGGAGACATCCGCATAGACGTGGTCGTACGTGACGATCAGCCTGCACACATCCTTGGCCCAGCTTTCACTGCCGGTATAACCCTGGCCGTGAGACTGATTCCAGCCGAAGTGGGCGAGGTTCAGGCGCAGACTCCGGTATCGGTCCTGCCGAAGGACCTCGTCCCAGAACTTTGCCTGACCGAAATCGTGGCTGGCTCCCGGGTAGGCCTCGATGCCGTCCATAACGCAGTGAGCGGTAATGGGCACCTCGTGTTCGACACAGTAATCATAGAGATCGCACAGAACCTCGTCGTACTCCTCGCCGTCGAAGAGATACGGCAGTTTCTGGTTGCGTACGGCGATGTGACGCCTCTTCAAGGAGGCATCCGGATCGGCGTTTCCTAGCGGTCGGTAACCGAGCGAGTTGTAAAGCTTGACACCGATGAACCCCTTGTCCTCGATGGCTTCTTCCACCAGAGCCAGCGGTGAGTAGCGTTCGAGTTGGCCGTCCGGGTTCACCATGCCCTTTCGATAGGCGAGCTCGCGGGCGGGATCGAAGGGCACGAAGGGGTGGATTCTGCCGAGGTGTTCGAGGACCACATCTCGAAAGACGGTGTCGATCTGCTGACTCAGCGGGTTGTCCAGGCTGTTGGCGAACCAGTACTCGTAGTCGATCATGAGAGGCACGAAGAGATCGGTTTCGGGCCAGGTCTCGATCAGCCGATCACCGTTGGTCGCCGAACAGCTGGTGAGCGACTCCTCCCACTCGATAAATCTCTGGCCAGAGAGCTTTCCGTAGAGCCACAAAACAGCCGAGTAGAACCACCCCCGTTTGACGTTGTCCTCCAGCCGCCGGGTCACACATCTCTCCCGCGCACGCCTCGCGACATAGCCGAAGAGCTGAGGCATGGGAAAGATCGAGATCCACGGGTCGATCAATCTGCCGGCGCGGCGTTCTGACCGCCGTGACAGCAGGTAGCCCTCGAGCGGGATGTCGAGGGCGCTGAAAATGTGAGTGTGAACATCGATGGTTGGTAACATTCCACTCTCCCCTCGTCGAGTCATGGTGGTGCGTTGCGATTCTCGGCCGGCACCGGAGTGGTCCTATCGCTCAATCTCGACGAAGGAGAACAATTGCGCATCACCCAAACGGGTGAAGATGCTACTGAGCCAGATCCCCCAGGTTCGACACGGGCTTGTGGAAGCCGGATGTCGCGTCCGGGGTCTCGATGGGAGCGACACCTCCCAGGAGGAGGCGCAGGAGCTCGCCCTGGCGTCGCGTGCCGGTCTTCTGGAAGACCGCAGCCAGCTGTGAGTGAACGGTGTTGCGCGACAGACCAAGGCTTTCGGCGGCGGCGGTCAGTCCGCGGCCATCCATGAGTTCGCACACCAGTCGAGACTCTGCATCGGTGAGGTCGTAGAGGTCGCCGAACAGGAAATCCACCGGGTTCTGCATCTTGTCAGGATCGGTGATGAAGAGAACCGCAGCGGCACCGTTACCGTCGCCCGGCTGGCAACGCCGGGGCAGGGGCATCACCACGACGTGGTAGTCGGATTGTCCTGACGGTCGAGTGATCCGAATGGCGCCTCCGCATCCGAATCTTGAAGGCTTCTGCGGCGCCGAGGACTGACCCACTTGCCGAATCAACTCTCGAAGTCGTTTCGAATCCGTCGGGCTCTCGGCCGCCAGGCATCGATCGCGGAAAACAAATCCATCTCGCCGCAGCGCGATCCGCACAGCCTCACGGTTCGCCAAGATGGGATCACCATCCACATCGAGCAGTACGACGCCCACCGAGAAGCGATCGAAGGCGCCGGTTGCCAGCCTCGCTTGCATTTCCGCCCGGCGCAATCTGTGGTGTACCGCCATGGCCCTTCCGAAGTGGGGAACGAGTTCGGACAACCGTTGCAGGTTGTGCGGGGCAAAGTTTCCAGGGCCCTCATTGCGGCCCATCCAGAGAGAGGCATAGACCTTCGGCGCGTTGATCACCGCCGTACCAGCCAAACTGTGCAACCCACAGGGCCACAGAAGCCGCCGATACATGGTCGTGTCGTAGAAATCCCACCCCTTACGTTCATGAGCGCTTGAAATAACCATTCCCACGGGGCCCGCCATGGACTCTCTCACCAACTCGTCGTCCTTGAGGTGGTTCTTTGTGTATGAATCCAAGACCTCGGTCTTGAATCCTGTCGACTCGATGACCGAAGGGTCCCCTCCCGACAGGTTACCGCCGACCAGCAACATGGCGTCTGCCTCGCAGAACTCAGCGGTAGCGTGGAGCGCATCACCCCACTTGTCGACCTTGGAAACCGCCTCGTAGATACGTTCGATGACGCCATCCGATTCGAGATGATGCTTCACAGCCGCACCTCGCTCGGGCGCCGTTGAGATCGACCAACCGGTTCCAACGACCGAACTGAGGTCACCACCCACGCTGGTGGCGCCGAGAGACAAAGACTCTTCGGCCTGAAGTTCTGCCCAAGCACCTGGCCCTCCTTGAAGCTCGCCCACCTTCTACGAGAGCTTGACCACTTGCCGGTTTGCACGTCTGCGCTTTTTTCGCAGCGTTAATTGGAATGGGACACCTTTGCAATAAAGGTATGGCTCGACCCCGATAATGTCAATCCCGTATTGGCTGAATCAGATGTCAAACTGTCACCTCGGTCACACGTTCCGAGCCCTCGTGAGACCGCCGTGGTAGATTCGGCCGAGGAGCAATCAATGGACTTTTCCTCATCGCCGCGGGTGGATTCGATCACCGGGGTCGTACGTGAGTTCCTGACCAACGAGATCCACCCTCTCGAACAGGATTTTCTCCGGAACGGCTTTGTCGCGGTCCTGCCGGAGCTTGAGAAACGGCGGGCCCGGGCGAGGGAGACCGGTCTCTGGACCGCCTTCATACCCGAGGAGTTCGGTGGCGCCGGGTTGTCGCTGACCGAGTTCGCGATCATGTCCGAGGAACTCGGGCGCAGCCCGCTCGGCCACTATGTCTTCAACTGCCAGGCGCCGGATGTCGGCAACATGGAGCTGCTCATGGAGTTCGGCACCCCCGAACAGAAGGAGCGCTTCCTCGCGCCGCTGGTCCGTGGTGAGATCCGCAGCTGCTTCACCATGACCGAGCCCGAGTTCGCCGGATCGAACCCGGTGTGGATGGGGACCACCGCCATCAAGGACGGGGATGCCTATGTCATCCGCGGTCACAAGTGGTTCGCTACCGGCGCTGACGGCGCCGCCTTCGCCATCTGCATGGCGCTCACCGAACCCGAGCATGAGGATCGCTACCGCCGAGCGAGCATGCTCATCGTTCCCACCGACACCGAGGGCTACGAACTCATCGGCAATCTTTCGATCATGGGCCACCGCGGCGGCGACTGGGCCAGCCACGGCGAGGTCGCCTATCACGGTGCCCGGGTGCCGGTCGAAAACCTTCTCGGTGGCGAAGGAATGGGGTTCGCTCTCGCCCAGAGCCGGCTCGGCCCCGGCCGGATCCACCACTGCATGCGCTGGGTCGGGGTTTGCGAGCGCGCCTTCGAGATCATGTGCCGGCACGCGGTGGATCGCGAACTGGCGCCGGGCAAACCGCTGGGGACAAAGCAGACGATCCAGGAGTG
>CBESWV010000354.1:0-3738 GCA_965533305.1 uncultured bacterium | reverse complement strand
ACGTGCCGGGCTCGGCATTGTGCAGGTAAGACCTCCCGGAGCCGCGTCCCGTTCCGCACAATGTCCGTGCCGGGCACTCCACGGGTAAGCCGATGAGGTCAGGGTCTACCAGCTCAGAAGGAGGCCGCCGCTCGCGTAATCAGCGTGGTCACAGACCTTCCAATTGACCACCGAATGACCACGCTGATTACGCGACGCTGGGTCGCCAGGGGCGGCCCAGAAGGCCGGAGACGACAGAATTCCGTATCCGCGTCCGAGGCAGTGACCGGAGCAGAGGGGCTGTGGCCGGGAATGAGGGAAGGGCCGCCCGTGGTTCGCCGATACAGGAGAGCATCTTGCGGGCGAGACGCCCGCACCACAATGGCAAGCCGTTCATTGTGGGGGCAGGCAACCTGCCCCGGATATACTCCCCCGATGCCCCAACGCCCTCACTCGTCCACCGCCACCCTCCTTGCAGCATCGGCCTTTGCGTCGGGGCTCGCGGCGCTGGTCCTCGAACTCCAATGGGGACGACAGCTCGCCCTCACCTTTGGCGGCTCGCACAACGCCGTCGCTGCGGTGCTCACCGCCTTCATGCTCGGACTCGGGCTGGGCAGCTGGCTCGGAGGACGGAGAGCCGATCGACTCCAACGGCCGGCGCTTGCGATCGCGGCGATCGAACTCGCCCTCGTCGGTTTCGGCCCTTTGCTCGCCCTGGTCCTGACACATCTCCCGGCCCTCGCCTCCCAATGGCTGCCCGGAATCGCCTCCGCCAACCACCCGCTCTTCGTCATCTCACGACTCACGCTCGCGCTCGGGTTGCTCATTGTCCCCACCACCCTCATGGGCGCGACCTATCCGATTCTGGTGCGGGCGAACGCCGCCGATCTGAATCACCTCCACAGCGGCATCGGTCGACTCTATGCCGCCAACACCCTCGGTGGCGTCATCGGTGTTCTTCTCGCCGGTTTTGCCGTGTTGCCGATCTTCGGAATCCCGGGATCCATCGCGCTGGCAGCGGGGGCCAACGCGGTGGCCGCTTGCGCAGCCCTGATGGCGTCCACCCGCACCACCGACAACCCATCGTCCGATGATCAAAAACGACCGCAGCCCGCGCCCGCATCGACCCGTCCGTCATGGGCCCTCCTCGCCGCCGCCGGCGGTTCCGGCGCCCTGGTCCTCGGCGCTGAAACCTTATGGCACCGGGCGCTCAAGATGGTGCTGGCCAACTCGACCGCCACCTTCACCCTGCTCCTGGCGCTCACGCTCACCGGGCTCGGTCTGGGGGCGGTGGCCGGTTCGCCGCTCCTTCGACGCGCAAAGGTCCTCGCCAACTGGTCGAGGCTCCAGATCGGCGCGGTGGCTTTGCTCATCATCCAGGCCGCGCTCATGCCCGAGATCGCCACCGTCGTTCGCCTCATTCGGCCGGACACCGGGTGGGCGCGGGTCCTGGTGCCCCCATTGTTGGTCGGCGGCATTCTGGTGCTTCCGGTGACCCTGCTCTTCGGCGCGGCCTGGCCGCTGCTCCTCAAGGCCGCAACCCCGAGGGTCCGTGACGGCGGCCGGAACATCGGCCGCATGGGCGTGATCAACTCGGTGGGTGCCGCCGTCGGGTCGGCCGTCGTCGGGCTGGTGATTCTCCCCAACGCGGGTTTCGGCCACTCCATGCTCGCCATGGCGGCTCTCGGCTCGGGCCTCGTGGTGCTGGGTCTCTCTGCCGAACCGGGCACGAGATCCCGAGCAAACCGTCGAGTGAGAGCTGCAACCGCAGCCACCTGCATCGCTCTCGTCGTCGCATCGGTGGCAAGTCCCTCTTTCGGCCGGGTTCCCCTGCCCTCAATGGCTCTGAATTCAGGTGAAATCGAGGTTCTCAGCTACAACGAGACTTCGTCTGGGACCGTGGTGGTCACCGAGCAACGAGCAACCGCCGCCCGATCGATGTATGTCGACAACAACGCCGTCATCGGCGCGAGCTACGACGCCCTCAAGGTGGCGCGAATGCTGGGACTCATCCCCACGGTTCTGCATCCGTCACCCCGGCGGGCCCTGGTCATCGGTTTCGGCGCCGGTGTCACCACGGCGACCGTTGCCGGCGCCTCGGGAGTCGAGGCGGTGGATGTGGTGGAGATCGTCCCGGGGGTCATCGAAGCCGCCCACCACTTCGAGGAACTCAACCACGGTGTCGCCCGCGACCCCAGGGTCCGACTCCACCCGAACGACGGCCGCAACCATCTCCTTCTCCACCCCGGTCCCTGGGATCTCATCACCTGCGACCCCGTCCACCCTCTCTATGGTTCGGCGCCGCTCTACTCCCTCGAGTTCTTCAAGCTGTGCCGACAACGGCTCGCGCAGGGTGGCATCTTCTGCCAGTACCTGCCTCTCCACCGGATGCCCGATGACGCCTTCCGTCGCGCCATCGCCACCTTCCAGAGAGCCTTCCCTGAGAGCTGGGTCCTCTTCGGGCTCGGTCACGCCATGCTGCTCGGCTCCGACCAGCCCCTCGACCTCGACTGGCAGCGCTGGCAGCGACAGATCGAAAGTCACGCTTTCCGCGACGATCTCGCCGCCTCAGCTCTGTCGTCACCTGCCCAGATCGCCGCCCTTTTCCAGCTCGATCCCACCGGCTGCGCGAGGGTCGGCGCCGGTGAACCCTCCACCGATCTTCATCCCCGGCTCGAGTTCCTCGCGCCCGCCGCCTACCGCCCGGGGCTCTGGCCGGCCAACGCACAGGTCCTGGTCGAGGCCTATACCTCACCCATCGATCGCATCAGCAACCTGCCCAAGGGGATGGATCTCGAGCTCCAACGCGTCGTCGCCGGAAAGCGCCTGTTGCTCTTCTCGCTTCTCGAGCGTTCCGAAGGCAATCTCACGGGAGCCAGGCAATGGCTCACCCAAGCGATGCAGATTGCCGGCGACGATCCCGAGGTGGTGTTCTACGGGAGACAGCTCGCGGCGGAGATGCGGGGGCAGCGCCGAAAGCCCTTGCCGAGGTCACAGCCATCGCAGGATTGAACCGCGAAGGCGCTAGGAGCGTGTAGTGAATAGAATTGGCGGCGCCTTTCGGGTGTCGTTTGGCCCGTTTCTCGGCGCATTCTTGGCCCATACCACCAGTATGAACCGGCAAATCCGCCGAAAAACGGCCTCAAACGACCCTCCGAAATCCATCCACCATCTATTCACTACACGCTCCTAGGTTCGCAAAGACATCGCACGGAGAAACCGCAGATAGCGCAGATTGACGCAGATATCCCTCGCAGCCAGAAAGAAGTCACGAAGAGATGCTAGAGGATATCGATTCCGTCAGGACCCAAGGGCATCTGACTTCGTGGAAACGCCAAAGCTGCTGACTGAGCATTCGTGAGATAATTTCCCTCTCGGCAATGAGAGGGGTCGTCAGATGAAAGCACTGCTCACGAGATCACAGATCATGACCACGGTTGTGGTCATGGTGATTGCGCTGGTGGCCCCAGGCGGATCCGCCGCACAGAATCCCTGTCTCGAGTTCGTGGGAGCCCATCCCTACGGCCCGATTCGGGCGGCCACGGCGACCGGCGATCGGATGGTCTATGGCAGCGGGCGGGTTCTGATCGTCGCCGATCTCACCGACCCCTCGGCGCCGGTGACGATGGGTGAACTCGTCCTCGAGGGTCGAATCCAGACGATCGCCGCATCCGGAGACCTGGTGGCGGCAATCATCAAGACTCTCGGCGTCGCGGTGGTCGACATCTCGAACCCTGCGTCTCCCTCGCTGATCGAACT
>CBESWV010000353.1:0-3754 GCA_965533305.1 uncultured bacterium | reverse complement strand
GTGCAGGCGTTCCGAACCCAGGCGTTCGTCTCGCCGGCTCGATCCCCAGGCCCGTCGCGCCTACAGCGCGACAGCCCCGCCTGCGATATGCTCGCGATTCTATTCAGGCAGATTCTGCTCGGCGGTGGCCAACTGGTGGAGGGCAAGCTCGTAGACCTCGTCGTCATCCTCGGGCGCTGGACGGGTCTGCCAGCGGACGCGGTAGACCTCTTCGGGTTGGAGGTGCGCCTTCAACTCGGACTCGACGGTCCAGGCATCGGGCGGCGGTGCCCACCTTCGTTGCAGGCTCGCGAAGGCAACAGGGTCGACAACCGGCTGAGCGGCCTCCGGACCGGGGATCACCAGTGTGGTGACCAGATCGGGGGCAAGCCATTGACCGGCGATCAGCTCGAGGGAGCGCCAGAGATCCACCGGCGGTCGTTCAACAAAGGTCTCGTGATCGGCAAAGCCCTCGATCTCGAGGATTGGACCATCGACGGTGATGGTCAGTCGTCCCTGGAAGGTGTCGTGCACCAGACGCGAAAGCTCGTTGAGCGAGTAGGCCCGGTCGCTGTCGATGAGCAGCGCCTCGGCGACACGCTCCATGGTCTCGGTGGCTCGCTTGACCAGAACCTCCTCGTGGTCATTCAGAGGTCCCGAACTCTCCGGGTCTTCGTCGAAGATGTGTGCGAAGCAGGGGACGGCGCGGTTCGGCGCTTTGCCGAGGTAGTCGTAAAGCGTCGTCGCGGCCTCGAGATATGCGGTGACGACCTCCGCCCAGGATGCGAGATCGTGGTCGAGTGTTTCGCGCTGCTGCCGGCTTGCCTGGCCCCCCCCGGAGGGGTGGAGTTGCAGTTCACGGACCCGCTTGCCGTCGTCATAGAATGCGTCCAGCCCTTCGTTGCCGAGCAGACGCTCGGCAGGCCGGAAGGAGTCCAGGAGGGCGCTGTGGATCCCACGACGAGCGTTTCCGTCATGGCGCACGATCGTGCTGCGGTCGGCGATGGCGCCGAGTTCGGCAAAGCTCCGGCCCCACCGGTCCCATCCACCGGTGAGATCGGTCCGAGCCTCATCCAGTCGGTCTTCGACGGCGGTATTCTCGGCGGCCACTGCGGGCGCCGAGATGTCGCGCACCGCGGTGATGACCACGGCTGGGCCGGGTGAGAAGACGATGTGAAGGTGGTCCCTCACCGGCTCCTCGTAACAGGCGAGGATGGGCAGACAGAAAACGACCACAGCGAAGCGGATGGATTTCATTTCGTCGAAGTGTACGACAAACGGGATCTATTGTTGGCAATCGCGGCGTGTTGAACTATCTTGTGACCCACCACGGTAGAGATGGAAAAAGGATTTGACTCATGAACTGGAGTAGGTCTTGAAGCGTGTGTTGATCCTTGCAGTGTCGCTCATCTTCATCGTCTCGGCAGACGGTGCCACCAACGACCGGTGCATCCAACAGACGCGGTATTGGGGAGGCGACGGCCCGGCAGAACACCTGGTGGTGGTGAATGACCACGCCTTTTTCGGCGGCTACACCCTCCGAGTCGTGGATCTTTCCGATCCGACCGATCCAAAGGTGGTGCACGAAGTGAGGCTCGATGGCTACGCCACCGATCTCGAGGCGAAGGATGACCGGATCTACGTCACCGATTTCAGCGACGAGATGACGGTGATAGACGCCGGCGTTCCCTATCAGGCGAGCATCGAGGGTCGGTACTGGGTGGAAGAAGCGGGATGGAAGCTGCACGAACTGGCGATCCATGGCGATCGGGGCGTGGTGATCGGTCAGACAAATTCGGCCGGTGTGCAGTCCAGGCTCAACACCCTCGATCTCTCAGGCACCGACCCGAGGCCGTTGGTCCTGGGTTGGGTGACCATTGCCGGTGAGGTCGAGGCGCTCGCCCTCGGCAACGGAACCGCGGTTGCAGCCACGCGGGAGGGACGATTGTTCTTCATCGATACCAGCGATCCAACGGCGCCGGTGGTCGCCGCCGAATTCAACGCCGCCGATTGGCTCGTCTCCGGCGAGGTCAGGCATCTCGAGGCGAGCGGGAATCTGCTGGCCATGTCAGACAGCGAGGGACGGGTGAACCTGGTCGACATCTCCATCGCGAGCGATCCCGAGTACCTGTCCTTGATCCAGGGTCTCGACATCGGCGTCGTCACCGTGGAATTCGAGGGCCCGACGCTTCATGCCACCGGGTCGACCTGCACTCAGCTCGGCTTCTGTGGCGGCTATGCGCTCATCAATATTCTGGCGCCGCGATCACCCAACGTGGTCGGGCGCCTCGACGGTCCCAAGATGATGAGCCCGGTTCCGCATGCCGGACATGTCGTGGCGGCCGCGTTCGACGCCGGATTGCGCGTCGTCGATCTAGGGGGTTTGACCAATCCGGCCATGCTCGATGTGATTCTCCCTGCGCGTGAGGTTGGGGCCATCGCAAGTGCCGACAGGTATGCCCATGTGGTCGATGTCACGACTCTTGCCGACCCGACTGATCCTGATCGCAATACTCTGAGGGTTCTGGAGCGCTCGCCCGACGGAAGTCTCGCCGAGACAGCATCCTACGGCCCTGAAGGCGCGATCTGGGCGCTGGCGGCCACCGGCAACTATGTCGCGGCCGCGATGTACAACGAGGAGACCGAGTTCCACTCGGTGGAGGTCGTCGATGTCGCCGATCCTCGATCGCCGGTGATCGGGTCCCGCCTCGGCGCAAGGGTCTCGATTGAGTTCGAGACCAATACTCCCCATTTGAAGATGCACGGCGACAGACTCTATTTGAGCCTCGAGGATTCCAACGAAATCTTGATCTACGATATCTCCCTGGGCGGGGTGGCGAGGCAGGTCGGAACGGTGTTCCCGGGGGCGGTGATGGTTCAATTCTCCATCTCATCGAGTGATGTGATGGCGGTTGCGGTGCGAGACGGCGACACCGGCTGGATCGAGATCGTGGATATCCGGATCCCTTCGTCGCCGGTCTTGGCTTCGGTCTTCGATCTGCCGGAACCCGCCGATGTGCCCGTGACCGTAGAGGCCGAGGGCTCTCGGTTGGCCGTTCTCTGCCGGGTCTTCGATGGGTTTGTCGGTCCATACAACTTTGCGATTCTCGTCGATGTCTCGAATCCGTCCAACCCGGCTCTGGCGATCGATATGCTGACCGGTGGCGACTGGATCGCCATCACCTCGGGCGTGCTGCACACCATCGGCCCCACACCTCCGCCGTTTCCGCCACAGCACTATGCGAGGGATGTGACCAACCCTCCGGATTCGAGTCCGGCCGACAGCCTCGGTTTTCTCGAGATCTCCCGCGATCGGGTGGATGCCGATGGGCCGTACTTCAGCCTCAGCAGGAATCGTCTCGAGGTCCACCGCTACGGGAACTGTGGGCCCCTCGCGGCGACGCTCCGCCCGGTCTCACACGCCCAGTGATCGGGCTGCCTCGTCACCAGTAGTGTTTGGCGATGATCGGGTTGAGTGCCGCCGCGGGGACGGTCACATCGATGGGACCCATGGAGTAGGGTGCGATCTCATACGCGTCCCAGTGGAAGATGATGCCTTCGGCGGTGATGCCGAGATTATCGGGCAGGGTGAAGCCCTCCTCAGGGAACCAAAACCCCGCCGCTTCGAGATCGTCGTCGGGTCCGAGCCCCCGATCGACCCTGAGTTGCCGCTCGGTGAGCGATGTCAGTGAATCGATCTCGGTGGTCAGGTCGTCGACCCCGAGAAGTTGACCGCTTTCGACATCGAATGACACGAGCCTCCGGCGCGTATTGG
>CBESWV010000352.1:0-3755 GCA_965533305.1 uncultured bacterium | reverse complement strand
GCTTAGCCGCCCTCAAGTGACCCGTATCGCGGTGGGAAAATCACTCAGCTCGGGCGCGGCTTTGGCCGCGCCCGGATTTATTTGGGAGGCTCTCCGACGATCAGTTCTCCCAAGTGAACTCCGTTGCCGACGCCTTCGAGACTCGATCCGATGATTCCATTGGGTGTGCACGAAACGGTCCGCTCGTCCTTTCCCCCGGCGGTGACGGGCGCGATGGCTGAGACCACGTTTCCGTCCACTTCGATCCGAACCGGCCACCTGCCGTTCTGACAGCTCGACGAAGAGCCCGTCCAGACCGCGACGTCGTCGATGAGAAGGAGGACCGAAACCACCGTGCGCTGTGATCTGTCCGTGGCCTGCTCTGGACTCAGCGTACCGAGGGCGGAGGGTGCGGTCTTGGATTTCCGATGACCGTCGGTCGGCGTCCCCTGCCTCATGAACTCTCTCTCGGTCCCGGGCTCCATCGAGCTTTCAGCCCGGGAAACCGAGGATTTCTTCGCCGGGGCCGGTTCGGCCGCCGCCATGAGCCGCGACTTGACCTCACCGTCGTCATCAGCTGACCGCGTGTCCTCAACCGAGAGCGACTCGGCAGTTGCGGTGGATGGGGCGGCGGTATTCAGGGGCCCCATCACCTCGAAGGGAGCCGGTTCCGGAGCGGCCGGGATCGCCGGTTCCTCTTCAAGGAGTTGGTCCACCGCGCCGAGGGGACGGTTATCGTTGGGGACTGCCGTCGGCAGGGGAGCGAGCTTGAAGATCTCCTCACGTTCCCCAACGGGGAGGTTCTGCTGTGGAGAAGGCGGGCTCAGGGTCGGTGTCGGGTTGCGGCGGGCCATCTCGGTCGCTACGGTCACTCCAAGAACCACCGCGGCAGCGATCCCGAGCCAGCGATAGACCGGCCGGGCTCGTTGCGCCGGGACGGGCGGCGCCTGGCGTAGTGGTTCCATGACTCGGTCCAGCGCCGCGGGTGGTTCCATGCGGCCGGCGATGGTGCTAACCGCCGTCCTGAGATCGGTGATGGTGGTGATCTCAGCGGCGACCTCCGGATCGATCTCGGCCCGCGCCTCGAGCCGGGATGACTCGGCATCGTCCAGATCGCCATCGGCGAATCGGCTGACGAGTTCCCGGAGGGTTTCATCCATTACAGGCCAACCGCCTTCCTGAGCGCCGCCCTTGCTCGCGCGAGGCGCGATCGGACGGTGCCGATGGGAAGATCGAGAACCTTGGCGATTTCGGCATAGCTGAGGTCCTCGCCGTCGCGCAACCACACAACCACCCGATAGTGTTCGGGAAGTTCGTCCATGGCTGCGGTGACGCGATCCAGCAGATCCGATGACACGGCCCGGCGTTCGGGGCCGGGCGATGGATCCGGCGTGCGGGCCACGATCTCTTCGGACTGACTCGCCACTGCGTTGAGGTGTCTGCCGCGTCGCCGGTGGTGGCCACGGAGGTAGTTCCAGGCGATCTGAAAGATCCAGGTCGAGATCTTGGCTTCGCCGCGGAAACCGGCAAGACCGCGCCAGACCCTGAGAAAGATCTCCTGAGTCGCATCGAAGGCCTCCTCATCATTCTCGGTGAGCCGCCGCGCCAATCGCCAGATCGGCCGCCGAAAGCGTTCGTAGACCTCGTCGAATACCACCTCTCAAGTGTGCCATGGATCGCAATCAACCGTCTCCTTTCCTCTGGGTGAAGGACCGTGAGCCGTAAACCGTGAGTCGTGAGTCGTACATCGCACATCGCGGGACCTCGGTCTCGGACAGTTGTGGATCATTCAGGCGGGGGTCATGCCAGGGGTGAAAACCCACCCCCACGCGGTCTTCCCTCTCTGACGGGCACGAAGAAACGACTTGCGAATCACGGTTTACGACATACGAGCGATCTCGTCCCCGATGAGTGTGACTCCCTAGACGAAGGGGAGTTCCCGATGGGAACGATCATCGAGGAGATCGCGGATCCGGCGCTCGAGTTCACGGGCGACGGCAAGATAGACCTCGTCATCTTCGCCGTAGGGATCGCGGATGGACCACGATTCGATCTCTGCCCCGAGGTTCGATGGCAGATAGCTCAGCCCGGAGTCCCCGATGAGGGAGACGATGATGTCGAAGGAGGCCAGATCGACATCGTCGAGAGACTTCGAAGCGAGACCGCGCGGGTCGTAGCCCAGGGTCTCGAGGGTCTCCACCGTCGTGCTCACGATCCTTCCGAAAGGCATCAACCCGGCCGAAGACGCCGTCACTCCGTCCTCGCCGAGGCCAGCGGTGATGGCCTCGGCCATGGGTGAGCGACAGGTGTTGCCGATGCAGATGTAGAGGATCGAGAGTGAAGCCATGGGGGCATTGTAGACGCGACCCGGTTGCGCCTGCTGTTCTGGGTGTCGGTTCGTACATCGTGAGTCGTAAGCCGTGAGACGCAGGTCATTCCTCTGTTTCCGGAAGGGCGGGGCGGATTCGTGTTGGGTCTTGTTGAGTCCGGCGGGCAGGTTTCCCGAAAACGAAGCGCGTATCAGGTCGCTTTCGCCGACAACTCACGACTCACGACTCACGACCTCCGCGCGAAGCGGAGGCGCGCATTGACCATACCCGAACGAGGGGGTAGCCTGTAGGCTGCGTGTTTTGGATGGAGCCGGAACGGTGGTGCTGACTGGTTACAACACCGATATCGATAGCGCGGGCACGACATACCACGTGCAGACCGAAGACAAGGGACGCTCGAACCCCATCGTCGAGAGCCTGGTCTACGCCCGCGGGGAGATTCTGTATTCGAGGAGGACCTCGTATCAGGATCTCGTCGATGAGAAAGTTGAGAACAGCGCCATCGCGACCCTCATGGAGCGGCAGCACCGCACCATCATCGAGGTAATTCGACGCGGCCGGTTGGCGGAGCTGACCGACGAGCCGGCATCAGTCAACGAAGACGACGACACCAACATCTCACGCGACGGCGATATCGGTCCGCTCGTTGCCGAGGAGCCGGCGGGGGAGGACGGTGGCGATGAACCGACCCTCGACCAGGTCATCCTCGACTATCTCGCCGCTCAACGCGGTCGCGCTCATCTCGTGCTCCGCGCCGCCGGCAAACACGATTTCGTCTACGGCAGTGACGCCGAGATTTCCATCTCCGCGGTTGATTCCCAGTCCAACACACCGCAAGCGGGGGTCCGGATCACCGTACTCTTCAAATCAACCTCGGAACCGCGCCGCTTGGTCCTGGCCGAGGGTGAGACTGACGATGACGGCGCTTTTGTCGCAACCGAATCGTTGCCCGAGTTCAGTGGCGGCACTTCGGCGGTTGTCATCACCGCCGAGTCCGATTTCGGCCAGAGTGAGATCAAGCACTTGGTCCATCGCTAGGAGCGTGTAGTAAATAGAATTGGCGGCGCCTTTCGGGTGTCATTTGGCCCGATTTTCGGCGTATTCTTGGCCCATACCACCAGTATGAACCTGCGGATCCGACGAAAATCGGCCTCAAACGACCCTCCGAAATCCATCCACCATCTATTCCCTACACGCTCCTAGTCAACAGTTGACAGAGGCCGCTTATGGAGCGCTCTTCCGGCCGGCCGCGATGGAACTGTTGACTCTCGACTCGCTGCAGGGTCTTGCCCCTCACGTCGTTTTGAGGTAGAGTGCGCGTCGCTGTGGGCCGTTAGCTCAATTGGCAGAGCAAGTGACTCTTAATCACTAGGTTGAAGGTTCGATTCCTTCACGGCTCACCATTTCCTTTCATCCGCGCGAAAGTGGCGGAACCGGTAGACGCGC
>CBESWV010000351.1:0-3786 GCA_965533305.1 uncultured bacterium | reverse complement strand
TCCGGTCCAGCCCTGTGGGGAGCATCAACTCGGTCGTCAGACTCCCTCGCTCAGTACGACAAACTCACGCGGAACGAGAGAATGGCAAGCTGGAAGCTTGCCGCTACAAAGGCGCTCGGCCCATTGTAGGGGCGAGCTTCCAGCTTGCCCTTCAGAGCCGTCGCCAGTGGCCTTGGCGTCTTCGCGGTTCCAAAGCCCGTTTCCGTGACGGATGCGGCCTCGGACTCGGGTCATCGCATCGGGATCGGGATCGGGAACGGGAACGGGATCGGACGCGGGCACGGAAACGGAAACGGACACGGATACGGACACGGACACGGACACGGACACGGGAGGGTACACTGACGCGGTCAGATTCCAGGAGGATCCATGAGCCACGAGCCGACCGGCGCCATTGAAGGACTCCCCGAGAACGCACGCCGCCCGCTGAAACCGGGCGAGGTCTACATCCCCATCGTTCCCGATGAGGCCGGGGTCTACGAGGTCACCGCCCGTGCGGTCACCCTCGGGTTGCTGTTCTGCGCCGTCTTCTCCATGGCCGCCGCCTATCTCGCGCTCAAGGTCGGCCAGGGCATCGAAGCCGCGATCCCCATCGCGATTCTGGCCATCGGGCTTTCACCGCTGTTCAGCCGCAAGTCGACCATCCTCGAGAACGTCATCATCCAGTCCATCGGCGCCAACTCATCGCATGTGGTCTCCGGAGCGGTCTTCACCATCCCGGCGCTCTACATGCTCGCGGCCGAGGCGGGCTCCGGTGTCGCCCAGCCGACGGTCGTCCAGGTGATGATGGTCTCCTTTCTCGGCGGCTGCCTCGGCATCCTCTTTCTGATCCCACTGCGCTACCACTTCATGGTGGAGATGCACGGGAAGTTCCCATGGCCCGAGGGCACAGCCACCACCGAGATCCTGCTCACCGGCGAGCGGGTCGGCGGCCAGGCCAAGGTCCTTGCCATGGCGGCGGGTCTCGGCGCGCTCTACGACGGCCTGGTCACCTCGTTCCATCTCATGGCGGAGCAACTCACTTTCCGCGCGGTGGGCCTCAGCGAACTGCTCGCGCGCAATTTCATGACCCTGAGAGTCCTCAACAACGCGGCCATCGTCGGCATCGGCTATATCGTCGGGATCCGCTACGCCGCCATCATCTGCTCGGGTTCGTTTCTCTCGTACTTCGTGCTGGTTCCCATGGTCCACGCCATCGGGGTCCATGTTCCAGGAGTGCTCCCCCCCGGCTCCATTCCGATTTCCGAGATGGGCATCGACGAAGTGTTCAAGAACTATGTGAGGATCATCGGTGTCGGTGGCATCGCCGGTGCGGGCATCCTCGGCATCATCAGCTCGCTGCCGGCCATGGTCAAATCCATCGGGGCCAATATCGTCGGGATGAGCCACCAGGACGAACGAGTCGCGACCGAGGTTCCTCGCATCGACCGGTCGCTATCCGGCACCTTCACCGTCGTCGGCCTGGTCATCTTCGCCCTGGCCGCCTTCCTCTTCTTCTCATACGGCATCGGCATCAGCGGATCCATGACCTATGCGGCCGTCTGCACCGGCTTGGTGATGCTCATTGCCTTTCTCTTCGCCCCGGTGGCGGCACGCGCCATCGCCATCGTCGGCACCAACCCGGTTTCCGGGATGACCATGCTCACCCTCATCGTCACCGGTTTTGTGTTGCTCAAACTCGGGCTTTCAGGCGGCAACGGCATGTTCGTCACCATGATGGTCGGCGGAGTCGTCTGCACCGCCCTTGCCGCATCAGGCGCGCTGGCGTCGGATCTCAAAGTCGGCCACTGGATCGGCGCCACTCCCGCAAAGCAGCTCGGGCTCAAGTTTGCCGGCACCCTCGTGGCGGCGGTCTTCTGTGGTCTCATGATGTGGGTCATGGCTCAGGCCGACCCCGGCCAGGGTTTCGGTACAGCCAGCATCCCGGCGCCCCAGGCCTCGGCCATGAAAGAGATCCTGGTCGGGATCTTCGGCGCCGAAGCCGCTCCCCTCCAGTGGTATCTCTTCGGTCTCGGCGTTCTGCTCTCGTTGATCCTCCGAATGACCGGAGTGCCCCCGTTGGCGTTCGCTCTCGGGATGTACCTTCCCATGGAGCTCAACACCCCGGTCCTGCTCGGCGGCATCCTGTCGTGGATGGTGGCGAGGCGGCGCGAGGGCGAGGATGACGCCACCGTCAAGGCGAGGACCGACCGCGGGGTCCTCCTCGCGTCCGGGTTGATGGCCGGCGGCGCCATCATCGGGGCGGCCGACGCCATCACCAGCGCAATCGTCAAACAGGTCACCGGCTCGACCACGGCCAAAAACGCGATCCACATTCTGTCGGATCACGCCTTCGAAGGCCTCCCGGGCGAAGTCATCGGCACCATCACGCTGGTCGCGCTTTGCACCTTTGTGGTCTGGTTTTCGCGTTCCGCGAAAACGCAGAACTAGTTTTGAGTTCTTAATTTTTAGTTCTTAGTTTCCATCGCAGCCGATCGACTCTCGCGACGGCTGCGATCCGTGACGGAATTCAAAACTAAAAACTGAGAACTGAGAACTATTTAGTCAGTGGTCGAGCTCCAGCGTGTCATATTGCCCGACTCGAAACCATCGACAAAGATGGTGCCCCCTCCCGCGAGGATGAAGTCCACGTGCTCGGTGAGGCGATCGGCATCCACCACCACCACATCCCCGGTCATGGGGTCACAGTCGCCGTTGTAGGCTGAACCGCCCACGCACTGCAGTCCATCCCAGATCTGGTTGATCCAGCCGTCCCGGTTGTCGGTTGCGACCACATAGGAGCCCTCGTCGACATTGACGACAAAGGTGCCGGCGGCGTTGGTGATCGCGCCGATGACATAGCCTCCGGTATCGGCATCCCACAGGTCGATCTGCGCCCCCGACACGGGGTCGCCGGAGAGCTCGTCGGTGACGATCCCCGCAACCCCACTGGTTCTTCGTTCCAGCGCGAGATCGATAAACCGGGTCGAGACCCCCGGGACCACCGTGACCGGTGTGCCCTTGGTCGGATCACAGCCTTGGGGGGGTCCGGTCGGGCATGGGATCCCGTCATAGAGCGAGTCGATATAGGTCAGGCTGTATGTCGAGTATTCGTCCGTCGCGACAAAGAAGGTACCCGGCTCGAGTCCGGTGATCTGATAGTAGCCGGACACATCGCTCCCGCCGGTCCGGCGGTAGATGCCGTCTGAACTCCAGGCCTCGACGTTGATCCCATAAAGCGGCAGCCCGGTCTGGGCGTCGGTGACCCGGCCGGTGATCGTCGAGGTCCGCTCGAGATCGAAATCGATCCCGGTGACCGTGCCAAGATCAACCGTCACCGGTGTCCCGGTGGTCGGATCGCACCCGTTCGGCGGCCCACCCGGACAGGCGATGCCGTCATAGAGTTGGTCGACATAGTTGGTGTTGTTTTCGTCGGTCGCGATAAACACACTTCCCGGCCAGAGACCGGTGAAGTCGTATGCTCCAGAGTAGTCGGTGTAGTCATAGGCCACCTGATCCCCACCATCGTTGTAGACGTAGACATTGAAGCTGCTGAGCGGGGAACCGTCCTCGGCCGACCGCACCACTCCGCTGATGGTGCCCAGCCGATCCAGCAACATGTCGATGACGATCACGTCTCCGGTGGCCACCGTGACCACTGTTCCCCCCGAGGGATCACAGTGAGAGGGATACTCGCCGGCACACGGGATGTCCTGCCACACCTCGTCCCGATGGTAGGCGCCATCGGCGATGAGCAGATAGTCCCCGGGGATGAGCCCGACGATGGAGTAGATTCCACCCGAGAGA
>CBESWV010000350.1:0-3791 GCA_965533305.1 uncultured bacterium | reverse complement strand
AGATCGACGCTGGGTGAAAACCCGGTTGTGCGACTGAAACTGCTCCCGGCGATCCAGGGCGAACCGAGCCGCGGCATCACCAGAAAGAAGGGGATGGCGATGAGCAGCGCCGCCGCAACCGCGGCAATCACATGGAGGGTCCTCGGCAGCGCGCCACCGGAGGCGTCGACCGCGATCCCGAGGCTCGCGAGATGGAGGCGGATCCCGACCCACCACCCGATGGCGGCCGAAACCAGAAAGTAAATCGCCACCATCATGTGGGTCGATGACGCCACCGAGACCACCCAGACCATGCCCACCAAAGCCAAAGACCGAAAGAAACTCCTGCGGTCGTGGACCAGCAGAACCTGCACCGCCGTCAACAACAGCAGCAGGTGACCCAGGGGCCGTAGAGGACCGATATTGAGCCCTCCGGCCATTGCCACGATCACGACAATGGCGACCGCGGCGAGATTGAGCAGGGTTTTTGACGGCCGGAAGACCTTCTCGGGGCGCAGCACGAGGAAGATCCCTGCAGCGCCCGCGATCATCCAGAAGGGCGGCAGCACAATGTAGAGAAATGGCATGGGGACGAGAGCCCACATGACCAACCACCCGAGCTGACGGCGAGCGGAGGCGATGTCGATCATCTCCCCGGAGCCCCGACGACCACCGCGACCGGCCCTCGACCCAGATCGGCCGGGCCATCGGCAGCCATGGATGTGACTTCCACTTCAGCGAGGGTTCGCAGCAGACGGCCCGCCTGTCTCGCGTTGCGAACCGGAGCGACGACCGTCGGCCCGACGACCAGCCCAACAGGCGCTTCCCGCCGGAGCCGGCCGACGACCACCGTGGCAACTTCGCTCACCGAGTGCTCGAAGCGAGCCTGCGTCTGGGGGTCGTCGGGATCAGGGACCCGTGGATCGAGCACCAGATAGATGGGGCCCTCGGCGGCGTGCTGCCGGTCGACCACGATGGGTCGTTGTTGGCGGGCTGTCTGTTTCCAGTGGAGCTGGCGGTGATCATCGCCGTCGCGATAATCGCGGAGCTGACTGACCTCGCCTTCGCGTCCCCGGTCAGCCAGGAGTTCCATGGACCGGGCGCCACCGCCGCCTTCGAGGGAGATGGCCGGTTCGACACTCAGCAGTCGAGGCAGAACGAGGATTCGTTGCTCGGGCATCAGTTCTTTGGATTTGAGGAAGAATCCCAAGGGCAGAAGGACTTCGAGACGCCAGGGTCCCACCGGCGCCCAACCCCGCCGGTCAAAGACGAGTTTGACGGAACGCCGGCAGGTCTCGCCCGTGCCGACGAGCTTCTCGGTGAGGAGCACCGCACCATCGGCTCCTCTGAGCACCAGACCGTAGGCGGGGAAGAACCGTGACCGGTTGCTCAGCCTGATCTCCGCGAAGGTCGATCGCCCGGCATAGATCTCGGACGGCAGAGAGCCCGCCACATCCACCGAAGCGAGAACCTGGCGCGACCAGGTCCCCGAGACGATATAGCTGGCCAGGGCCATGGCGAGCATCGACATCAACGCGTTATTGCCGGTGTTGACGGCCGCAAACCCGAGCACGACGCAGCCCGCGACATAGGCGGCGCCCCACCTGGTCAAGCGAAGCTTGAAACCCGGAAAGGCGTCGGCGAAGCTCATCTCGGAACGGTGGTCGACTCGATGATGGAACGGATGACGGCACGTTCCTTCCGGCTCTTCTCCCAACCGTCACCGATCAACGGATCGGCGAGCAGCACGCGGTGGGCCAGCACCGACTCTGCGGTGTGTTGGAGATCGTCGGGAACGACATAGGCCCGACCACGGACCAGCGCCATGGCCTGGGCCGACCGCTGCCAGGCAAGGCTGCCGCGGGTGGAGACCCCGAGCGAGAGCGCGTCGTGATCCCGGGTCTTCGTGATGACCTCCATGAGGTAGGCGAGGATCTTCTCGCCCGTGTGGACCTCGGGCACCATGGACTGGAGGTCGATGACCTCCGCAGACGAGAGCACCGGTTCGAGCTGTTCGAGCGCGGGCTCGGCCCCACCGGACCTGAGCAGTTCGAGCTCTTCATCCGGACCCGGATAACCCATGGAGAGCCGCATGAGAAAGCGATCGAGTTGGCTCTCCGGCAACGGGTAGGTCCCGGTCGATTCGATGGGGTTCTGGGTCGCGACCACGAGAAAGGGCTCGGCCAGGGGGTGCCGGGTCTTCTCCACCGTCACCGCGTACTCGCTCATGGCCTCGAGCAGCGCCGACTGAGTGCGTGGCGCCGCGCGGTTGATTTCGTCGGCGAGGACGACGTTGGCGAAGAGGGGTCCCCGGATGAACTCGAAGGTCCCGGAGTCCTGACGATAGATAGAAATGCCGATGATGTCCGACGGCAGGGTGTCCGATGTGAATTGGATTCGGTGGAACTCGAGCTGGAGCGATCGCGCGAGCGCCTTGGCCAGGGTGGTCTTCCCGACCCCCGGCACGTCTTCGAGCAGCACGTGACCACGGGCCAGAAGCGCCGCAATGAGCGCATCGACGATCTCCGCCTTGCCGCGGATCACCCGCACGATGGATGTGTGTAGCCGTTCGACGCGTTCAAGTACTGTGTCGGATACGGGATTCAATGGGCCTCCCTCAGGCGCTCTTACCAGTATACGGAAAGGCTGCGCGACCGTTTGTGCATTCCCGGTGACTCCACGCCCGAGTCCGTGTCCGCGATCGGTGATCGTTCCCAAGCACCCGGGAAAAACCGCTCACCGGGGCGTGCCGGGCTTGACATTGTGCCGCCACCGGCCCACAGGCAACGCGTCACGCCCCGCACAATGTCATGCCGGGCAACCCTCGCGGCGTAACGATCCGGTGCAGCTGTTCCGGTTACGAAGGAGGCCGCCGGCGTGCCATCGGCGTGGTCGCCGCCTTTCAATCAACCCTCTTACGACCTCGCCGATGGTGCGACGCTGGGTCGCCGGAGGCGGACCAGAAGGCCGGTGTTGAGAGAAGCATCGCCATCGGGCACGGGTACGGGAACAGGAACGGGAACGGAAGGGTACGGAGCCGGACGCGGACGCGGCTAGAGAACCCGGCGCGCGATCAGCACCCCAGCGAGACCGATCAGAATCGCGATCACCGCCAACCCGGATCGTCCGATCATTGGGATCGCGGCGGGCTGCTGCTCCGGGGCGTCCACGATGTCGATGGTGGACCAATAGCCGGGGAAACCGGGGAAGCCATCGAAATTCACCACCCGGATGTTTCGGTCGCCGGATTCGAGATCGTGAACCGCGAGGTCAACCGAAGTTTCGCCGGGCTGCGGACTGGAGTGGGTCAGCCCGATCGACCACAGGCGGCCGTCGTACTCCGCCATCGAGGTCAGCACGGTGTAACCGTACCCCCATGGCGAGACATAGCTCGCCACCACCCGTTCCGATCCGAATTCGGGATCAATCTCGAGGAGCGTGTAGCCATCGCCCGCGGCAAAGAGCCGGTGATCGACAAAAGTGATTGATTCAAAGGTGTAGTCGGACGAGTGACGCTGTGTCGCAGTCCCCGTCACCAGATCGATGGTCAGCAGATTCGACCCGGAAGCCACCCACAAAGTCCCAATCAGATCGAACGCCAGATCACGGATCGAATACGAGAATCCGTCAAGTTCCGTGACCGCGGAAACATCGAGGGAGGGGAGCTCATACCAGACCAACCGGTTGGCCTGGTTGTCGGCCACCACCAGCCGGCCATCTGGTGAATACGCGGTAGCGGCCGGAAAATCGATGTCGATGGTCCCCAGTTCAGTCCGTAGCCCGAAGGCGAAACACGAAGGATCTCCCAGCGG
>CBESWV010000349.1:0-3795 GCA_965533305.1 uncultured bacterium | reverse complement strand
CTGGTGGGCGCCGACGCCTCGTTTCAGAAGGTGATCAAGTTCGCCATCGAGGAATCGGATGGCGTGACCGCGGTGTCGGAGTATCTCAAACAACGGACCATCGAAGAGTTTGGAATCAGACGAGAAATTCGAGTCATCCACAACTTCATCGATCCCGCCCGGCCGGCGCTGAATCGCGATCTGTGTTTGCGCGAGACCTTTGCGCCCAACGGCGAGAAGCTTCTCATGCATGCTTCGAACTTCCGGCCGGTGAAGAGAACCGACGACGTCATTCGCGTGTTTGCCCGGGTTCAAGAGCTGATTCCAGCTCGGCTCGTCCTGATGGGTGATGGCCCACAGCTCCGCAACACGCAACAACTGGTGAGCGATCTGAGCCTGAGCGACAAGGTGCACTTTCTCGGAGAGCAGGATCAGCTCGAACCGCTGCTCGCCTGCGCCGATCTGTTTCTGCTGCCCAGCGAGCAGGAGAGCTTCGGTCTGACGGCGCTCGAAGCCATGAACTGTGGTGTGCCGGTGATCGCGACCGATATCGGCGGGCTCCCTGAACTCGTTGTTCACGAAGAGACGGGGTACCTCTTCCCCATCGGCGAAACCGAACGAATGGCCGAGGCCGCGGCAGCTCTTCTCGGCAATCACGAACAACACGTGCGTTTCGGCAGGAACGCGAGGGATCGCGCCATCGAGGGCTTCAACGCGAACCGGATCATCCCCCAGTACGAGGCGTTCTACGAGGAAATTCTGCGTGGTTAGCCCATGAGCACGATCGACTGGATCGTGATGGTCGCCGCACTCGTTTTCGTGGTCGTCTTCGGTGTCTGGAAATCGCGCGGTAAACAAGACATGGATGGCTACATCCTGGCGAACAGGTCCACACCCTGGTACATGATCACCCTCTCGATCATGGCCACCCAGGCCAGCGCCATCACCTTTCTCTCCGCTCCCGGCCAGGCCTATGTGGACGGAATGCGGTTCGTCCAGTTCTATCTCGGGCTTCCCATCGCCATGGTGATCCTCTCCGTCACCGCCGTCCCGCATTTCCACAGGCTCAAGGTGTACACGGCGTACGAGTTCCTCGAGCAGCGTTTCGATCTCAAGAACCGCACGCTGGGAAGCCTCCTCTTTCTGACTCAGCGGGGTCTGGCCTGCGGCTTTACGATCTTCGCCCCTTCGCTGATCATCTCGGTCCTCATGGGGTGGGATATCCGCCTGACGATTTTGGTGATCGGCGGACTGGTGACGCTCTACACCACGACGGGCGGGACCGATGCCGTCAACAAGACCCATCTTCTGCAGATGGGGATCATCACGATGGGTATGGCGGCGGCGTTTGTCATGATCCTCCGCCTCCTGCCTCCCGATATTTCCTTTATGGACGCCACCAGGGTGGCCGGGAAAATGGGGAACTTGAACGTCATCAACTTTGAATTCGACCTCAAGGACAAATACAACGTCTGGTCGGGACTCATCGGTGGGACGTTCTTGGCTCTCTCCTATTTTGGAACCGATCAATCACAGGTTCAGCGATACCTTTCGGGCCGCTCGATCGCCGAAAGCAGGCTCGGACTCCTGGCCAACGGCGTGCTGAAGATCCCCATGCAGTTCTGCATCCTCTTCATCGGCGCGATGATCTTCGTCTTCTATCAGTTCGTCATGCCACCGTTGTTCTTCAACCCGGTCGAGTCCGCCAACGTGAAAAACGGCGCCCACTCCCAGGCCTACGAACACTTGGAGTCCGAGTTCGAGCAGCTCCACGACGAGAAACAGATTTACATTCGGGAGATGCTCTCCGCGATGGAGGGCGGCGAAGAAGCGGCAATTGCAAGAGCGCATGAAACGCTCGAGGGATCCAAGGTTCAGGAGCAGGAGTTGCGCCGTGAAGCCGCCTCGCTCATCGCCCAGTCTGATCCAGGGGCCGATACCAACGACATCAACTACATCTTTCTGAGCTTTGTCATCAACTACCTTCCGGTGGGTCTGGTGGGACTGATCCTCGCCGCGATTCTCTCGGCATCGATGTCATCCACGGCCGCCGAGTTGAATGCGCTGGCGTCGGTTTCGGTGATCGACATCTATAAGCGTGTTTTCAGACCCGCCGAATCCGATCGCCACTATCTCACCGTATCGAAGATCATCTCGGTGTTCTGGGGAGCCTACGCGATCGGTTTCGCCATGTTCGCCAACAGCCTCGGATCCCTGATTGAAGCCGTCAATATCCTGGGATCGTTGTTCTACGGTTCGATCCTGGGGATCTTCCTGGTTGCGTTTTCGTTCAAGAGGATCGGCGGAGACGCCACCTTCATCGCGGCAATCGTCGCGGAAGTCGTGGTCCTGGTATGTTTCTTCTTCAGCGAGATCCCCTACCTGTGGTTCAACGTGATCGGATGCGTCGTGGTGATCGCGGTCGCATTGGTTCTCAATCCCCTCTTCACCTCTGAGAGGGGTCGCATCTGAGCTGATCGGCAGACAGGGCTGCGGCGCCATTGTTGAAACACAAAGGGCACAAAGGGCCACAAAGAGGGCCACAAAGCATCGCTTCTGAAAGTGGGACCTCGGTTCCGGAGCGACAAGCAACTTCGTGGATCGGCTGAGGCAGCTTCAACGGCATTTTTTGAAACGCAAAGAACACGAAGATCCACAAAGGTTGGTTTTTGACTCATCGCAAGGCTCTGTGTGCTTTCAAGGTCGGAGGGAGCCCGGGTTAAGAAATGCGATGCTTTGTGGACCCTTCGTGTTCCTTTGTGCCCTTTGTGTTTCAAAACCCGGCCACCACGTCGTGCGCCAAGCGGATGGGCGGCAGAGTTCAGCGTGAATCTCGGTGACCGGCCCGTTTGGACGATGACTTTGAAGCATCTGGCTTGCGAGATCCCGACTTTGCGATGCGATCCTCGAGGCCCTTGACCTCGTCGTCCCGAAGCCGCCGCCATCGCCCACGTCGCAGGGTGCCGAGCTCGATGTTCATCACCCTCACACGGCGGAGCCGTTTGACGTGAAGGCCTTCCTCTTCGCACATGCGTCGGATTTGTCGGTTCCTGCCTTCGGTCAACACCATTCTGAAGCCGCGCGGACCGAGTCTCTCGACACGACACGGCAGCGTGGGCCGCCCCAGAATCATCATGCCCTCGCGCATCCGCTGGAGCGCCGCATCTGAGATTGGAAGGTTGATCTCGACCAGGTACTCCTTCTCGTGGTTCCCGCTCACGCGCAGGATTTCGTTCACGAGTTCGCCGCGATTGGTCAGCAGGATCAGGCCCTCGCTGTACTTGTCGATGCGTCCGACGTGAAAGATGCGATCGTGATATCCGACCGCATCAATGATGTTCTCGGGCACGCGCTGGTCCGACGTACACTCGATGCCCGGCGGCTTGTGATAGGCAAGCACGATCGGCCGCTTCTCGGGCGCCTCTACCGGATCGCCATCGAGGGTGACGCGGTCCCCCTCCGATACGGTGTCGCCGTGCTTCGCGACCACACCGTTGATGCACACCTTCCCGGCGTCGACGAGCTTGTCGGCCGCGCGCCTCGAACACACACCATGCTCGGTGAAGTACTTATTGATCCGCATTCATGCACACGATATCAGCCTCCGCGGGTGCAGAACCACCAAATGGGCGAAAATCGAACCGCCGATTTGAAGATCCCGGCCGACCCGATCGACCTGTTTCATGCGGTGGAGGGCCATCGGCGCTACGAATCCAGGTCGGAGCTCGCTTGCAGTGCCTTGGCTATGAAATGGCGGCCGACCCGGGATTTCGGCACCGGCTGATCGAACCAGGTGCGGACATCCTCATCCAGCCC
>CBESWV010000348.1:0-3810 GCA_965533305.1 uncultured bacterium | reverse complement strand
AAACTCCGCGCCCTTGGAGGGCCGGCGTCTCGCCGGCCTGATGGTGAGAAGGGTCAATAAACTTCAGCGTCCGATTCTTGAGTTGCGACGGTGCGAAGATGCGATGGTGCGATGGTGCGATGCAATTCAAAATTCATAATTCAAAATTCATAATTTGCGATGTCTACGATGCCCGCCCCCACAATCCATCACACCAAAATCTTGGTGCAGCCGTGCATCGACGGTGCGCGATGGAAACTAAAAACTAAAAACTAAGAACGTCAGCCTCTTGCAGAATTCAGGAATCGGACACTGAGGTCTTCCGACCCTCCTCACCATCAGGCCGGCGAGACACCGGCCCTACAATGGATCTCAGCCCTTTGTAGTGCCGGCGTCTCGCCGGCACAGAGACCACAGACAATCGGAGAAGAGGGTTTTTGCAAGAGGCTCAGTTTTTAAGTTATTAGTTTCGGGCCCCGTGCTCAAGCGCCAGAGGACTATCGTACGAGGCATGACCTGCTCGAGCAGCTCTGAAGGGCAGGCATCGCAGACATCGCAAATTATGAATTATGAATTATGAATTATGAATTACGGGCTCCGTGCTCAAGCGCCGGAGGACTATCTTACGAGGCATGACCTGCTCGAGCAGCTCTGAAGGTGGGCCCAGGCCCACCCTACGTCGGACCCACAAACTCCGCGCCCTTGGAGGGCCGGCGTCTCGCCGGCCTGATGGTGAGAAGGGTCAATAAACTTCAGCGTCCGATTCTTGAGTTGCGACGGTGCGAAGATGCGATGGTGCGATGGTGCGATGCAATTCAAAATTCATAATTCAAAATTCATAATTTGCGATGTCTACGATGCCCGCCCCCACAATCCATCACACCAAAATCTTGGTGCAGCCGTGCATCGACGGTGTGCGATGGAAACTAAAAACTAAAAACTAAGAACTGCAGGTGTCGCTACAATGACCACATGGACTCTGAAAAACGATTGCTGTGGATCATCTTTGCGGCGCTGGTAGCGCTGATCTTGGTGCCCTTGTCGATCTGGCAGGTGGGTGAGGCACGCCGGCCGATCCTCGAAGAAATTCGCATCGTAACCGCGACGGCTGAGGATCCAGTCTTCCGGGCGGGTCCGAGACGGGTGGCGCCGAACGTCGATCTTCAGATCGCGGCGGCGCTCAGAATCCGCCGGCCGGGCGGCTCCGAAAGTTGGCTCGCCCCGGTCGAACGCCTCGAGATCGACGGCCGCTTGGTGGACCACACCAACGGCGCTGATTGGCCTGAAGACGACCGCGTGCTGCGGGTCTTCTGGTTCACCATCGAGGCGTCGTATCTTGGTGGAGACCTCACCGTCGACAACGTCGAGAAGTTGCTCGGCCAGCGCGCCTACCTCGCCCCCGAAATGGGACGCGGTCTCCTTGCTGCGACCATCCCGGAACAGCACAATGACGACCAGATCAACCTCGGCGACGAGGCCTTCGATGTGGCGGGAGGCACGATCCGCCTCTATGCCAAGGTCGAGGTGGCCGAGAAGGGGGACTCCATCGCGTCGGAGCAGGCGGCGACCAGCCCCGGCAGTGATTCGGTGGACGATCCCGGTTTCACCACCATTCGGATGGCGTCCGCGTTCCCCGATCCGGTTTCACCGGTGCTCGGTGAACTCTTTCGTCTGCCGGGCTTTGAACCCCAGCCGACAGACACTCTGACGTGGAACGAGATCACCATCGGTGCCGAAGGAGAGACTTTTCTCGAATTGGTGGATCGCCGTTTTGTCGTGTCATCGCTGAGCTTGGCATCGGTGGCGGTGACCGGAGGTCTCGAGATGGATCCGGAGAGCCTCGTCCGGCTCGGCCGGCTCGAATTCGGCGACAAAGGCCCGCTGCGCGCCGGCCGGCCGCTCAAGTGGGGCGATGATCTTCAACCCGGCGATCTCCTCGAGGATCGGGGCCAGTACATCGTGCTGCTCTCCGATGACGGCGACGGCGTTCTCGGGGCTGCCGATCGGGTGGCGGTGTGTTGGCGTCGACCGCCGGTGATGACGATCCTCGACCAAGCCACCCGCGATGACGCCGTCGGGGCCGAGATCCTCCGCCATGGAAGCTGAGCCGCTGCTCGAGGTCGATGGTCTCGAGGTGGCCTTCCCCGATGGAGGTGGCGGCCGGCGTGCGGTGGTCAAGGGAGTCTCGTTGACGGTGGGAGCGGGCGAACGGGTCGGTCTTGTCGGCGAATCGGGCAGCGGAAAAAGCCTGACGGCGCTGGCGATTCTCGGACTGGCGCCCGAACCCGGTGAGATCTGTGCCGGGCGCGTGACCATCGGCGGGGTCGTGGCGGCCGAGATCCCCGACTGTCGTGGCGGTGTTGTGGGTCTGGTCCTGCAGGAGGCGGGGTCGGCGCTCAACCCGGTCTACAGCATCGGCTTTCAGCTCGTGGAGACCCTCGAAGCGCACGGGATCGCCAGAGGCGGAGCGGCCCGCAATCGGGCGTTGGCGCTACTCAAAGAGGTCGCGCTCGATGATCCGGAGCCAATTTTCGCGGCATATCCGCACCAGCTCTCCGGTGGTCAGGCGCAGCGGGTGATGCTCGCCCTCGCCCTGGCCGGTGAACCGAGGGTCGTCGTGGCCGATGAACCGACCACCGCCCTCGATCTCATCACCCAGGCGCAGATTCTCGAGCTGCTGGTTCGGATCACCGACGATCGGGGTCTGGGTCTTCTTCTGGTGAGCCACGATCTGGCGGTGATCGCTCAGCTCGTCCACCGGGTGGTGGTGATGCACGCCGGGCGGATCGTCGAGGAAGGGCGGGCCGCGGATGTGCTGCGTGCGCCCAAACACCCTTCCACCCAGGGTCTGGTGGCGGCGGCGGCGCGGATGCGCGGCGTTCACCATTCAGCCGTTGGAGGCGGTGTGTGACGACGACCCATCTCGTCGAGGCTGTGGGGCTGCGCCGAAGCTATCGAGCGCGCGGGCTCGGCTCGGCGGGACCCATGGTGACGGCCGTCGACGGTGTCGATCTGGTGGTGGACAGGGCAGAGGCTCTCGGGGTTGTGGGCGGTTCGGGCGCCGGAAAATCCACTCTCGTGCGGCTGCTGCTGGGACTCGAGAAACCTGACGAAGGTGCGGTGTGGTTCGACGGCCACGAGATCAGCGCAGTATCCGAGCGATCGATCCGAGAATTGAGGCGCAGGTTTCAGCCGGTCTTCCAGGATTCGTTGGCATCATTGGATCCACGGATGCGGATCGAAGACGCGGTGGCCGAGCCCCTGGCCGCGTTGGGCATCGGCGATGCGGAGTATCGGAGACGGATGGTGGTCGATCTGCTCGGCCAGGTCGATCTGCCGGTGGATGTGATGCGGCGCTATCCGGCCGCGCTCTCGGGTGGAGAGCGGCAGCGGGTGGCCATCGCCCGGGCGTTGGCCCCGAAACCGGAACTTCTCATCCTTGACGAACCCGTCTCGTCCCTCGATGCGACGGTGGCGCTCCAGGTCATGGATCTTCTGCGCGAACTGCAACGGCGTCGCGAACTGACGCTGGTGCTGGTGACTCACGATGTCCAGGTCGTACGCGAAATCTGCGACCGGGTAGTGGTGATGCGGGCTGGAACGATCGTCGAGGAGGGTGAGGTCTCGCGGGTATTCGCCGCCCCTGAACACGAGTACACGAGGCAGCTCCTGGCGGCGCTGCCTGAGCTCGAATTTTGAATTATGAATTATGAATTTTGAATTGCATCGCACCATCGCATCGTCGCATCGTCGCAAACATCACGGTTGTTTCAAAAAATGGTGTGATGAATTGTGGGGCAGGCATCGCAGACATCGCAAATTATGAATTAT
>CBESWV010000347.1:0-3814 GCA_965533305.1 uncultured bacterium | reverse complement strand
CTTCGTGCCCTTTGTGTTTCAATAATGATGCTGAAGTCGTCACCACCAATCCACGGAGTCGTTTGTCGGTTCGCTGGGCTGTGGCCAGCGCGGTAAGGCCGATGCCGCCCAAGAGCCCGAGGACGAACACAAGAAGAAATCGGGGTCGATATACAGACATGGCCACTCCTTCAGACCGGGAAATTATAGCCAAGAAGGGATCTCGGATCATCGGTGTCATAATGGAATGAGTTATGTTCCTGCTTCAAGTCACCCCGGCCGAAGGCGAGCCCTTCGATTACGTGATCGACGGCGAGACCGTCTTTGTCGGAAGATCAACCCACTGTGACATCACCGTAGCCGATCGTTTCCTGTCGCGTCGTCACGCCCGCATATTCAACTCCGACGGGGGATGGCGGATCGAGGATCTCGGATCGCGCAACGGCACCTTCATCAACGGACGCCAGGTCGAAGAACCGGCCGTGATCCAGACCGGCGATGTCATCACGCTTTCTGCGAGCCTGCTCAAGGTCCAGCCCAAATCCCAAGCGGACCCACCCTCGAGCGTGCCCACCGATGCCCCACCCACCGACCGGCTCTTTCGATCCGCGATCGAAGTCCTTCGCCGAACGGGCACCCCTCCACCCGATTCCGATGCAACGGACTCCTCCGCGCTGCGAAGCTATGCGACCCGCCTGGCGTTGCTCAACAACGTCCATCAGGCCATGGCGAGGTCCATCGGTCTCGAAGACCTGCTCGAGCTCATTCTCGATCACATCTTCGCCCAGCTCCAGCCCGAACGCGCGGAGGTCTTCATGCGGTGTGACGACGGCAGCTATACGTGCGTCGCCAACCGCTCGGGGCCGGGTTCCTCGCTCCAGTCGCTTTACTCGGAGAATCTCTTCTCAGAGGTCGGTGACAAGGCCATGGCGGCCCTGGTCAACGACGCCCGTTCGGATCACCGCTTCTCCCAGGCCGAGAGCCTGGTCCTAACCGGGGTGCGATCGTTGTTGGCAGCCCCCCTCTACGCTCCGAACCGGGCCCTCGGTCTCATCGTACTCGGCTCCAACGCGGCTGTTCGACAGTACTCCGAAGAGGATCTCGAACTCCTGGTGACCCTCTCCTCGGTGGCTGCGCTGCGAATCCACAATCTCGCCCTCACCCAGGAGGCCTTGGAGCGCCACCGGCTCGAACGTGAACTCACCATCGCCCGAAGAATCCAGGTCGCGTTGATTCCGGAACGACTCCCCGAGATCAACGGGTATCGGCTGCACGGCGCCACAAAACCGTCACGCGGGGTATCGGGGGACTACTATCAAGTCGTCGAACGGGCCGCGGGCGATGAGTTTGTCCTCGCGGTCGCCGATGTCTCGGGCAAGGGCATCTCGGCGGCCATGTTGACCGGCTATCTTGAGGCTGTTGCCTCGGTCCCCATCGAAGATGGCCTGCCGCCACACGAGATCTTCAACCGGGTTTCCCCGAAACTCCACGACCGAACACCCTCAAATCGTTTCGCGACCATGTTTCTCGGTGTGCTCGAACCCTCCAACGGTCGTTTTCGGTTTGCCAATGCCGGTCACGCGCCGGCATGTCTGGTGCGCGCATCGGGGGCGGTCGAATGGCTCGAATCCACCGGTCTGCCGCTTGGGCTTCTCTCCCCCGCCGAGTTCGAACTCGGTGAGGTGTCGCTCGAGACCGACGATACCTTGGTGGTCTACTCCGATGGTTACACCGAAGCCGAGAACCCCAGCGGAGTGGAATTCGGTCAGGATCGGCTCGCCGATGTCTGTATCGAACACCAGAACCTCGATCCCGCCGATCTCGCCGAAGCGGTCGACCGAGCCCTGGATACCTTCGCGGCCGGTCGACCGTTCGCCGATGACCGCACCATCGTCGTCGTCCGTCGGATCGACTGAAGGCGTCAAGCCGTATCGAGAAAATCTCTGACCGCCGGCGCCACCCGCTCGGGGTGGGCCAGATGCACATGGTGACCCCCCTCGACCTCGACCCGGGTCACATCGGGGATCGCGTCCAACCTCATGTTCATCTGCTCTTCGGGGACCGGCCAACCCGAGGCCGCACGTACCGCGAGCACCGGGCAGTCGATGACCGCGAGGAAAGCCAGCACCTGTTCTTCGGTGAAACGCCATCTCGACCGAGTCTTCAACCTCGGGTCGAAGGTGAACCGAATGCCATCGGGCACCGCTTCCACCGCGCGCTCGACGAGCACCCGAGCCGAAGCCGGATCGAGATCGGTCCCCTGACACCGCGCGGCGACCGCGCTCCCGAGATCGGGGTGAATTCTGGCCTTCGTGTTGACGATCCGACGCTCATCCTCGAGGGCCCGTTGCAGCAGGGCCGGTGCTTCTTCGGGTGGCGTCGTCAATGGACCCGCGCCTTCGAGGAGGACCAATCTCGTCACCCGGCCCGGCACGGCCGCTGGAATCAACGACGAGATCCCGGCACCCATCGAGTGTCCGAGAAGGGCAAACCGCTCGAAACCGAGGAGGTCTGCGGCACCGATGATCTCCGGCACCCAGTCGACAAAATAGTGACTGTGGGCCTCCGGTCGGTGCTCCGATCGGCCGTGACCGGAAAGATCGAGGGCGGTGATCCGAAATCCCTCGAGCATGGGCGCCAATCCCGTGAAGGTGGCCGCGTTGTCGAGCCAACCGTGGATCGCCAGCACCGGGGTGCCATCGGACGGACCCCACTCGAGGGCCGCCATTCGACGGTGGCCGAGATCGAGGGTGATCTCCCGCGCCGTCATCGGTGCCCCTCATACATGCGATGAGCGAACTGACCGGCCACGGTTGTACGAAAACCATTGATAAGTTCGACGGCGGCATCCGGAAACTGGTCCAACGATGGGAGCGCCGCACCGTACCGTGACGGCAGGAGCACCGGCGCCGCTAGAGCTGCGAAGCTGAGGTCCGCGGCGCTGAAGGTTTCGCCGACGAGGAACTCGCGGCCATCCGCGAGCCGTTTTTCGACCGCGGCGAAGACCTGGCGCACGAAGTCGACGGATCGCTCGGCCGAGACCGGGTTGATGTTCATCCCCCTGCGCATGAGCCAACGAAAGACCGGAAATCCCAGGCTGAAGACCATCCGTTGACCGGCGCCGACACCTGGCGACACGGCCGGAAGCGTGAGCGACCGGTGCGGTAGGAGGTGAAAATAGGCGATCCTTCTGGTGTGGGGGCCGAGTCTGGAATCGAAGAGATCCTCGAGCTCGTCAACCTCCTGGCGATGCTCCGAACCCGTCGGATAGAGCCGGCGTTTGTTGCCGTGTTGCTCGTCGAGAAAGTGGAGGATCTCGGTTGAATCGCCGATGACCCGGTCGCCGACAACCAGGATGGGGACTGTTCGACCGCCGCCCGAAGGCAGGCTCCAACCCCAGTGGATCATGGGAGGGTGCTTTTCCTCTGAATACGGCGCGCCGACGAAATCAAGCGCCCATCGAGCCTTCTCGCAATAGTGGCTCGGCCCGATGGTGATGAGCTTGTATGAATCGTTCATACCCCAAGGCTAACCCATCCTCTTTCTGAGGGCGGCCACCCTTAGAAAAAGGGGCGCGGATATGGCTGAGTGGCTCCGACAAAGTGAAAGTCGCCCGCAACGTGAGTCGGTCCCTCAAAGTTGATCTCATTTCGACACCGATCACAACCGCGAAAGTCCAGCCCTGATATTCCCGACTCGACGCTCCAAGTACACCGAAGTACCTGAGGCGGGCCCTTCGTCGGCGCGCGAATCGTCGTCGGCCACTCGATTGCCGAGGATCTGAACGACCTGATCATGCGGATCTTTTTGCGGCGGCCGCCCGATCGGCGGCCGC
>CBESWV010000346.1:0-3831 GCA_965533305.1 uncultured bacterium | reverse complement strand
CGATGGCTCAAAAATGATGGTCTTTGCGATGTTCTTCGCGTTCTTTGCGATCTTTGCGGTGAAACAGCGATGTGTCCTTTGTGTTTCAAAAGCGGGCGCTGATCTGAAAAACCCGGGCCAGACGGCCCGGGTGTCTTTCGTTTTGAGCGTGCGACCTTCAGTCGGTGCGGATCTCCAGGTTCGAGACATCGCCGACGGCCGCTTCCAGCGCATCGTCAAAGGCGTCCTGGGTCCCGACCCGCAGTGGGGTGAAGAGATCCCCGAGGATCTCGCGAACTTCGCGCCGTGATGCGTTGATTTCGAGGAGATCGTTGTTGATGTGGATATTCGCGTCATCGACGATGCGTGCTGCGGCCTCGGCGAATGGCGCGCCCGGACCCGTTACCGGTCCGAGGTGCGAACGAAGCACCGTCGCGACATCATTGACGATAGCGGTTTCGATGCGATCTCCGATCAGTTCCATCTCTTCGTGGAACGGCTCCATCTCCTCGTGGATTCGTTCCATTTCTTCCTGATAGGGCTCCATCTCGGCCTGGATCCGCTCCATCTCTTCGTGCGACGGCAACGCCTCGAGGTGGAGAGCCTCGATCTTTTCGTGCAGGGGCTCGAGCTGCTCGTGGAGGGCCTCTATCTGTGAGTGGTACGGCTCCATATCGATGTGGATCGACTCGAAATCGGCGTGGTGCGCCTCGATCTGAGCGTGAATCTGATCCTGGACCTGTTCGAGAGTCCCGTCTTCAATGTGGAGTTGCATCTCTTCGAAGGACTCGTGCATCGCTTCGAGTTGAGTGTGCATGGGCTCCATGTCGAGATGGATTGCTTCGATCTGGGCGATGATGGGTTCCATCTCGGCCTCGATGCGCGCCATGACATCGTGGTCGATATCGATCTCGATATCCTCGATCCGCTCGAGGATGGGCTGGAGCTCGAACTCACGCTCGGTGATGCGTTCGAGATAGGGTTCCATGCGCTGCTCGGCCTCCTGCATTTCAGTCATGGCCGCTTTCAGCTCGGGGCTGGCCTGTCTCGGACCGGGTTCGGTGGGTTGGACCGCGGCAATGGCCGGAACCAGGGCCGCTGTGAGAATGGCTGCGGGAAGGATCACCGCGAGGCCGACCCTGCGGTGTCTCGGTCGATTCAGGATACTCATGATGCGTTCCTCCAGATCCGATCGCCGGGCCATTTCGAGACCGGCGACGGCAAGGGCGGGGCGATGCACCGCGGTGCGGGCAATGCCCAGTAGATGACAGGCGTAGGACGAGGCGCGGGAACCGAGCGACAGGACCTCTTCGTCGCAGGCCATTTCCTGCTCGAGGTCGAGGCGGCGCTTGGCCCACCACACCAGGGGATTGAACCAGTAGACCGTCGCCGCGAAGCGCGCTGCGAGGCGAACCGGCCAATCGAAACGGATAACGTGGATGAGTTCGTGCTGAAGCACCGCGATGAGGCGGTCCTCGAGCCAGGTGCGGGAGTGGATCGGAAGGATGACGACCGGGCGGAAGAGGCCAAAGACCGCAGGAATGTCGATTTCCGAACTGGTGACGAGCCGGATCCGCCGCCGACAGCCGACCTGAGAGCAGACATCGGCCAGCAGATCGAGCGTCGCTGGGTCAGTGATGGGTCGCGCCCTGCGGATGATTCCGGCCATCCGCCACAGGCCTCGAATCTGAATCGAAGATAGGATCAAAGCCAGTGCGGCCCAGATCGTCATCAACGCTGAATCGATGGATGGGAGATTCCAAAGATGCTTGGGTGGCGGCGAAATCAGCAGGCTTTCATCCGATATTTCCGATGACGCAATGAGGTCTCCGTGCGCAGCAGGGTGTTCATCGATCGTTACTGAGTGGGTATTCCCGGTGGTGATCTGTGGAATCTCCATCGGCAGGACCACCGGGAGCGAAGGAACCACCATGGCGGCGAGGGGGATCAGGAGCGATCCCACGAGCGCCGTCCCCCAGATCACCGCGCGGAGCCGCGCTGATCGACCCTTCAGAGCGAGAGCGATGCCTCCTGCGATGATCAACATGAGGAGGGCCTTGAGCGAGCCGAGGCCGAAAAGAGCGAGGATGTCCATCAGCGACCTTCCTTCCGGGCTTCGGCGATCCGCTCGGCGAGTCGTTCGAGCGCTTCCGCGTCGAGTTTGTCATCGAGGTCGAGGAGGGCGGCAACCGCGTTCTCCGGCGAACCACCGAAGAAGGTATGAATCACTCCGCGAAGCGCCGTCTCCCGCGCCTGCTCCCTGGGTATCGTCGGGAGGAAGACATACCGCGGCCCGTCGGATTCGTGAACGAGATGGCCTTTGCCTTCGAGGATTCGCAGCATCGCTCGGACCGCCGAATACGATGGCGGGTCGGGGAGGCTCTCGAGGACCTCGGCGGCGGTGGCGCGTCCGTGGATGTAGATCACTTCCATGATCTGACGTTCTCGCCGGCTCAATTGGTTTGGATCGGTTCCCATGTCGTTCTCCATATCTTTCGGGTCGATGGCCATCGACGAGTTAATGCTAAGAAATTAGCATCATGCTAGAAATTTAGCACCTGGAATCAGAATGTCAAGGCCTCCCCCGGGAATTGGTACGAAATTCTTGGTGCTGGGGTTCGTAAATGCTGGATTCATCGCACCCATCGCACCCATCGCACCGTCACAACCACGAAGACTCGAAGACACGAAGATCTTCACGAAGGTCATCGCAAATGGAATCCGGCGATACCAAGCTTCGTGTTTGCGATGGAATCTGCGTCAATCTGCGATGTTGCGATGAAATCTGTGTTCATCTGTGTGATCTGTGGGCTTCGCGATGATGCGATGACTATCTGCGCCGATCTGCGTCAATCTGCGGTTTCTCCGTCTGCGATGTGTGATGTTCCAGAATCCAGCATCGGGTATCATCTCCATCCGGAGGATTCCCATGACCGACAACAACTATGCCCTCGTCCGCGAACTACCCGATATGGACTACGACGCCGTCGTCGCACGTGTGACCGAACTCCTCGCCGGTGAGGGTTTCGGCGTCCTGACCGAGATCGATGTCAAGGCGACACTGAAGAAGAAGATCGATGTCGATTTCAAACGCTATGTGATCCTCGGCGCCTGCAACCCAACCATGGCCCATCAGGCCCTGAGCATGGAGCCCGACATCGGTGTCCTGCTGCCCTGCAACGTCTGCGTCAGCGAGCGCGATGGCGGCGGAACCCGGGTTGCGGCGATGAACCCTGCGGCTGCGTTCTCCCTCATCGACAATCCGGAGATCTCCGGTGTCGCCGACGAGGTCCGCGGTCGACTCCAGAGGGTCGTCGACGCGATATAGTCCGGTCCCGATCCCGTGCCCGTTTCCGTGCCCGACGGGCTGAACAGTGACCGAATTCTTCTGACACCTGAGCGGCGAGATGGTCGAAGGCGGCCATGAAGGCCGGGGCTCCAGGACGTAGAGGCCAGTCGAAGATGACGAAGGGGAGCGAGGCGGGAGTTCCTGGGGTGTGCCTATCCATGCACGATGGATGGACCCCAATTGAGGCGTTGGTCAGGATCGATCGCGGCGAAGCTGAGGAATGATGTGAATCAAGCGCACCGGCGGACGGCCTCTTCAGCGATCCACGAATTCAGGCTCTTGGACTGGTCGTGTCGTCTGCTCCAGGCGTCGAGTTCGCCGATGACCTCGCGGTAGGAATCCCGCTCATCCGAGGGCCAGTCGTGTCGATTGTCGGGCAGCAGGTGGCACGGTCTGATGACTGGGGCGGCGGTTTCGGTATTGACGATCATGGGTGCCATTGCGGTCTCCTTTTCTCTGACGAACACCACTATGGCATAAATAAGGTGTAAATACAACCCAAT
>CBESWV010000345.1:0-3854 GCA_965533305.1 uncultured bacterium | reverse complement strand
GTGGCCTCCACACCGAGACCCTATGTGGGCGCCGAGAACGCGGTCCTGCCGATACCCCTGGTCGACATCAGTTACAAGAAGCTCTACGTCCAGGGCATCCAGGCCGGATACTGGTTCGTGGAAAAAAAGAAACTGGATTTCGGCGTTCGTGCCGGCATCGTCTTTGAGAGTCTCGATCCCGACGATTCAACGTTTCTGACAGGAATGGAAGAGCGTAGTCCATCCATCCAGGGTGGGCTGGTTTTCGCTTGGAAGCCCGGCAAGTTCCGTTTGACCACCGCGGCGAACACCGACCTTCTGAATCGATCGAACGGTCAACAGGTTTCGGTCGATTTCTCGCGGATGTGGCAGTTCCACGGGCGAGCCGTGGGGGTCATGCCGTCGATCGGGGTGGTCTGGCAGAGCAGCAATTTCATCAATTACTACTATGGCGTCACCCCGGAGGAGTCCCTGCCCGGCCGGCCGCCTTTCAGCGGTCATTCGGCCGTCAACTTCCGCGGCTCGGTGCTCGGATACCTCTTTGTGAGCCATCGAATCCGGTTCGTCGCGTATCTCGAGATTCAGCGGCTCGACAACGAAATCTATGACAGTCCCATTGTCGAGGATCGGCGAAGCCTCCTCGGGCTCCTCGGCGTCACCTGTCGGTTGGGGAAGATCTCGCGCACCCGATGACATCCGACAGCCACCCTGAGCGCGGCCATGCCGCTGGACGGCGTCGACTCAGGGAATCACGGGACCTGCCAAGAGCATGTCATCCTGAGCGAAGCCCACAGGGCTGAGTCGAAGGATCCCCACAGGTCAAGAGGCGGGTATCTCGCAGAGGACCGCTCCCTTTCTTCGGGGGAGCATCGACTCAGTCGTCGGACTCCTTCGGTTCCCAGTCCACAAATTCGTTCACCGTTCGTGGACGGGTGAGAACGTGAGATTTCAGCCGTTCCCGATCCCGATCCCGATCCCGAAATCGGCCATCCGGGAACGGGATCGGGATCGAAATGCGGTTTGGTGAGGTCTTCTACTCCGTGCCCTCAACCATCTCCTTGTGCGCTTTGATCAGGGTCTCCACCACGGCCGGGTCGGCGAGGGTGGTGAGGTTGCCCATGTCCTCGTATTCACCGGCCGCGATATTGCGCAGAATCCGGCGCATGATCTTGCCCGAGCGGGTCTTGGGCAGCCCGGGGACGATGAGGATCTGATCGGGAGTTGCGATGGGGCCGATGACGTGACGGACCTGCTCCTTGAGGGCGCCGAGGAGTTCCTTCGGCCTCGTGACCTCGACATCGTAGTTGAGGAAGACATAGGCGAAGATCCCCTGGCCCTTGATCTCGTGCGGGTAGCCGACGACCGCGGCCTCGGCGACGGCCTCGTGCTCGACCAGGGCGCTTTCGATCTCGGCGGTGCCGAGGCGGTGGCCGGCGACGTTGATGACGTCATCGACCCGGCCGGTGATCCAGTAGTAGCCGTCGGCGTCCCGCCGGCAGCCGTCGCCGGTGAAGTAGAGCCCGGGGAAGCGGGTGAAATAGGTCTCGTGGAAGCGCTCGTGGTCGCCCCAAACGGTCCGCGCCTGGCCGGGCCAAGTGCGTTCGAGACAGAGGTTGCCGCTGACCTCGTCACCTTCCTTCGGGTTGCCCTCGTCATCCACGATGAGGGGTTTGATGCCGAAGAAGGGGAGAGTGGCCGACCCGGGTTTGAGCGGAGTGACGCCCGGCAGGGGAGTCATGAGAATTCCCCCGGTTTCGGTCTGCCACCAGGTGTCGACGATGGCGCAGTTCCCGTTGCCGACGACATCGTGGTACCAGCGCCAGGTGTCGGGATTGATGGGTTCGCCGACGGTGCCGAGCACCCGCAGGCTCTCGCGTGAGTGTTTGGTGACCCAATCGTTCCCCGAGCAGACGATGGCGCGAAGTGCCGTGGGCGCCGTGTAGAAGATGTTGACACCGAGGTCGTCCACAACTTGCCAGTAACGATCGGGTTCGGGATAGGTCGGCAGCGACTCGAACATCACCGTCGTCGCACCGTTGGCCAGCGGCCCGTAAATGATGTAGCTGTGGCCGGTGATCCAGCCGATGTCGGCGGCGCAGAAGTAGATGTCACCGGGGTGGTAGTCGAAGACGAGTTCGTGGGTCATGGCGGCGTAGACCATGTAGCCGCCGGTGGTGTGGAGGACGCCCTTTGGTTTGCCGGTTGAGCCCGAGGTGTAGAGGATGAAGAGAGGATCTTCCGATCCCATCCACTCGAAGGTGCAGGTCGAGCGCTGTTTGCGGCACTCCTCGTCGAGCCAGAAGTCGCGGCCCGATTTCATCGCGACATCCTTGTCGGTGCGGCGCGCCACGAGAACAGTGTCCACCACATCGAGGCCGTCCACGGCCCGGTCGACGGTTTCCTTGAGGCGTAGCCTCCGGCCGCCGCGGAGTCCCTCGTTGGCGGTGACGACCACTCTGGCCCCGGCGTCGAGGATCCGGTCGCGGATGGACTCGGCGGAAAAACCGCCGAAGATGATGGAGTGGATCGCGCCGATCCGCGCGCAGGCGAGCATGGTGTAGGCGAGCTCAGGGATCATGGGCATATAGAGGCAGATCCGGTCGCCGCGGCGCACTCCGTGGTAGCGCAGGACGTTGGCCACGCGGCTGACCTCGTGTTTGAGCTTGCGATAGCTGATGTGCTCGTACTCGCCGGGTTCGTCCTTCGCCCAGATGATGGCGTCCTGGTCGCCGCGAGTGGAAAGGTGGCGGTCGACGCAGTTGTAGCAGGCGTTGAGCCGGCCGCCGAGGTACCACCCGAAATCGACGTTGTCGTAGTCGTGGTCAAAGACCTCGTTGTACGGGTGAAACCAGGTCAGGCGTTCGGCCTGCTTGCCCCAGAAGGTCTCCGGGTCATCGAGGGAGAGCCTGTAGAGCCGCTCGTACTCCGCCATGGAATTGATGTGGGCCTTCTCGACGATATGGGGTTTCGGTGGGTAGATCTGGCTGGAGTCGGTCATGGGGCTCCCTTGGTTTCGGACGGGGCTGTCACAGGATCAACCTCGGGACCGGTGTCTGTCATTCCGGGTGGTCGCACCGTCGCAAACACGAAGGCACGAAGACACAAAGGCGGCACGAAGTCATCGCAACGTCGCAGAAAACACGCAGAGTTGCAGAGGCGCAGTGCCGTCGCACCATCGCAAGTCTTCAACGCAAAGACGCAAAGACGCAAAGGCTTAGCATCCGGTGATTACGGCGGGGCCGGCGCCGGTCTCCGACCGTCACCACATGGAGATCGTGCAGGCGTTCCGAACCCAGGCGTTCGTCTCGCCGGCTCGATCCCCAGGCCCGGTGCGGCCCCCCGCCGGGCGCCCCCCCCCCGCCCCGAGTACCAATGTCCTGCCAAGCGGCCGGCCGCCGGCAATCGCCTTGATCTGTTCCAGGGACGCCGCGTTCTCGATGTCGCCCCAGGCCCAGTCGCGATGAATATTGGCGTAGTAAGTCGAGATGCCCTGGTCGCTGGGCAGCCGTGTTCGGAGCGCGATATACGATTCGTAACTGGCTTGCGAAGACTGGATGTCGACCGGCTCAAGAATTTTCCGCAACATGTTGCGATGTTCTTCGGCGGCATTCATTTGCTGTTCAAGCCGTTGCCGGGTCAGCGCGGAAATACCTTTATCCGCCAGAGAAGCCTTTAACCTTTGCGAATCGTTAGATAGTTGCTGAAGCGAGAAGTGCAGCCGGTTTCGCCATTCGCCCAGGCTTGCGTCCGGTTCGGCGAAAAGCCAGGGAATACCATCGACCGATGGATAGTCGACCTTGCAGGCACCACAACGGTAAACGCCGCCCTTTGATGACAATGGAGATTTGTCGCAGCGAGGACAGGCGGTGAGTTCA
>CBESWV010000344.1:0-3863 GCA_965533305.1 uncultured bacterium | reverse complement strand
CAAAAACCGACCTTTGTGGTGTCTTTGTGGATCTTCGTGTTCTTCGTGTTTCAAACAAAACGTTGAAGCCACAACAATCGGTCCCCATGATCGTATGGCGCTCCGGAACCGAGGTCCCACTTTCAAATGCGGTGCTTTGTGGCCCTCTTTGTGGCCCTTCGTGCCCTTTGTGTTTCAAATCCTAGCCTGGAAGTCAGCACTTCGTTCCCGCAGGATCCGTGAGCGCGGTACGATAGCTTCGAGGTTTGCACATGAAGAAGCTGGCTCTGGTATGCGTCCTTCTTGCGGTCGTGGTGTCCTGCGGATCTCCCGGTGAAGATCAGACGGTCACGGTCGCCGATGGCCCGCCGGCTCAGGGCGGCACGGTGGTCATCGGGCTTCTCGCCGATGTTCAGAACTGGAACCCCTATGTCGTCGAGGATCTCGATACCGAGCACGTTCTCGCTCTGATCTATCCCTCCCTGGCCATCGAGCAGACCGACTATCACCGCCACCCGCCTTCCTTCGAACCTTCACTCGCGGAATCCTGGACATGGTCGGAGGACCACCTCGTCCTCACCCTCGAACTCGACCCCGATGCCCGCTGGGCGGACGGCGTCCCCATCACTGCGCCCGACGTGGTCTTCACCTGGCAGGTCCAGACCTCGCCGGAGATCGACTGGCTCTACGGCGACGGCAAGGAGTTCATCGAATCCGTCGAGGCGGTGAGCGACAAAATCGTCCGCGTCACCTACACCCACCGCTACCCCTATCAGTTCATGGATCTCAACGACGGCCTCATCATCCCCGCCCACACGTGGGCAGAGATTCCCTTCGACCGCTGGAGCGAGACCGATTGGCGCGAGCACGTCCTCGGCGGCGGCCCGTTCGGTCTCGCCGGCCACACTCCGCAACAGGAGATCACCCTCGAGAGGAATCCCCACTACCACCGACCCGGGCTCCCCTACCTCGACCGAGTCGTCTTCCGCATCGTTCCATCCGAACAGGGTCTGGTCACACAACTCCTTGCGGGTGAGCTCGATTTTGTCCGTTCCATCAATCCAGCCAACATTGACCGGGTCCGCGCGCACAATGACCTCGAACTGGTGATCTATGACGACCGCTCCTACACCCACATCTGCTGGAACACCGAGAAACCGCTTCTTGCCGATCCCCAGATTCGCCGGGCTCTGACCGCAGCCATCGACCGCGATACCCTCATCGACGTCGTGTACGGCGGCTTCGGACGTCTCGGAATCGGACCTGTCCTGTCGTCGTTCTGGGCGTTCAACCGCGATCTCGCACCCATTCCCTTTGATCCCGACACCGCCCGGGCAGGGCTCGAGGCCGCGGGGTGGATCGATACCGATGGCGACGGAGTCCTCGACAAGGACGGCGATGACTTCGCCATCGAGTTGCTCGCACCCGCCGAGAACGAACTCCGTCAAGATCTCGCCATCCTGATTCAGGAAGATCTCAAACGCATCGGAGTCAAGGTCGAGCCGCGGTTTGTCGAGTGGGGCACCCTGATGGCCGCAATGCAGGACGGCGCCTTCGACGCCCTCATCAACGGGTGGGAGGAGCCGAGCCAGATTGATCTATCGGGGCTCTGGCAGTCGGCCCCGCCGGACGAGCCGACCTTCAACTTCGGCCGCTACTCCAATCCCGAGGTCGACCGGCTCCTGACCGAGGTCGGCGAGATGACCGACTTCGCCGAACAGAAGCCCATCTTCGACCGAATCCAGCAGCTCATCGTGGCGGATCAGCCCTATACATTCCTGGTGGAGAATACCCGGCTCACAGCGCACAACTCGCGCATTCGAGACGTCGAGGCCAACGCGGCGACGCCATACTTCAACATCGATGAGTGGTATTTGAGGACGGAGCCCGCAGGCGAATGAGAGGCATGATCGCACGCCGCCTGCTGCTGCTGATCCCCATGATCTGGCTGGTGGCGACACTGACCTTTGTCGTGGTGGCGGCTGCGCCGGGGAGCTATGCCGACACGGTGGATCACCCCGGTCTCACCGTCGAGCAGCGGGAATCACTCCGGACTCGCTATGGTCTCGATCAGCCGGTGTATCGCCAATACCTCACATGGTTGGGTTCCATCGTCACCGGCGATCTCGGCACCTCATTCGTCACCAAGGAACCCGTCGGACGACTGCTCGCCCGCGCCCTGCCTCCGACCCTGCTCCTCGGCACCGCCGCGCTCCTCCTCGACTTCATCCTCGGCATTCTCATCGCGATCGGCGCCGCCCGCCACCCACGAGGATGGTTCGACCGCATCAGCACCGTCCTGGGTCTCATCATCGCCGGTCTGCCCTCATTTTGGGTCGCCGGACTGACGATCCTCGTCTTCGCGCTCCTCCTGGGCTGGTTCCCGGCCTCACACATGCATTCGGTGGGTGCCGACGCGCTGCATCCCCTCGCCTCCCTCGGCGACCTTCTTCGACATCTGGTGCTCCCCGCCGCGTGTCTCGGGCTGGTGGGCGCCGCTGGAACCGCGCGCTATCTGCGCGCCAGTCTCCTCGATATCCGTGGCGAGCGGTATATCCTAGCCGCCCGGGCACGCGGGCTCAGTGAACGCCGGATCCTCTGGATCCATACCCTGCGGCCGGCGCTGTTGCCGGTGGTCACCCTGCTCGGACTCTCCCTGCCGTTCCTGGTCTCGGGATCAGTGGTCATCGAAACCGTTTTCTCGTGGCCCGGCGTCGGGCTCGCCCTGCTCCAGGCCGCCCACGCCCGCGACATTCCGGTGATCATGGCCATCACCCTCATGGGCGCCGTCGCGGTTCTCATCGGCAGCCTCGTGGCCGATGTGCTCTACGCCGTCGTCGATCCACGCGCCCGAGAGGACGCCCCATGAGCCGGTCCCGCCGATTCCAGATCGGTGTCACCGGGCTCAGCCTGCTGGTCGTCGTGTGCATGCTCGGCCCGCTGATCCTCCCGGCGCCTCCGGGGATCGACCCTGCCCACGCCGGGCTACTGCCACCGGGAACGGCGGTCACCGAGGTCGTCGTCGACGACGGCCGCACCCTGGTTTCGCCATCGGTCCGGCTCGAAGGCGACTCCGTCATCGTTGACGGTCCGAGGCGCTCGGCAACCATCGCCCGCTCCCGGGTCACCGCCATCCGGGACACTCGATTCTGGCTCGGCAGCGACCGGTTTGGCCGAGATGTTCTGGCGCAGCTCATGGCAGGCGGCCGGATCTCCATCTCCATCGCCGCGCTGGCGGCCCTCATTGCGTTGCTGGTGGGAACGACCGTGGGCCTCACCGCCGCCACCGGCGGCCGGTTGACCGACGCCGTTCTCATGCGGTTCGTCGACGCCCTCATGGCTTTCCCGGTGCTCTTTCTGCTGATCCTCCTGGCCACCGTTTTCCGACCCGGGCCGCTTGTGCTGGTGGGCGTGCTCGGGATGACCTCGTGGATGGGTCTCGCACGACTCGTCCGTGGACAGGTCCTGACCCTGCGTGGTCGAACCTTTGTGCTCGCGGCCCGGGCGTCCGGCTCTACGCCGATGAGAACCTGGCGGACCCACTTCCTGCCCAATCTCGCGGGACCGCTCTCCCAGGACACCGCGCTGCGTCTCGGCGATCTCGTCCTCGCCGAAGCCACCCTCTCCTTTCTCGGACTCGGCATCCCGCCCGACATCCCCACCTGGGGCGCCATGGTCGCCCAGGGCCACCGGGTGATGATCGATGGTTGGTGGTTGGCAACGCTGCCGGGCTTCGCCATTGCGGCCCTGGTCATCTCGCTCGCTCTGATCGGCGATGGGATCCAGGAGAGGCTCGTGAGGGGTCAATCGTAAGTCGTGATCCGCCATCCCATCGCAATGGGACACGGATCAACACGGATGAACGCGGATCGCACGGATCTTTT
>CBESWV010000343.1:0-3896 GCA_965533305.1 uncultured bacterium | reverse complement strand
GCAAACACCAGAGCATCAAGGAGTTGGTACATCTCATCCGGCAGAACCGCTCAACATAGGTAACAATCGAAGGAACGCGGGCCGGGTGCCTGGCTCAGTGTCCACCGCGAGAGGCTGCCTGGCACCCCTCCCATCGCGCTTTCGGTCGGGTTCGCCGTCGCTACCGCTCCACGCGCTCCACATCGGCGCCTAGGGCTTCGAGCCGTGCGTGAAGCAGTTCATAGCCGCGTTCCACCTGGTGGATGTTGTGGATGACGCTCTCACCGTCGGCGCAGAGTGCGGCGATGACCAGCGCCATGCCGGCCCGGATGTCGGGACTGGCGAGGTGCTGGCCGTAGAGCCGTGACGGCCCCACAACCACCGCACGATGGGGATCGCAGAGCACGATTCGGGCGCCCATGGCGATCAACCGGTCAACCCAGAACAACCGGCTTTCGAACATCTTCTCGTGGATCAGGATCGTGCCCGTTGCCTGGGTGGCCAACACGACCATGATGCTGGTCAGATCGGGAGGGAAGGCCGGCCAGGGTCCGTCGTCGATCTTGGGGATGGCGCCGTGGAGATCGTCCCGAACCACGAGCTCCTGTTCGGCCGGGACCACGATGTCGTTGCCATCGGTGGTCCACCGGATACCGAGGCGGGCAAACCCGAGTTCGGTCATCCGGTGGTGTTGTTCCGGTTCGGCGTCGGTGATCCTGAGTGCCCCACCGGTCACCGCCGCGAGGCCGATGAAGCTGCCGACTTCCACCGGGTCGGGACCGATGGCGACTTCGGCTCCGCCGAGCTCGGCGCGGCCTTCGATGACGAGAACGTTGGTCCCGACGCCGCGGATCCGGCCCCCCATGGCGTTGATGAGCTGACAGAGTTCCTGGACGTGCGGCTCCGATGCCGCATTGCGGATGGTGGTGGTGCCGCTGGCGAGAGAAGCTGCCATGACAGCGTTCTCGGTCCCCATGACGCTCATCTCCGGGAGGAAGAGTTCGGTTCCCGTCAGACCCGATGGGGCGCGGATCACATAGCGGTCGGGCTCGATTTCAACCTCCGCCCCGAGAGCGCGGAAGGCGTGGATGTGCGTGTCCAACGGACGCCGGCCGATGCGGTCGCCACCCGGGCGCGGGAGCACCGCACGGCCCCAGCGGCTGACCAGCGGGCCGGCCAAGAGGAAGGACGCGCGGATCTGTCGAGCCAGACCGGGATCGAGGGCCCTTGTCGAGAGTTCGTTCGCCGAGATCTGCCAGCGGTCGGGCGCCACCTCGGTGACATCGGCCCCGAGGGCCGAGATGAGCTGAAGCAGCATCCGCACATCGCGAATCTGCGGGACGTTGGACAGGGTGACGGCCCCGTCGGCAAGGAGGCAGGCGGCGATCATCGGCAGGGCGGCGTTCTTGTTGCCGCCGGGTTTGACCGTGCCCTCGATCGGATTGCCGCCGCGGATGACGTATGCGAAGGACTCGTCGCCGATCGGATCGTGCTCGATGGGTGTCATTGGCGTCTCCATCATGATGCTAACCCAATTCGACCGCAGCGGACGAATTGGAGGAAAGGAAGCCAGCCATGGAATCAGGATTGCAGTTGATTGTGGCGTGAGCGTGGCGGCCGTGGGGTCATCGGGTGGAGGAGGCGCCAGACACCGGGGTCGCCTGGCGTGGTGCCATTTGTTGCATTGTTCGGCTGTGAGCGTCTCAGGCGAAGGTGAAACGTCGGTGCCGATCAATGCTACGGGTGGCACCGGAGAACTTGTCACGGGCGTTCCTCGACCGGACCGGTGTAGCGGCAATTGGCCGCGGCCGCGGCCACGGGATCGGGATCGGGATAGGGATCGGACGCGGACGCGGACGCAGGAACGGGAGGATGTACACTTCTTGTCCGATGACGCGCCTCATTCTCCATGATCTGCAATCCGACAAACGGGCCGGTGAGCTGGCCCGGTTGATCGAGTCGCTGGCCGCTGAAGGACATCGACTGGTCGTCTGGGTTGCCGACGAGGGCCGCCGCCGGATCTTCGACGACTGGCTGTGGACCTTTGACAAACAGAGTTTCGTGCCGCACTCCGTTTGGCAGCCGGACCTCGGTGATGTCGAAGACCCGGTTGTCCTGCTGGGCGAACCGGGAAACCCCAACGGTGCAACCGCCCTGGTGATCGGTGATGATCTGCCGGGCGAGGAGTGGGCGAAGGAATTCGATGAGATCCACGATCTCATCCCTCCGGGCGACGAGGGTGAAGAACGGCGGAGCTGGTGGAAGTGCTGGAGCGGTAACGGCGAGGAGGCCTGATGAAGCGACGGATTCGTGCGTTGATGGTCATGGTGGTGATCGGTTTCGCCGGGCTGGTGGCGGCGGCGGATGGTGGCGCGGTCTCGGATGTCGAGCTCGAGGCCACGGTGCGCGAGGTGCTCCGGCAGGTTCCCCTCATCGACGGCCACAATGACGCCCCGTGGGCCATTCGCAGCCGGGTGTCCAATCATCTCGCCGATTTCGATTTTCAGGACACCACATCCATTGACCGCCCCATGCACACCGACATCCGACGACTCCGTGCCGGTGGTGTCGGCGGCCAGTTTTGGTCGGTGTGGGTCCCGGTGGACCTCGAGCACGCCGAGGCCGTCGTGACGACTCTCGAGCAGATCGACCTGGTCCGGCGGCTCACGGCCAAGTACTCCGATGATTTCGAGCTCGCTCTCACCGCCGATGATGTCGTGCGGATCCACGGTGAAGGCAAGATCGCCTCGCTCATCGGGATGGAGGGCGGCCACAGCATCGACAACTCCCTCGCCGTCCTGCGGCAGTTTTACGCCGTCGGCGCCCGCTACATGACGCTGACCCATTGGAAGAACGTCGACTGGGTCGATGCGGCGACCGACACGCCCCAACACGACGGGCTCAGCCCCTTCGGCGAGATCGTCGTTCGTGAGATGAATCGCCTCGGGATGCTCGTCGATCTTTCGCACGTCTCCGCCGCGGCCATGCACGATGTCCTCGACATCAGCCGCGCACCGGTCTTCTTCTCGCACTCGTGCGCCCTGTCGCTGAACTCGCATCCCCGCAATGTCCCGGACGACGTCCTCGAGAGGATTGCGGAATCAGGTGGGGTCGTGATGATCAACTTCGGGTCGTACTTCGTCGATCAGAAGATCACCGAGCGCCACGCGGCCTATAAGGCTGAGGAACTCCGGCTCGAGACCCTCAACCCGGGCGATCCGCAGGCGGTCAAGGACGGGATGAAAGTGTGGCTCGCGGCCAATCCTCTGTGGACCGTGCCCCTCGGCAAGCTCGCCGACCACTTCGACCACGTCCGCAAGGTTGCCGGTGTCGATCACATCGGGATCGGCTCCGACTACGACGGGATCGGCGCCCTGCCCAAAGGGATGGAAAATGTCAGTGGCTACCCGGCCCTGCTCGTCGAACTCATGCGTCGCGGGTGGAGCCGTGAAGACATCGCCAAGGTGGCAGGGCTCAACATCCTTCGGGTGATGCGCGAGGCCGAGAAGGTCGCCGCCGATCTGCAGAAGATCGAGCTCCCGTACGAGGTCCGGATCGATGACGACGGCTACGGGGAGCACGAGGAGGCGTCGGGGAACTGAAGACTGCCGCTTCCATCACTCCGGCATCGCGATGTCCAGGCTCTTGACGGGCTCCGACCGCCAATAGCGTCGCAGCGCGATCACCGCTTCGACCACCAGCCACACGGCGATGAACGAGATGATCCCGCCGACAAACAACAGGGTTGAATTGCCCTCGGCGTAGTACTTCCTGAGATTGGTGGTCATGGCGATGACTGTCGTGACCGTCATGAAAACCAAGGGGATGAGGTAGGGCAGGGCGAAACGGCGGCGCTCGATGGGGTAGAGCGAGATGACCAGCAGCGCGAGCCCGGCCAGCAGCTGGTTGGTCGAACC
>CBESWV010000342.1:0-3898 GCA_965533305.1 uncultured bacterium | reverse complement strand
AGGCCATATGTCACGAGATCGACCACCTCGACGGACGCCTCCTGGTCCACCACTTACGCGGAATCAAGAAAAAGATGTTCCTCAGGAGGGTGGCGAAGATGCGAAAGACGGGAGTGTGGCCCGAGTAGGCCAATTATGAGTTATGAATTATGAATTTCGCTGCACCCGCCCCCTCGACAGCGATCGGATACGAGTGCGATGTCATTCATAATTCCTAATTCATAACTCATAATTTTCTAGAGCGTTCGCGGCAACACGTCGCGCGGATTCCCCTGATAGAGCTCACCGACCCTGCGCGCGGTCTCTTCGCCGGCCGGTGACACCACCTTTGGGACCACGACTTCGACGGTGTAGAGATGATCGCCGTGGGCGCGGGTCTTGGTGTTTCGGACCCCTTTGCCACGCAGGCGGAATGTCCGGGCCGAGTTGGTTCCCGGTGGAACCTTGGCCCGAACCGGACCGTGGATGGTTCCGACCTCCACCTCGCCTCCGAGGTAGGCCTCCGAAAAGGTGACCGGGATGGTCGTGTGTATGTTGTCGCCGTCTCTCTCAAAAAACGCATGCGGCCGAACCTTGACTCGCACGAGCAGATCCCCTGGTTTGCCTCCCTGGCGGCCGTCGGCACCTTTTCCGGCGACCCGAATCCGATTTCCATCAGCGACGCCCTCGGGAACCTTGACCCTGAGTTTCTCGGTGGAGATGACGACGCCCGCACCGTGACAGCTCCCGCAGGTGTGCCGTTGCGCCGTCCCGGACCCGCCGCAGACCGAACACTGGAGTTGCCGCTGAACCGGCAGGTTGATGGTGGTCCCCTGAACGGCGTCCGCGAAACTCACCTCAACCGCGAGTTCCTGGTCGGCACCGCGCTGCGGCGCCTGCCGCGCATTTCCCGGACGCGCTCCACCGAAGAACTGACTGAAAATGTCGCCGAGATCCTGGAATCCGCCCATCCCATCCAAGTCGACGCGGTATCCCTCGGGTCCCTGAGAGCTGCTTCTCCGTCCTGCCCGCCGGAACGGATCGAAACCGGCGGTCGGATCACCATCCACCGTACCAAAAGTGTCGTACTGCTTTCGCTTGTCCGCATCCGACAGGACCGCGTACGCTTCCTGAATCTCCCTGAACTTCTGTTCGGCGTCGTTTTTGCCCGGATTGACATCAGGATGGAACTTGCGCGCGAGTTTTCGGTAGGCCTTCTTGATATCCGGGGCGTCCGCCGACCGCGGAATGCCAAGTGTCTTGTAGTAGTCAGTCGCCAATCTCGCCTCCATCACCATCTGGTGACCCAGCCACACTCTCCGGCGTCGGGAGACTGCTCTGCCGGTACAAATATGAGCGAAGTCTTATTAAATTTCAAGTTTCCCGTCCTGGGGGTGTCAAGGTAGAATGTTGTCATGGTGTGTGACGCATCAATCACCGCTGCAATGGTGACTCTCCTCGCAGTGACGCCCTTTTCTCAGCGCCGCTTTGTCGTGCCGCTGGGTATCGGTCTCGTGATCGCCGCCGTGTTCAACCTCGGCCTTCTCGCGTCGGCGCCCCACACCAACGACCCGGGAGCCATGCAGCTTCTCCTGTGGCTTCGGCTGCCGATGGTCAGGATTGCGGCCAACCTGGTATCCGGCGCGCTCATCCTTTGGGGAGCGTTCGGCATTCTCTTCGGAGGCAGCCGCGTCGACCGCCTGGTTCGATCCCTCAAGAATCGCGGCGATTTCGAAGGGGCCGGCGAGATCTATCTGCAGAACGGCAAGTTGCAGCCCGCCCTTGCCAATTTCAAAAAGGGTCGATCGTGGCAGAAAGCAGCGGAGACCGCCACACACTTGAAACGTTTTGCGGAAGCGGGTGAGTACTTCCGCCTCGCCGGCGGCCGCAGCCTGACCGACGCCGCCCGATCCTATCGGCAGGCGAACGATCCCAAGATGGCGCAGAAGTGCGAGCGCGAACTCGCCGAGTGGTTGGTCGGGAACGACCACATCAGTGAGGCCGTCGGAGCATGGATTCGCGCTGGTGATCCCAAACAAGCACTCCGGATCGCCAACATTGCACTCAAGGAAAGACAACTCCACCCGTCGGACCCGTCCTTTCAACCGGTTCTCCGCGTCACGAAACAGTTGGGTGACCATGCCACCGAGGCACGTCTCTCCGAGGCGCTCGGAGACTGGCTGGCGGTGGGCTACGCCTGGAGAGCGGCCGAAGACCACGCCCAGGCAACAGACGCCTTTCTCAAAGCCGACAATCTCGTTGAGGCGGCGAGATCGGCCTCAGATTCCGGATACCCTCACCGATCAGCCAAGATCCGTGTTCGCCACCTCGGACGGTTGTATGACCAACTGCAACAAACGACTCAACCCGGGGAGGTCACCGAGGCAGAGATCGACCGGCTCAGCAAACTCCTTCAGACCGAGACCGACGATCTGGTGCCGGTCCTGTCCGATCTCAAGATGGAGGACGAGTTGATCCAGGTCCTCGCCTCATCCGGGCGGGTCGAAAAGGCGGTGGTCATCCTGGTCTCTTCCGGTCGTCCCGAGGCGGCTGTCGATCTGGCCCGAAGCGCGAAACGGTGGACCGTTGCCGCGCCTCTTCTCGAAGATCTCAATCGCTGGGCCGAGGCCAGCGATCTCTGGGAGTTCGCCGGAGATCTCGAATCGGCGGCCCGATGCGCAGAGCGGGCCGGAGAAGACGTTCGAGCGCTCGAGATCTATCGCGGACTCGGCAGGGCAGACAAAGCCGCCCTCTTCATGGCCCGCCTGGGATACCTTCAGGACGCGCTCGTCGAACTTCACCGCGCCGAGATGCTCGAGGAAGCCTGCGATGTGCTTCGGCAGCATCCGGGTCCCGTGCCCGATATCCCCGACGTGGTGCTCGACATCGCCGGATGGGCGCGCGAGAACGGTTCGTTGGACGACGCCATCTTCTGTCTCCAGCGAGCCGTGGTCGGCGTTGCGCTCCAACCCGGCCGGTTGGAACCGGCGGTGGCCCTCGCTAGGTTGTTTCTCGAGGAGGGAAGAACCGAAAAGAGCATCGCCATCGTCGATCGAATCCTCGAGTTCGATTATTCGTGCGAACCCGCCCGTGCGCTTCGTCAGGAACTCGCCACGACCCAACAGGTCGGTGACCGCGTTCCAAGCTCCACGGACGGTGTGCCGGAGCCTTTCTCCCCAGGCACCGGACCCCACCGATACGAGATCCTCACCGAACTCGGTCGGGGCGGTATGGGAGTGGTCTACAAGGCGAGGGACACCCGGCTCGAGCGTGATGTCGCCATCAAAGTCCTCCGCGAGACCGCACCCGAGGTCGCGGCCCGGCTCGAGGAGGAGGCCAAGACCGCCGCGACCCTGAACCATCCCGGCATTGTCACGATATTCGACTTCGAGGCCGGTTTCGGCGGCTATTTCATTGCCATGGAGTTTGTTCCCGGCGAGGCGCTTGATCAAGTGGTTCGCAGTGCCCGCCAACGGGTCAGCAGTAACATCCACGTCATCTTGACCCGTCTCGCAGATGCGGTCGGCTATGCCCACCAACACCGAATCATCCATCGCGATCTCAAACCGGCCAATATCCTCCTGACCCCGGACTACGAGGTCAAGGTCCTCGACTTCGGCATTGCGGCACGCCTCGATCTGACCTCCGGGCGCGACCTTCGTATTTACGGCACGCCGTACTACATGGCACCGGAGCAGATACGCGGCAAGCGACCGACGCCGGCCACCGATGTCTACTCTTTCGGGGCCACGGCCTTTCATCTTGCCACCGGACGTCCGCCGTTCAACGAGGGGAGCATCGTCGATGCTCACCTCAGAAAGCCACCGCCCGATCCCCTCGATCTCGAACCGCAACTCGACCCCCGCCTGGCCGAGCTCATCCTCAGGTGCCTGGAGAAGGAGCCGTCCTCCCGATTCAA
>CBESWV010000341.1:0-3931 GCA_965533305.1 uncultured bacterium | reverse complement strand
GCAGTGGTCAACCGGACAAAGACATCTTCGAGGGTGGCCTTCTCCTGGGTCAGACCGAGCAGGATCCAACCACGCTCCACGGCGAGGTGGAACACCGCCTCGCGGGGATCGGCCTCGGCATCGTGCTCGATGAGAAAGACGCCGTCGGCGCGTCGGTTCACGGCCACAACGCCGGGAAGGCGTCCGAGCGCCTCCGTACTCTCGACTCCATCGCCGCGGATTTCGACCCGCACGACGGGGTTGCCGATGAGTCTTGTCCGAAGGGCCTCGGGTGTGCCGTCGGCGACCACCCGACCGTGGTCGATGATAAATACCCGCTCGCAGACCTGTTCGACCTCGGGCAGGATGTGAGTCGACAACACCACGGTGTGGTCTTGTCCGAGCTCGGTGATGAGTTCTCGAACCTTGATGATCTGGTTCGGATCGAGACCAACGGTGGGCTCATCGAGGATGAGGACCGGCGGCTTGTGGATGAGCGCACCCGCCAGACCGACCCGCTGGCGGTAACCCTTGGAGAGCGTGCCGATGACCTGTCTTTGAACATCCGCCAACATGCAGCGCTCGAGGACGTACCCGAGCCTTTCGGAGAGCTCCGGCCGCCGAACACCCTCGACATCGGCGCGAAACCGAAGGTACTCTTCCACCCGAAGTTCGGGATACAGGGGCACATTCTCGGGCAGATAACCGATGTGTCGACGCAGACCCACGGGATCGGCGTCGAGATCGACTCCAGCCACAACGACCCGGCCGGTGGTGGGCGGCACAAAGCCCGTGATCATCCGCATGGCAGTGGTCTTCCCGGCTCCGTTGGGCCCGAGAAAACCGAGAATCTGACCCTCGGGAACATGGAACGAAAGGCCGTCGACCACAGGGGTGTCGACATAGACCTTGCTCAGATTTTCGACCTCGATCATCGAGAACTCCTCGATTGCCGGAAAGAGCAGTCGCCTCCGTCCGGCGAATATTCACTGTTTCAGTTGTGCAGGACAAGCAAAACCGATGCCCGTTGCGTCCCTTTGCGAGCTGGCCCACCCGACAATTTCACGCCATCTTGGCGCGATCAGGCGTCACGAACCGTGGTCACGATGAGCATGAGCGTTGTCGAACCGAGGGTGAACTCATCCTGGTGGCTCAACTTCACCCGATCGATCCTCTTGCCTTCAAACCACGTGCCGTTGGTCGCCTCGAGATCGACGAGTTCGACATCCAGGTCCCGAATCTCGACAGCGAGGTGGCGTCTGGACACCTCGGAGTCCCGCAACTGGATATCCATGGCCGAACCCCGACCGATGAGGACCCGCGACTTGTGAAGCTGAAAGACGCTGCCGGCTTGCCCCCCGGCGATCACGGCGAGGGAATAGCGCGGATCCGACGGCAACGGTGGTAACGGCGAGTCCGACGCGGGCTCCGGTGCAGTCTCGGGGGCTGTGGGGGTGGGCATCGGCGATGCCGATGTCGGCACCCTTCGCCTGAATCCCGGACTTCCGGAATCCTCGAAACTCGCCGCGGTCCCACGTCCTTCGGCTTCCAACACGGGATTTGTCGCCTCGAAGGTGAATCCGCAGGACGTGCACTTGACCTTCTTGACCGAATCGCCGTCGAAACGGCGCTCGTCGTATCGGTACTTGGTCGCGCATTCAGGGCACGTGATGATCACATCAGCCTCCGGGGGCCACCATCATATCAACATTTGAGCAGTAGTCGATCTGCTCCCTTGCCGCCGTCTTCACTCCTCGACGCTCCCGGGGGCGGTCCAGCGATCCATCCATTCGAGGACGACCTCATGCCACTGGATCGAGTTGAGCGGTTTGAGGATCCAGTGATTCTCATCCGGGTAATAGAGCAATCGCGAAGGCACCCCGCGCCGTTGGAGCGCGTTGAAGGTCGCAATCCCCTGGGTGTCCACGACTCGGTAGTCGAGTGCCCCATGGATCACGAGTTCCGGTGTTTTCCAGTTGCCGACGAACTGAACCGGAGAGTGCTTGGCATAGCTCTCGGGGTTCTCCCACGGCGTACCACCGTGCTCCCACTCCGGAAACCAGAGCTCCTCGGTGTCGTAGTACGCCATGGTTTCGTCGAGATTGCCATCGTGGCACACCAGGGCGGCGAAGCGATCGGTCTTCCCCTGGATCCAGTTGATCATGTAGCCGCCAAAGCTCGCACCCGCGGCCGCCACCCTGTCGGAGTCGATCCAGGAGTGTCTGCGCAGGACATCATCGAGACCCTTCATGAGATCTTCGTACGGGGCGCCTCCCCAGTCACCATTGATGGCGTCGGTGAAGGCCTGGCCGTATCCCGTGGAGCCGTGAAAGTCGACCATGGCAACCGCGTACCCGTGACCGGCATAGACCTCCGGGTTCCAGCGGTAGTGCCAATGATCGTCAAAGCTCCCCTGGGGACCACCGTGGATGAGGAATGCGAGCGGGTACTTCTTGCCGGGTACCCGGTTCACGGGTTCGATGAAATAGCCAAAGACCTCGTCGCCGTGCGCACCGATGAACGAGAACTGTTGGTAGGCGCCGAAATCGATGGCCGCGAGTCGGTCTGCGTTGAGGTTGGTGATCTGGAGCGGTTCACCACCGTCGGCCGGGCGTACAAAGAGTTCCACTGGCGAGGTCAGCTTGTCCTGAGCAAAAAGCAGCCGCCCGTCGGGCAGTGGTTTCGGGTTCGAGTTGGTGTGCCTCGTCAGGAGCGCTTGGACCGAGCCGTCGTCGGGGCCGATACGAAAGATCGAGTGGTTGCCGACATTGTTGGCCGAGGCGTAGATCGAACTCCCGTCCGGTGACCAGATGATCCCACCCGGCGAGCGATCCCAGTCCTCGGTGAGCACCCGCGCCTCGCCATCGGGCCAGTCCATCACGAGTACCCGGAAGCGATCCGCCTCGTAGCCCGGTCGGACCATGGCCAGATAGGCCAACTTCGAGCCATCGGGTGAGAATGCCGGCGCCGCATCCCAGGCTCGGTTGTCGGTGGTCAGCTTCTCAGCCGGTGCTGAACCGTCGGTGGCCGCCACCCAGAGATCGTAGTCGGTGGACCAGGTCTCCTCGGAACCGTTGACCACCTTGGCGGTGTAGACCACCGTCTCGTCGTCGCCCGACACGCTCCAGTCCTCGTCACCACCCCACGGAATGGTCGGACAATCGCCGTCCACACCGGCCATCAGATCCACCGGTTCGCCGTTCGGCAGTCCGTCCTCACCGAGACCGACCCTGAACAGGTGGTTGCGTCGGCCGTCCTTCCAGAAGTCCCAATGGCGGACAAAGGTCTGGTCGAAGATCATCCCCGTCGACATCCGGTCGGCTTCGCTTTCAAGCCGTTCGACGGTGCAGGGCACCGAATTCTCACAGTCGGCAAAGACCTTGAGTCCAAGGTAGAGCGCTTGGGCGCCGGGGCCGACCTTGAAGGCTTCAATATCGAGGGGCAGATCGGTGACCTGCTCTGCTTCGCCGCCATCGACCGCCATCCGCCACACCTGGGACGAACCGGATCGAGCCGACAGAAAGTAGAGCGTACGGGAATCGGCCCAACGAGGACTCCAGTCGGACGAAGCGTGCGTCGTCAACCGGCGCACCACCGAGCCGTCAGTGGCGGCCAGCCAGAGGTTCCGCCCGCCGCGGTTGGCTTCGAGATCCATGGTCGTCACCACGAAGGCGACCGCCTGACCCTCAGGGGAGGGCTGGGGATCGCCAACCCGGTCCATGGCCACGAGATCGTGGACGTTGAAGGGATGGGTCTCGGCGGCGAGGGTGATTGCACAACAGGTGAGTGCCAGCGCGATGGCGAGGCTCAGGGAAGATCGTTGCATCGGGAACCTCCGACCCGGGGAACCGGGCAGAGGACATGGTAGCGCAGCCGGCGAGAATCAAGATGCGAGATGCATCCACGGCAAGCCGCGTCAAGCACTCACCGTGCCTATTCTGTATCTTGAATT
>CBESWV010000340.1:0-3952 GCA_965533305.1 uncultured bacterium | reverse complement strand
TCGATGGCGTTGCCCAGGCTCTTGGACATCTTCTCGCCCTCGGCGGTGACCATGAAACCGTGGGTCAGAACGGTCTCAAAGGGCGAGCGCCCGGTCATTCCCAGCGCCGGGAGCAGCGAAAGTTGGAACCAGCCCCGGTGCTGATCGGATCCCTCGAGATAGAGATCGCACGGGTAGCCGATCCCGCGCTCGCGCATGACTGCGTTCCAGGATGAGCCCGACTCGAACCAGACATCGAAGATGTCGTTGCCCTTGACGAGTTGGGAGATTCCGTCGCGGCCCGCCCGGCGCAACCACTCGGGCGCTGCATCATCGGCGGCAGGGTCGTAATCGGCGAGGATCGTCTGCGGATCATCGGTGAACCAGGCATCGGAACCGTTGGCCCGGACATAGAGCGCGACCGCCAGAACCGTCGCCTCGGTGAGCACCGGACCGTGGTCGGAGAGAAAGGCGGGGATCGGCAGACCCCAGGAGCGCTGGCGGGAGATGCACCAGTCGGGCCGGGTCTCGAGCATCCCGGCAAACCGTTTCTGACCCCACTCGGGAACAAAGGTGATGTGGTTGCCCGCCTCATCCATGGCGCGCTGGCGAAGACTCGTGGCCTCGTCGCCGAAGGGCCGGTCGACACCGACAAACCACTGTTCGGTGGCCCGGAAGATGGTCGGTGTCTTTGATCGCCAGTCGTGCGGATAGCTGTGGAGGATCTTGTGGTGCTTGAAGAGGTGGCCCGAACTCTCGAGGGTGGACACGACCTTGGGGTTGGCACTCCAGACATCGAGACCCTGGAGCCACTCCGGAACGGTTTCGTCGAAGGTACCGTCCTCCAAGACCGGGCAATAGATGTCGAGGCCGATGCGAAGACCGGTCTCGTAGTCCTCCTGGCCGTGTCCCGGCGCGGTGTGGACCAGCCCGGTACCGTCCTCGAGGGTGACGTAGTCGGCTGTCACCACCGGCGATGTGCGATCGATGAAGGGGTGGAGGTACTCCACGCCGGCATCGGCAAGCTCGGAACCCTTACAACGACCGAGGCACTCGGTCTCCTCGCCCAGTACCTTGGCCGCGAGATCGGGAGCCAAGACCGCGAGGCGCGTTCCACCGCCGTGCTCGAAACGATAGAGACCGTACTCGGCCGCCGGCCCGACGGCCACCGCCAGATTCGCCGGCAGGGTCCACGGAGTCGTGGTCCAAATCATGAGATCCACCCGCTCGCCGGCCGGCGCCGAGAGCGATGTCGGGAGCGCACTCGCATCCTTGACCTCGAAGAGAACGTAGACCGAGACATCGTGCCGGTCGTGGTATTCGAGCTCGGCCTCGGCCAACGCCGTACGGTTCTCGATGGACCAGTGGACCGGCTTGAGATCCCGGTAGACGAGCCCTTGTTTGACGAGCGCGGCGAAGACCTCCAGGACCGCACCCTCGTAGGCGGGGAGCATGGTCATATACGGGTGGTCGTAGTCACCCGAGGTGCCGAGCCGGATCATCTGCTCGGCCTGGATCTTCTGAAAACCCGCGGCATAGTCACGGCAGCGATGGCGGATCTCCATGGTGCCGAGTTCGGCGGCATCTTCACCGAGTTCCTTCATGACCTTGTGTTCGATGGGCAGCCCGTGGCAGTCCCAACCCGGGACGAATTGGACCTCGTTGCCCGCCATCTGCCGGCTGCGCACCACCAGATCCTTGAGGATCTTGTTGATGAGGTGACCCATGTGGATATTGCCGTTGGCGTAGGGCGGCCCGTCGTGAAAAACAAAGGCTCCGGCCGGGTGCGGCTGTTCCTGCTGCCTGCGGTAGAGATCGATGGCTTCCCACCGCTCCTGGAAGCGGGGTTCTTTGGTCAGAAGCCCGGCACGCATGCTGAATGCGGTCTTCGGCAGGTGCAGGGTCTCGCGATAACGGTCCTTTTTTTTCTCTGCTGACATCTTCGGGGCTCCAGTGGTTGGGATCGCCCGGGCGGCGATCCGGCGTATTCTAGCGCGTTTCAATGCCGAAGCCATCAGCTGACAGCCAACCACTCGTTCGAAGTTCGGGCGATTCAGCCTTGCACCGCCCCAAACCGAGGAATATCATCCAACTCTCGCTTGTCGTAGTAATGACGCCGGAAATCGAGACAGTACCACCGGTGTCAGGGGAGACTCCCGAGTGAATCGAAAGAATGATCTCAGCGGCCTCGATCGCCGCGACTTCGTCCGCTTGCTTTCAGGCAGCGCCGCCGCCGGACTGGCAGGCGTCTCCGCAGGTTGCGGCGGCGGCTCCACCACCGACAAACGGGTCATCGTCCTCGGCCTCGACGGCATGGACCCGACCCTGATCCGCGCTCTCATCGACATGGGCCGGGCGCCGAACTTCAAAAAGCTCGCCGAAATGGGCAGCTTCTCGAAGCTCGGCACCACGATGCCGGCATTGAGCCCGGTGGCGTGGTCGACCTTCATTACCGGAATGTCACCGGGGGGGCACGGGATCACCGATTTCGTGGTGCGGGACCCGAAGACCTATATGCCGGTCTTCTCGATCTTCGAAAACACCGAACCGGATGTGGTCTTCTCCGTCGGCGATGTCCATCTGCCGATCAAGGGCGGAGGACCGGTCAGTCGACGCCAGGGAACCCCATTCTGGAGCTATCTCACCGAGCGCGGCATCCCGGCATGGGTATCGAAGATCCCGACCAATTATCCCGTCGATGACACCGCCACCATGGCGATCTCGGGAATGGGCACCCCCGATCTCGCGGATGCCTACGGCCTGTTCAGCTATTTCACCTCGGATCCGTTTGAAGACTACGCCGGGATGGAAGGCGGCACCGTCCAGTACGTCGACATCAACGACGATGTCGTCCACTCCAACCTTCTCGGGCCGGTCAACGGGCTCAAAACTCTGCAGGACGACAGTCACGACCCCTACATCAACACCACCAAGATCCCCTTCACGGTCTATATCGACCGCCAGGCCGACGGGGTCCGCCTGGATATCCAGGGCCAGAGCATCCTCCTCAAACGCGGCCAGTACTCGCCCTGGGTCTCGGTCGAGTTCGAGCTGCTTCCGATCGTGGGGACGGTCCACGGTAACGCCCGCTTCCTCCTCAAAGAGGTCGGCCCGCACTTCAAGCTGTACGTGACACCGATCAACATCGACCCGGTCCACCAGCCCGAGGGGGTGGTCTACCCGGCCGAACTCGGCGCCGAGATCGCCCGCGACATCGGGGCCTTCTGGACCAAGGGCCTGCCGTGCGACACCAAGGCGTTTGACTACAAGGTCATCAATGACGAGGAGTATGTCGGCCAGGCCGAGCTGGTGCTCAAGGAGCGGATGGCGCTCTTCGACCACCTCTGGTCGGGCTTCGACACCGGGCTCTTCTACTTCTACGTCTCGTCCACCGACCAGGACGCCCACATGATGTGGCGCAACATGGACAAAACTCACCCCATGCACGCGGAAAGCGACCCTCGTTTCGCTGGCTACATCATGGATCTCTACGCCGAGATGGACAAGCTGGTGGGTAAGGTCCTGCCCGCGGTCGATGACAAGACCCTTCTTCTGATCTGCTCGGACCACGGTTTCACCCAGTTCGGCCGCCAGTTCCATCTCAACACCTGGCTCCGAGACAACGGTTGGCTTGCGGTCAAACCGGGCACCGAGAAAAAGCCCGAGACCTCGATCTTCGACATCGACTGGAGCAAGACCGCCGCCTACGGGATCGGTTTCAATGCCCTCTACCTCAATCTCGAGGGCCGCGAGGGAAGCGGTATCGTCGATCCGGCCAAGGCGGGCGAGCTCACCGCCAAGCTCAAAACCGAGCTGCACTCGGTCGTCGATGACGAGACCGGCAAGAAACCCATCGCCAAGGTCTATGACCGGGACGACTTGTACACCGGTCCCAAAGTCGGCGAGATGGCCGAGATGCTGGTCGGCTACACGCCCGGCTACCGCAACTCCTCGACCTCGTTCATGGGCGCCA
>CBESWV010000339.1:0-3966 GCA_965533305.1 uncultured bacterium | reverse complement strand
GTCCGCCACCCTGCGCCGCTTCGGTGGCGGGGTCATTCCGAAGCTCAGCCGCACGAAGCGTGAGGCGTACTTCTGAAACGCCCTGAGTTCCTCACTGTCGTGGTTGACGAGCAGACCGTGCCTCTCGAGATTCGGATTGCCGCAGAAACCATCGAGGGGAACCCCGCCGATCCCCGAATCGAGATAGAACCCGACCGTCGGAGAGAATCCGCGCTCGGCGGCCTTGGTGCGGCAGAGGTCCGAGAGCTGCGGGACCGCGTACATGGAGCCCTCCCAGTCGAAGGTCTTCGGGTCGGGCAGCAGCGGCTGGTCTTTGTGGAAATACTCCCGCCAACGGTCGAAGGCCTCCTCAAGGAGAAGCTGCCTTCGTCGCTGGAGGTGCTTCCCGATACGGACCTGGAGCCGGATCAGATAGTCCGAGAACTCCTCTTCACCGCTGGCGTGGGGTCCAATGAGACCGAGGACCACCGCCTGCATGGCGTTGGAGGGACCGGCCATCACGTTCTGGGCATAGCGGACGATTCCGCCTCGCAGCCGACTCGAGCGGGTGAGCAGCGCACCCGAACGCAGCCCGGTGACGCCGTGGCTCTTTGACAGTGAATCGATAAAGATAATGGAGTCGGCGAAGCGCGCATCGTCATCGAACCACGCCAGCAGCCGGTTGTACCGCGGGTGCATCCGGACATAGACCGAATCGAGGATGATCCCGGCGTGGGGCCAACGGTCGAGCACCGCCTCGATGAGGGCCCGCAGGCGATCAGGTTCGAGGGTCCGGCCGGTCGGGTTGTTGACGGGCATGGCATAGACCGCGTCGATATCGACCCCTTCGGGAATCTTCGCAATGTCCTCTGGGCCCGGATCCATCCCGGGATCGGTGGGCGGCAGCAGATACGCCTGCATGCCCTGAAGCGCCATCTGGTCCATGGGGCACGAGAAGCTCGGGATCGGGACGAGGACGGTGGCGGGTGTGTCGGTTCCGGCCCGATCGCGTCGGGCTTCGGCGACCCCGATGAACGCAGCCTGGAGAGCCTGGTTTCCGCCGTGGAAGATAAAGACCTCGGGCGGCGCCGCCGATTTGTTCTTGAACTCGAGGCCCAGCTGGACCTGCCACATCCCGGACCACGCCTCGACCACCGCCGGGTAACCCAGCGAGTCGAGGTTATAGGCCAGTGGCCGTGAGGCGAGCTGGTGGAGCCACCCGGACATATTGTTGAAGGCCGGGACCAGGAGGGCCTCCCAATCATCGCGGAGGAAAGGGTCTTCCTGGTCATCCGCGGGGACGGTCCGCCAGTCGAGATCTCCGATGGCCGAGGCGAGATCGTCATAGCCCATGGACCGCATGGTGCTGACGGTCCGGCTCATCAGTCGGATGGGCGCGCTCGAAAAGACATCCTTGAACGATTCGAAGACTCTGATGCGAACATCCTGCTCGGTGCCCTCTCCGTAGTCATTCATGGCTGGCCTCCTTGACTTCAGCATGGTAGTACAACCCCCTGCGGCAGTGCCCGAGTGCTTGACAGACGTAGGACCTCGGTGGAATTATGAATGAAGGCTCATTCAGCATGCTTGGTAAAAAATCCGGGCGTTGGAGGATTCATGCCGGACAGTCGTTCGTCGCGCCGTCTCACATCACGCGAGATCAAACACGAGAGGATCCTCCGCGCCGCCACCGAGGTCTTCGCAAACAAGGGCTATTTTGAGGCCCGCATGACCGATGTCGCCAAACAGGCCGAGGTGGCAGACGGTACGCTCTATCTCTACTTCGAAGGCAAAGAGCACCTCCTGATGAGCATCTTCGATGATGTTCTCGGACGGTTCATTGATCGACTCCAGCAGGAGATTTCCGAGCTCGACGACCCGGTCGCCAAGCTGAGGGTGATGGTTCGTCTCCACCTGGAGACCCTCGGCCGGGATCCGGCGCTGGCCCAAGTCCTTCAAATCGAGACCCGCCATTCCCGCCGATTCATGAGCGTCTTCACGCGTGGTAAGCTCGGTGAGTATTTGAATTTGCTGCGCAGGATCATCGAAGAGGGACAGGAGTCGGGGGCGTTCCGCCGTGACATCAATCCCGGTTTGGCGACAAACGTGGTTTTTGGTGCCGTGGACGAACTTGTCATGAGTTGGGTTCTCGCCGATCAGGAGGGAGACCTGACCCGCCACGTCGATCCGATTCTCGGAATCCTCACCCGAGGGATGCTGGCGTAGACGACCAAGAGGGGGTCTCACCGTGACCGAGAGCAATGTTCTTCACCTGTACCGCAAGGAATTCGACGCACCCCGAGACGAGCACTATTTTCACTTTTCGCCGGGGGGACAACGCGTGTTGAGTACGGGTGCGTTCTTCGAGCGAACCTCCCATCTTGCAAGCGGTTTGGAGAAGCTCGGAATCGGGCGTGGCGATCGGGTGATGCTGCTCTCGGACAACCGGCCCGAGTGGCATATGGCCGATCTCGCCATCGTCGATCTCGGGGCGGTGGATACACCGGTCTACGGAACCCTCAACTCCACCCAGGTGGCGTACCAGGCAAAGGACTCCGGGGCCAAGGCGGCCATCGTCGAGAACGCCGATCAGATGGCGAAGTTTCTCGAGGTCAAGGACCAATGCCCCGAGCTCGAACATCTGATTCAGATCGAAGGCCCCACCGCCGCCGGTGTTCTCGCCATGGATGAGGTGGTGGAATCCGCGGCCGCTGGAGACGCCGGAGATCTCTTCTGGCAGCGCGCCGAGAAGGTCAAGGCCGATGATGTCCTGACGCTGATCTATACCTCGGGAACCACCGGCAACCCCAAGGGCGTCACCCTCACCCACGACAATCTGGTCAGCAACGTCCTTGCTTCTTCCCATCGAGCCCCGGTTGGTTCATCTGACCTGTGCCTCGAGTTCCTGCCCCTGTGCCACGTCTTCGAGCGGATGTTGGGCTACCTCTATATGTACCGTTCGGCCAACAAGGCCTACTGCTCGGTCTACCACATCGGTGATTTGATCTCGGTGATCAAACCGACGGTCTTTGCGGGTGTCCCGCGGTTTTATGAAAAGGTCTACGACAAGATCATGGACAAGGTGAATCACGCCCCGCCGGTGCGGCGAGCGCTTTTCAACTGGGCGCTGGGCAAGGGTCGCGATGCCTATCCCAAGGTCATCGCGGGTGGCACCCCGGGTGGCCTCGGATACGGCCTCGCCGACAAGCTGGTGCTCTCCAAGGTCCGCGAAGGCCTCGGAGGGAGAGTGCGTTTCTGCGTCTCAGGCGGTGCGCCTCTGCCGTCGTTCGTCAACGAGTTCTTCCACTCCATCGGTGTGAGAATTCTCGAAGGCTATGGGCTCACAGAGACCTCGCCGGTGATCGCGGTCAACGGCATCAAGCCCGATATGACCCGGATCGGCACCGTGGGCAAAGCGATTCGCGAGGTCGAGGTCAAGATCGCCGCCGACGGCGAGCTCTGCGTCAAGGGACCCAACGTCATGACCGGGTACTGGAACCAGCCCGAGAAGACCGCCGAGGTCTTTGACGAGGACGGATTTTTTCTCACCGGCGACATTGCCGAGATCGACACCGACGGTTTTGTCAAGATCACCGACCGCAAGAAGGACCTCATCGTCACCGCCGGCGGCAAAAACGTCGCACCGCAGCCCATCGAGAACGAGCTCAAACGCTCGCCGCTCATCGACAACGTGGTTCTCATCGGTGACCGCCGGCCCTACATCATCGCGCTGATCTCACCCAACGAGGAGGCGCTCGAGAGCTGGGCCGCCGCCAAGGGGGTCGAGTACGAGACAATCGAGGAGCTCACCAATCACCCGGATCTCGTTGCCGGTTACGCCAAGATGATCGCGGACACCAACGCCGATCTCGCCCGCTATGAGCAGATCAAGAAGCACGTTGTCCTGCCGTTGATGCTCTCCATCGAGGGCGGCCACCTGACGCCGACCCTCAAGGTCAAGCGCCGCATCGTCGAAAAGGACTACTC
>CBESWV010000338.1:0-3972 GCA_965533305.1 uncultured bacterium | reverse complement strand
TCTGAGTGAATCGATAGCTGTAAACCCTCTGCTTGATAAACGCATACACGAAGGCCGGCACGACAAAGAGCAGCAACAAGAAATCCAGGCGCGTCAGCAGGACTCCACCCGAGGCGACGACGGCGCCGACCGCTGGGATGAGTAGCGCCCTGACTGTGCCCGCAGCAATGAACGGCCACGACCATCTGTTCAGCCGTCGAGCCTCAGTTTGCATCGGTCGCACGATCGGGTCGGAGGTGTTCGCAGAGGCGTGCCGCAACCGTGTGCTCGAGCCCCGCCAGAGAAATCGACGCACCCGCGGTCCCGGCGGTGTGCACCGTGAGCGTGGCCAGGCCGAAGCGCCGCTGCACGGGCCCCTGGGAAAAGTCGGTGTGCTGGACCCGCGAGATTGGAATCCAGATCACCGTACGCCAGAAAACGCCGCGGCGAATCCGCAGCCCTCCCTCGTCGACCAGATAGTGCAGGCGTTTGTGGCGAGCCGCAGGCCATATGACGGCGAACGACAAAGCCAGCGACGCGAGCACCAGCCAGCCCCCGAACAGCGCGAAATAGACCACGCCCGGAATGCCGCCCACGGCTAGGCCGATGGTGATGATCATCAGCGGAGCCATTGCGATGAGGGACGTGACCAAGAGCCCGATGATGCGGGCGACCGTTACCGAGCGCGGATCAACGTGGTGCTCCTCGCCATCGACCATCGACGACGGAGCGGGGGCCTCGGCTACGGGCGGCTCCGGCTTTGCTTCGACTTTCGGGTCGGGACTGCCGGTCGGTTCGTGATCGTTCATCGAGTTCTCCCGAGTCAGCTACTCATCTTCGATTCTGATCGTCGGGGGGATTTCCTGACCCGCGTCGTAGAACTGCATCGACACCGAATTGACGCAGTGACGCGTGTTCTTGTCGGTCAGGCGTTCGCCCGCGAACACGTGCCCCAGATGACCGCCGCAGCTGCGGCAGACGATTTCGACCCGCCGGCCGTCTTCATCGGTCTCTCGTTGGACAGCGCCTTCGATCTCATCGTCGAAGCTCGGCCAGCCACATCCGGAATGGAACTTGTCTTTCGAGCGGTAGAGCAGAGCGTTGCAGCGACGACAGGCGTAGGTGCCGTCTTCTTCGCAGTCGTCGTATTCGCCCGAGCCCGGAACCTCGGTGCCTTTGTTCAGGATGACGCGGGCTTCCTCTTCGGTCAGGTCGTTGTAGCGATTGGTCACTTTGCTGCTCCTTTTGGCTCGCCGGCAGGGGCCGCCCGTTCATTCGACGCGACGAGCTTAACTGGAGAACACTTCGGGATCATCAAACATTCATACACGGGCGTTTCAGACTTGACTTCTTATAGAGGCACCCATCTGCATGGCACCCATCCGCAGCTTCACCGGCTGAGGGCCGACTGCACCTCCGACAGGTTTTCTTCGATCGCGGCGATCTCGCGGTCCATCGTTTCCCTTTGATCGGCCAATGCCGCAACACCCTTGGCATCACCGAACGACTCCAACTCCGCTTCCATCTGGGCAAGCTCGGTGGTGGAGTTGCGCAGGGTGGTCAGCCTCTCTAAGGCCTGCGCAAAACCGGCGGCGATTTCGTCGATCTGTTCGGCGCGATCGGTCTTGCGCGCGGCCCGGTAATGGCGAGCGGCAGCGGCAAGCTCCAGGTCGGAAGTCAACAGGTGGCCGAGCTGGCTATGGATGCGACGAGCGAGCTCATCGTCGGGCGATGCGCCGAGGGCCGAGCGCAGCTCGGTGATGGCCTCGCTATTTCGATCGAGGGCGGCAAGACTGCGGCCGAGATCGTAACGGGCCCGCGGTTCTTGAGGACGGCTCTTGACCGCAGCGTCGAACCAGTGTGCAGCGGGGTCAAACCGACCCGCCTCGAATGCCGCCTGGCCCGCTAGAACGGTGTGGTCGAACTCGGGCGCAACGGTTGCCAACCTGGTGGCGACATCGAGGGCACGGCCGCGGTATCGGGCTGCGAGGTCACCGTCCTCGGTGGCAGCCGCCAGCCTCAGGGCGATGGCGACTGCGGCGCGTCCGCTCGAATGATCGGCGGGTTCGAGAGTGAAGGCCCGATCCAGGTCATCCATGGCGGCCGCAAATTCACCGGACGCTTTGTGGGCGGTGGCGATCGCTCGGTACAATGCAGCTCGATCCGGGTCGTCACTCAGGCGTCCCTCGAGCAAGGCCACCGCATCGGCGGCGCGGTCTTCCTCGAGCAGACAGCTCGCCTGCATCCGAGCCACCTCGGCCTTCCAGTCCAGGCTCAGGTCTTCGACGGCGAGCTCTTCGAGGAGTTTTCGGGACTCCGTGTAACGTTCCACCGTCATCAACGCCCGGCTCAGAACGACGACGTTTGTCGGGTCATCGGGGTCCAGCACAACCGCCGTAAGCAGGTTCTCCAGGGCCTCGTCATATTGCTTCGTGGCGAGTTGGCAGCGGCCGAGCATCACGTAGCCCGATGGCCAGTTGGGATTCGACTTCACGGTCGCCTGAAAATGCACCGCAGCCTCATCAAAGCGACGCTGGTCATAGAGGTCGCGACCGGAATTCCAGTCGGCGGCAACGAATCCGGCTGCCAGGACAACGGCAGCGGTGGTGGCGGTGACGAGTCTGCGTGTAGGGAACATGTGACCTCCTCGGGTTCAATGTCGGCCACCAGGATCAAACCGAGCGCAATGGCGACCTCTTATCCAATGAGACCCTCTTCGGCGCAAGAAGTTTCACCGGCGGGCAATCCTTTACACGTTCATCATGGATGCCACGGAACAATTGTTGTGAGAGGGGCGGCCATCATCCACGGTTCAGCCATGGTGACCATGGCACCCATGTGGCACCCATCATCTGGGACCAGCGTCTGAGGGTCCGCGATACAATGCGGGAAACCGAGCGTGCCACCGACCGGTAGATAGAGGGGTTTTCCATGAGATCGGCTTTCTGGCGCAAGATCGCGACGTTCTTGATCCCAATCGCGGCGATCTTGGTGGCCGGGATGAGCCTCGGGCCACAGGCTTCGGTTTCACCCGGTCCCCACTTGGTCGTTGTTCCAAAGGAGGGTGGGGCGACCTCGCTCCACCGATCGGGCCGCAACCTGGTGGTGGCGCACGAAAAAACAGTCCTCTTCGAGATGGAGTCCGAAGGGCGGGCTGAATCCCTGACCGTCGTCGGCGTCGACGATGTTGATGACACGTTTCGCATCGACCCGGCGTGGCCGGGAACCGTGCGGGTCGAGGGCGGCGCCGCCGGTTTCGATGTTCTCGATCTCGCCGGATCGCCGGGGACCGAGACCCCGAGCACCCACACGCTCGTCTTCACTTACCTCAACAACCACGACGGAAGCGTCGAACTGCGTCCCTCAGGAGCGGCGGCAAGCTCCAGGATCGAGTACGTGGGCCTCGAGCCCATCTCGTCGACCATCAATGCCACCCACGTTACTTTGAACTTCAGCGGTGTAGGCGAGACAATCACTGTTACCGATCCCGGCGGTGGCATGACCACCGTGGACTCCAATGTGGGCGGAGAGAGCACGACCTTCCTCAACCCCACCACCACTCTCACCGTCAATGCCGGGGGAGGGGTCGACGTCGTCGACGTCAACAGCCTCACCCTGACGGGCAGTACCAGTTTCGTGATCAACGGCGAAGGCGATTCCGACACCCTGGAGGTCAACGGCAATCTTGCCCTCGCTGGCGGCGGGCTCGCGATCCAAACCGAGTCGGTCGTCGTGAACGCGCCCATTTCCTCGATCACGGGCTCACTCTCGGTGGTCTCCGACTCGGTGACGATCACCAACACTCTCGAGTCCGCCGGATCGCTGAGCATCGTCCCGGCTACGGCCGGCACATTCATCGGCCTCGGAGGTGGCGGCGGCACCCTCAACCTGAACGACGGGGAGCTGGGCCTCCTCGCCGACGGCTTCAGCGCGATCACCATCGGCGATGGCACGAGCGGGACCATCGACATCGAGTCGGTGACGTTCACGGAC
>CBESWV010000337.1:0-3983 GCA_965533305.1 uncultured bacterium | reverse complement strand
CGAGACTGGCGGGAGCGAAGCGACCGCCACCGCTATTCGTTCGACGAATTGCTGGCGGAGGGAGTGGGATTCGAACCCACGGAGGCGTGAACCTCACTGGTTTTCAAGACCAGCGCCTTCGACCACTCGGCCATCCCTCCGAAGCGTGATCGTTCCAATCGTGATTCTACTCGACCGTGGTCGAAGGTCATAGTGGGCGATTGCTGAAGTCCCCAGGGCGGTACTGTGATGATCCAGCATCCAGCATCCAGCATCCAGCATCGGGCACGGGCACGGGCACGGGTACGGGTACGGGTACGGGTACGAACTCTGACTCGGGTGGCTCTCTTTACAGTCACTGAGACTGTGCGTACAATACCCCTCCCGGCCGGAGAGGTGCTGGAGTGGTTGAACAGGGCTGCCTGCTAAGCAGTTGTCCGGGGCAACCTGGACCGCGGGTTCGAATCCCGCCCTCTCCGCCAACGAAATCCCCGCCGCCTGTTGAGGCGGCGTTTCTTTGTGACAACGCTGATCGAGGAACCGAGGAACATCGTGGCTAAAAGTGTGAGAACCCGAATCGCTCCGAGCCCCACCGGCGATCCCCACGTGGGCACCGCCTATGTCGCACTCTTCAACTACGCATTGGCGCACCAACACGGCGGTCAGTTCGTCCTGCGCATCGAGGACACCGATCAGCAGCGAAGCTCGACCGAGGCCGAGGAGATGATCTTCGACGCCTTGCGCTGGCTCGGTCTCGACTGGGACGAGGGACCCGATGTGGGCGGCCCGCACGGGCCTTATCGCCAGAGCGAGCGCTCGGAGATCTACACCGAGCACGCCGAGATGCTCGTAAAAAGCGGTCACGCCTATCCGTGTTTCTGCTCCCGCGAGCGACTCGAAGAGCTCCGAGCCGAGCAGAAGGCGGCCAAGGGCCGCTTCGGTTATGACGGCCACTGCCGATCCATCGCCCCCGACGAGGCAGCCAAACGGCGGGCGGCGGGTGAGGCCCACGTCATCCGGCTGGCCATGCCGACCGAGGGTGAGATCGTGGTCCACGATCTCCTTCGTGGCGCGGTGACCTTCGAGGCGGCTCAGATCGATGACCAGGTCCTCGTCAAATCCGATGGCTACCCGACCTACCACCTGGCCAATGTCGTCGATGACCATCTCATGGAGATCACCCACGTGATCCGCGCCGAGGAGTGGATCTCGTCGCTGCCCAAGCACGTCCAGCTCTACCGGGCGTTCGGCTGGGAGCAGCCGGTCTTCTGCCATCTGCCGCTGCTGCGAAATGCCGACAAATCGAAGATCTCCAAACGCAAGAACCCGGTGAGTCTGAACTACTACCGCCGGGCGGGGTTCCTACCCGAGGCCATGCTCAACTACCTTGCCCTCATGGGCTTCGCCATGCCCGATGAGCGGGAGGAATTTTCGCTCGCCGAGTTCGTCGAGGCCTTCGATCCAACCAAGATCAGCCTCGGAGGGCCGGTCTTCGATCTCGAAAAGCTGACCTGGCTCAACGGCAAGCACATCCGCGATCTCGAACCCGCCGCCCTCCTCGAACGGCTGCGCGGCGAACAGCTCAGTGATGACTATCTCTTGAAGATCCTGCCGCTGGCCCATGAACGCATCGACACGCTGGCTGACTTCATCGCCTACGCCGAGTTTTTCTTTGTCGGAGACGTGGAATATGACGAGACCGCGAGGAAGAAGATGGTCGCAAAGGACCTGACGCCGCCCCAAATGGCCAAGATCTTCCGGACCCTGCTCGAAGAGAGCCTCGACCCCATCCTCGACTGGAATTTCGAGAGCGTCGAGCAGGCCATGCGCGCCCACTGTGAAAGCCACGACCTGACCCCAAAACAACTCTTCATGCCGGTCCGCGTGGCTGTTACCGGTCGGACCGCCACCCCGGGGCTCTTCGACACCATGGCGGTGCTCGGCAAAGAGCTCTGTCGACGACGGCTGCGGTGCGCCATGGATGTGCTGCGGACGATGAAGGCGTAGGTAAGGTCATCATGAGCAACAACGACACCCCCACCGAGAACACCGACTTTATCCGCGGGATCATCCGCGAGGATCTGGCCTCGGGCAAACACACCGGGACCGTCACCCGCTTCCCGCCCGAACCCAACGGATACCTCCACATCGGTCACTCCAAATCCATCTGCCTGAATTTTGGGATCGCCGCGGAGACCGGCGGGACATGCCATCTTCGTTTTGACGACACCAACCCGACAAAGGAAGAGATGGAGTTCATCGAGGCGATCCAGAAGGATGTCCGGTGGCTCGGGTTCGACTGGGGCGAGGACCTCTTCTTCACATCGGACTATTTCGAACAGCTCTATGAGTGGGCTGTGGAACTCATCAGCGCCGGCAACGCCTATGTCGACGATCTCTCGGCGGAAGAGATCCGCGCCTACCGCGGGACTCTGACCGAGCCCGGCCGCCCGAGCCCGTATCGTGATCGCCCGGTGGAGGAGAACCTCGATTTGTTCCGGCGGATGCGCTCAGGCGAGTTTTCCGATGGCGAACGGGTGCTGCGGGCCAAGATCGACATGGCCTCGGGAAACATCAACCTCCGCGATCCGGTGATCTACCGCATCCTCCAAGCCGACCACCCCCGCACCGGTGACACGTGGTCCATCTACCCGACCTATGACTACGCCCACGGACAGTCGGATGCCATCGAGCACATCACCCACTCTCTCTGCACCCTCGAGTTCGAGGACCATCGGCCGCTCTACGATTGGTTGATCGAGCATCTTTCGGTGCCCTCGGCGCCGCGGCAGATCGAATTCGCCCGGCTCAATCTGAGCTCCACCGTGCTGTCGAAACGCAAACTGCTCCGCCTGGTGAAGGAGGGCCACGTCGATGGTTGGGACGACCCCAGGATGCCGACCTTGTCGGGAATCCGCCGGCGCGGTGTGCCCCCGGCGGCAATCCGCAACCTCATCGAAAAGGTCGGTCTCGCAAAGCGCGACAGCGTCGTCGACTACGCCCTCTTCGAGTTCTGCATCCGCGAGATCCTCAACATCGACGCCGAGCGACGCATGGCGGTGCTCGATCCTCTCAAGGTCGTCATCACCAACTACCCGGAAGGCTCCGGCGAAGAGCTCGAGGCGATCAACAACCCCGAAGACCCCGACGCCGGCGCGCGGATAGTGCCCTTTGGCCGGGAGATCTTTATCGAGCGCCAGGACTTCATGGAGGATCCGCCGAAGAAGTTCTTCCGCCTCGCCCCCGGGCGCGAGGTGCGGCTGCGCTACGCCTACTTCATCACGTGTGACGAGGTTGTGAAAAACGAAGACGGCGAGGTCGTCGAGCTCCGCTGCACCTACGATCCCGCCACCAAGGGCGGCGATTCGCCCGACGGCCGCAAGGTCAAGGCGACGCTCCACTGGGTTTCGGCCGCCGCCGCCGTGGATGCTGAAGTCCGGCTCTATGACCATCTCTTCGAGGTCGAGATCCCCGGCGCCGATGGCGATTTCGTCGATGACCTCAACCCGAACTCGCTGGAGATCCGATCGGGCTGCAAGCTCGAGCCGAGCCTCGCGGCTTTTGCGCCAGGCGAACAGGTCCAGTTCGAGCGCCTCGGCTATTTTGCGCCGGACATCGACTCGACCGACGACGCGCCGGTTTTTAACCGCATCGTCACCCTGCGAGACACCTGGGCGAGGATCCGCAAGCAGCAGGCGCAGCAGGGGAAGAAGAAGGTATAGGGTTACCTACTGATCTGCCGCGCGCATGGCGGCGATGTAGGTGGGATCGTCGGTCTCGCGGTCGACGACCGAGGCGTAGGCCAGGTATTTCGCCCCTGGTGTGGTACTCAGGACGGTTGCGTATGCGGTTCCATCCGGAAGCGGTTGATTGAGCTGCACCCATGATGGGCCTTCAACGCGATGGCTCGAGGTGCTGAGTTCACGGCCATCGGCCGCGTGGGCGGCGACGACGATGTCCACGGGGCCGTCGCTGGTGTTGGCAAAGCCGATGTTGGTTCGGAA
>CBESWV010000336.1:0-3988 GCA_965533305.1 uncultured bacterium | reverse complement strand
CGCCAGAAGACCTTGATGTAGCCATCGAGGGCCCACGCGTTGAAGGTGATCTTGCCGACCTGCTGCATGGTCTCGCTCATGACATAGCGCGGGACCATGCTGCCGCCCAGCGCGGACATGCAGAGGATCAGGATGACGGCCACTGCGTTGAGCTGTGCGCGGTTCCGGCACAGGGCGGCCAGGGTGAGGGCGAAGCTGCTCGCGGCCCCTGCGGTGACAACGGTCATCACGGCGAAGCCGGGGAGGTGACCAAGGAGATCCACCCCGAAGGCGAGCTGGGCCCAGGCGAACATGATGGTCACCTGGACGATCCCGACGAGGGTTATGAGCAGCCACTTGCCAGCCAGGAGCTCGGTCATGCTGAGCTCGGAACACATGAGCCGGTCGAGGGTCTGGTTCTCCTCCTCTTCCAGCAGCGTGCCGGAATTGCCCACCGCACCAAAGAGCAGGAACATCACCGCAATACCGGCTGCGTACATGGACACCACCGGATTTGCCTTGTCGGCGGCGAAGAGATCGACCACCTCGATGTCGGCCGGTGTCCCGAACCGGGATATCGGCGACTCAGCGAACTCTTCCGACGACAAGGCAAGAAAAGCCTGCACCTGCAGTCGAGCCCGTTCGGCAATGATTCGACCCGATGTCTGTCGCAGCAGTGCCGTGACCACCTGGGTGGCCACGGGGTCCGAGGAGTCGGCCAGCAGTTGGAGACCCACGGGTTCCGTGTCGGGGTTCGCGAGCGATCCCGACCAACCCTTTGGGATGACCACCGCCAGCGGGAGTGTTCCTGTAAGCACGAGTTCTCTGGCCGGCTCTGCCGAGCTGAAGACAAAGATTCCACCCTCGTGTTCAGCGGGCGCGTAGACGTGAAGCGTTTCCCATTCGGCAAGGGCCGCGGCGAACTCGCGGCTGATTTCGGTCGAGTCCTCATCGACGACTGCCAGGATGACCCGGGGCGACTTCCCCAACCCGATCTGCTCATCGAAGATGAAGGCGAAGATCGTAAAGAAGACGATAGGGACGACAAAGGTCAGCAGGATCTCCGTCCGACCGTGCCACATCCGCAACAGACCAACGCGAACCACCGTCCAGATCATTCGCGGAGTTCCCGTCCGGTGAGGTGGATGAAGACCGAGTGGAGAGACGGCGGGTGGACATCGAGATCCGAGACCTGACCGCCGCACTCGCGGATCCGGGTCAACAGCCCGGGCAGCTCGAGGGCGACATCCTCGACCTCGGCGACGAGTTTCCGCGGGTCGTCGTTGACGGTGAATCCGTCGAGCTTCGGACACGCCTCGGCGAGGGTGAAGACCACTCTGCGGTTGGCTCCCACCGTGCTTGCGATGAGCTCGCCCAGCGTTCCTTCGGCGATGGCGTGGCCGTGGTCGATGATGACGATCCGATCGCACTGCTGCTCCGCCTCTTCGAGCTGGTGGGTGGTCAGGAGGATCGAGGTTCCTTGACGCCACAGCTCATCGAGCATGGCGAATATTCGGTCGCGGCTCTGGGGATCCACCCCGACCGTCGGCTCGTCGAGCAGGAGAACGAGCGGCCGGTGGAGGACGCCGCAGGCGATGTTCACCCGCCGTTTCATCCCGCTCGAAAAGGTCTTGGTCAGATCGCTTGCCCGGTCGGCCAGCCCTGTCCACTCCAACGCCCAGTCGACCGCCTGAAGGAGTTCGCCGCCCCTCAGGCCGTGGAATCGGCCGAAGGCGTCGAGATTCTCGCGGGCGGTGAGGTCGGAGTAGAGGGCGATCTCCTGCGGGACAAAACCGAGATCGTGCCGTCCGCCGCTCGGGGGCAGTGGCCGTCCCAGCATCTCGATCTCACCCGAATCAGGGTTCGCGCGGCCGCAGATGCATCGTACAAGGGTGGTCTTGCCGGCGCCGTTGGGACCGAGCAGAGCGAGACGTTCGCCGCGGTGCAGCTCGAGACCGGCATGGTCGAGCGCCGTCGTGTGTCCGAATCGCTTGACGACATCGCGGACCAGCAGGGCGCGTCCGTCCTCGACGGCGGCGTGAACCTCGGCCGCAGCGCTCATGGGCGCGGGTCGGGGTTTTTCGATCGCGTCCACAGTTCTTCTCGTGGAGCGTCGCCGGGGCCCTTGCCCCACATCCTCGCCGTCCAGGATTTGGGCCCGGCGCCGAGCACGAGTGAGATCTTGCGCGCCTTGCTCGTCGATGTCCGGGTGTCCCAGGTACGAGGGCCGCGCTTGAGGATCAGCCGGCCGATGTCACTGTAGACCGCGTTGGCGGCCGCCACCGCCCACGCCGAACGGGGCGAAAGCTGTGAGATCCCGAGCCAGGCCGACTGGTAGTAACGGTCGGCCTCGAAGAGGATCCTCCGGACCACCTCGAAGACGCCTTCACGATGCACCGGCGCCGCGAGTTGGTCGGCCGGGACACCGGCATCGGTCAGCCAGTCGAGGGGGAGGTACATCCGTCCTACCTCGGCGTCCTCAACCACATCGCGGCAGATGTTGGTCAGCTGGAATGCGAGCCCGAGATCGGTGGCGCGGTCCAGTGTCGGCTCGTCCCGGACACCCATGATGTAGGCCATCATCACTCCGACCACTCCGGCGACGTGATAGCAGTACTCCACCGTGTCGGCGAGGGTCCGGTACTCGCGACCCTCGACATCCATGACAAAGCCGTCGAGATGGTCCATGGGGTAACGGTGGGGGATGTCGCAATCGGCGACGACCCGCTGGAGGCCGGCGAAGATGGGGTCGTCCGTAGGCTCGCCGGACAGGGCGCGCAGGGTCTCGCTCCGCAGTCGGTCGACCCGCGCTCGCCCCTCCTCGAGAGGAAGCTCGGAGGCATCGAACCCGAGTTCCTGGTCGTCGGTCACGTCATCGCAGTGGCGGCACCAGGCGTAGAGCATGTAGGCGCGGCCGCGGGTTTCGGGGTCGAAGAGCTTGGCCGCTGCGGCAAAGCTCTTGGAGCCCTTTTGGATGACGGCCTGACCGTGGTCGACGACGTGGTCCATGGACCGGCCCTCAGCCGCTCTCGCCGAGGAGATCGCCGATCATCAGACCCGCGGTCGCCTTGGCCGAGTTGACCACGCCGGGGACCCCGGCCCCCGGATGGGTGCCGGCGCCGGCGAAGTAGAGCCCGCCGATCTTCTTGTCCCGGTTGTGGACCCTGAACCACGCGCTCTGGGTCAGGATCGGTTCGAGCGAGAACGCCGAACCCTGGTGCGAGTTGAGAGCGTCCCTGAAGTGATCGGGGGTGATGATGTGGACGGTCTCGATGTCGGCCTGGAGATTGGGCAGGTAGTGCTTCTCGAGGTAGTCGAAAATTTTGTCTCGATAGCGCGGACCCTCCTCGCTCCAGTCGATCGGTGCGTTACCCAGATGGGGGACCGGCGACAGAACATAGAAGGCCTCGCAGCCATCTGGCGCCACCGATGGATCGGTCAGGGTCGGAGCGTGGAGATAGAGCGAGAAATCGTCGGAGACATCAGGCCCGTTGAAGATCTCATTGAGGTGAGATTTATAGCGCGGCCCGAAAAGGATGTCGTGGTGGGCGATCTGGGTATGGCGCCGCTTGACCCCGAAATACGCGACAAAGAGCGACATCGAAAAACGTTTGCGCTTGAGCCTTGCGGCCTCGCGCTGGGCGTCGGTGTTGTCGCTGAGCAGGGCATCGTACGTGTGGACCACATCCGCGTTGGAGGCGACGGCATCGAAATCGCCGTGCCAGCCGTCCGAGGTGGTCACCCCGGTGACCCTGCCGTTCGAGGTGTGGATCCGCTCCACCGGCGAGTCGAGCCGGATCTCACCACCGAGTTCTTCAAAGAGCTTGACCAGCGCCGTGACCAGTGCCCCGGTGCCGCCCTTGACGAAGAAGACTCCCCAGTTGCGCTCGAGATAGTGGATCAGGGTGTAGATCGACGATGTGGTGTAGGGGTTGCCGCCGACCAACAGGGGGTGGAAGCTGAAGACCTGGCGCAGGTGGTCGTCCTTGATGAACTTGGAGATGATCGA
>CBESWV010000335.1:0-3996 GCA_965533305.1 uncultured bacterium | reverse complement strand
AGACCGTCAGCTCCGCCATCCAGCGCCGAGGGCGGATCGTGGTGAACCTCCCTTGGCAACGCTTCGAGATCGGTGGTCGGGATGTAGGGCAGGTTGGCGACGATGAGATCCCACGGTGGCTCCACCGATGTCGTGAGATCGGCCTCTTCAAAAATGACCTCGACCCCGTGCCGCATCGCATTGGTACGCGCCACATCGAGGGCCGCGCCCGAGCGGTCCACTGCCGAAACTCGCCACTTCGGTCGCTCGGCCGCCAACGAGACCGCAATGCAACCGGATCCGGTGCCGACATCGAGCACCCGTGCAGTCGGCGACAGAGGCAACTCGAGGGCGATCTGGATCACGAGTTCGGTCTCGGGGCGGGGTACCAGCACGGCCGGTGAAACCTCGAAGACCCGGCCCCAGAACTCGCACTCGCCCGTGAGGTGATGAGCCGGCTCACCCGCAGCGCGGCGCTCGAGCCAGGCGCGATAGCGGGCCTCAACCTCGGCCGGGACATTGCGTTCGGGGTGGAGCCGCAAAGCGATCTCCTCGACACCCCAGGCCCGCGCCAACAACCACATCGCCTCCCGACGAGGATCCGGAATCCCCCGCCGCCTCGGCAGCTTCGCCGCACCGAACTCGAGGGCGTCTGCTGCTGTCATGGCCACACCGTCGCAACCACAAAGACTCCAAGACACGAAGGTATCACCAAGAAATCGATTGGATCGGCCGTAGGCCGATCAAGCCCATCCCCTTCGTGCGTTCTTTGCGCCTTCGTGTCTTCGTGGTTGTGACGATCGACATCGCTCACGAGATCCTCGGCCTTCCCTAGTCGATCTCTTTCTTGAGCAGTTCGGCCTGGAAGTACTCCACCGCCGGATCGATGAGCTGGTCGAGAGCGCCTTCGAGAACTTCTCCCAGGCGATGAGTGGTGAAACCGATGCGGTGATCGGTGACCCGTCCCTGAGGAAAATTGTAGGTGCGAATCTTCTCCGACCGGTCGCCGGAGCCGATCTGGCTTCGCCGTTCGGACGCCCGCTCGGCGTCCCGTGCGGCCTCCTCGATCTCGAACAACCGCGCCTTGAGCACCCTGAGCGCCTTGGCCTTGTTCTGGATCTGGGACTTCTCATCCTGGCACGAGACCACGAGACCGGTGGGCAGATGGGTGAGCCGCACAGCCGAGTAGGTGGTGTTGACGCTCTGGCCGCCCGGGCCCGACGAGCAGAAGCGATCGACACGGATGTCCTTCTCCTCGACCTCGACCTCGACGGCCTCGGCCTCGGGCATCACCGCCACGGTTGCGGCCGAGGTGTGGACCCTGCCCGAAGATTCGGTCGCCGGCACCCGCTGGACCCGGTGGACCCCGGACTCGAACTTGAGCCGCGAGAAGACCTTGTTGCCCTCGATCATGGCCACCGCCTCCTTGATCCCGCCAAGACCGGTGTCCGAGGAATCGGTGATGGACATCTTCCAGCCCTGGTTCTCGGCGTAGCGGCCGTACATTCTCAGCAGCTCACCGGCAAAGAGGGCCGCCTCGTCACCGCCGGTGCCGGCACGGATCTCGAGGATGACATTGCGCTTGTCGTTGGGATCCTCGGGCAGGAGCATGACCTTGAGCCGTTCTTCGAGCTCGGTGGATCGGGTTTCGAGTCCCTCGATCTCCATTTCGGCCATGGACCGCATCTCGTCGTCATCGGCCTCGGCGAGGATCTCGCGTGCACCCTCGAGCTCCGAGAGCACGCCTTTGTACTCGAGGAAGACCTCGACCACATCGGCGGTCTCGGCCAGTTTGATGGCAATTTCGCGCGACCGGTTGCGGTCGACCGCAACCTCGGGATCGGCCTGTTCGACCTGGAGGGCGGCGTGCTTTTCGGCAAGTTCTTCGAGTCGTTCGATCATCTTGGATGCCTTTTCTCGCGCGCGCTCGCGGCGATCCCGGACCCAGCAACAAAGAAAAATCCCGCGCGGTTGTCTCCTCCCGCGCGGGCATCAGAAGCCGCCGTTGGGCGGCCGGAAATCGCTACTTCTTGCCGTAGCGGCGTTCGAACCTCTCTACCATTCCGGCGGTATCGATGAGCTTCTGCTTGCCGGTGAAGAACGGGTGACACGCATTGCAGATCTCGAGCCGCATCTCGGGCTTGGTTGAATGGGTGGTGAAGGTGTTGCCGCATGCGCAATGGACCTCGACCTCGTGATACTCGGGATGGATTCCAGCTTTCATATTTACCTCCGCCCGGCGGCTTGGTACGCCGAAGCCGGGGAAATATACACGAAGTTGCTGCAACACACAAGGTTTAGAGTAGCTTGAGGTTCAGCCTGAACTCCATCCTGTCTTCTCGAACGTCACAACCACAAAGACTCCAAGGCACGAAGAACAAACACCAAGGCAATGAACGGATCGGCCACAGGCCGATCCGTTCATTGCGCTTCGTGAGACCTTTGTGTCTTTGTGCCTTCGTGGTTGCGGTGGATCGGGGCTCCAGCTCAACCCACCCGCCAGACGGTGTCGATGATCGTTCCATCGACCCACTTGACCACCGCGATGGGTTCATCCGAGCGTGGGACCTTCTGCGGTACGCCGCAGATCCGGTCGAGCTCGGCCTTGAGGTCCTCGATGGGCTTGATCGGCAGCTTTGACCCGGCGACAGCGTCGATGAGGTCCTGCCGGCGCGGGTTGATGGCGATGCCGCGCTCGGTGACCACCACATCGATGAGCTCACCCGGGCCGCACACGGTCGTGACCTCGTCGACGATGACCGGAATCCGGTCCCTGAACGACGGAACCAGGAGCATGGCGCACTTGGCCGTGAGGCAGTTCTGCCAGCCGCCGATCCCGTGCAGCAGGCGTCCGTCGGAGTGGGTGACGACATTGCCGTTGAACGCGAGATCGACCTCGGTGGCGCCGAGGACCGCGACATCGACCATGGAGGCGAAGTTGCCCTTGCCGTGGAAGTTGTACGAGGTGAAGGGCGAGGTGTTGACGTGGCGCGGATCGTCCCGGAGAGACTGCACCGAGTCCAAATCGAAGGTCTGGCCGTCGAGGATGTACTCGATGAGGCCCTCGTCGAGCATCTCGACCATGTACTTGTTCGACCCGCCGCGGGCAAACCGAGCGGTGACACCGGCGGATCGCATGAGATCGCGAAGATAGATGGCAAAGGCCAGGGTGGTTCCCCCGGCCCCGGCCTGAAAGGAAAAGCCCGACTTCATGATCCCGGCGTCGGCACAGAAGCGCGCGGCGAGCTCGGCGATCCTGCGCCGGTCTGGGCTCTGGGTGATCCTCGTGGTGCCCGAGACGATCTGGGCCGGATCTCCGATGGAATCGACCTCAACGACGACATCGACGTTGTTGCCCTGGATCTGCCACGGCAGACAGGGGAACTGCACCAGATTGTCGGTGACGACGATGACCTTGTCGGCGTAGATGGAATCGGCAAGGGCAAAGCCGAGCAGCCCGCAGCCCGCGGGTCCGCGATCGCCGGTTGAGTTTCCGAAGGCATCGGCGGTCGGGGCGGCGATGACCGCAACATCGATGTGGACCTCGCCGTCCTGGATCGCCTGCCACCGACCGCCGTGCGAGCGCAGCACCCCGAGGCCGCGCATTTTGCCCGCCGAGCAGTAGGCGCCGAGGGGCCCGTTCATGGAGCCTTCGATGTGGTGGATCACCCCGTTGTCGAGGTGGGAGATCTGATTGGCGTGGACCGGAAAGGACGCCGAGGGAAACCACACCAGATTGCGCCGGCCGAGCTCGGCCGCGGTATCGAAGACCATGTTCGCCACCGCATCGCCGTTGCGCAGGTGGTGGTGCGACGAGACGACCATGCCATCGCAGAGGCCGACCATCTCGAGGGCTTCCTTGATGGATTTCACGCGTTTGTCACCATCTGCCGGGTAGTCGATACACGTAGCGACTGCCGGCGACGCCTTGCTTCCACTGGGGCGATGCCCACCGACCCCGGCGTACGGAATCGCCTCGCTGCCGTTGACCTCGGTCGGAACCATCCGTCCGGCAGC
>CBESWV010000334.1:0-3999 GCA_965533305.1 uncultured bacterium | reverse complement strand
GCAATGAACATCAAACGCTGGCTCATCGTTGTGGTTCTTTTGGCGCTCGTGGTCGTCGGGCTCAAGCTCACGGTATTTCAACCTGAGGTGGTCCGGGTCCGGATCGCGATGGTGGAACGCGGCGTGGTCGAGGAGACCGTGACCAATACGCGGGCGGGGACGGTCAAGGTGTACCGACGGGCCAAGCTCTCACCCCAGATGGGCGGGCTGGTTGTGGCGACGCCGTACCTTGAAGGGTCGCTGGTCTCCGCCGGTGATGTGTTGCTCAAGCTTGATGATCGCGTCCAGCAGGCGGAGCTGGATCTGGCGAAGAAGAGCGTCGTCGCCGCTGAAGCCCAAGCCAACGAGGCCTGTTTTGCGTCCGATCTCGCCCAGACCGAGTTCGAGAGAACCACCTCGCTTCACGGCAGCGGCATCGCCTCGGACCAGAGCCTGGACGCCCTGAGCTCCGAGCGCGATCGGAGTCGTGCGGCCTGCGCCGCCGGTGCCGCCGCGGTGGGACAGGCAAGGTCGCGGGTGGCGGTGGTCGAGGTTCAACTCGCGTTCACCGAGTTGCGCGCGCCCTTCAGCGGAACCGTGGCCGAGGTCTCCACCGAGGTCGGTGAGTGGATCACGCCGTCACCACCGGGAGTACCGATTCCACCGATCATCGATCTGCTCGATCCGGCTTCGATCTATGTCAGCGCTCCCATCGACGAGGTCGATGCCGAGCGAGTCAAGGTCGGGCAGGCGGTCAGGATGACCGTGGATTCGCGGCCCGACGTCCGTTTCTTCGGCCGGGTCAAACGGGTCGCCCCCTATGTTCTCGATGCTCTCGAGCAGAATCGGACCGTCGAAATCGAAGCGAGCTTCAACGAGCAGGACGTCGTTTCGGGGATTCTCCCCGGCACCTCGGCCGATGTCGAGGTGATCCTCGATCAGCACACGGATGTCCTGCGGGTGCCGTCGTCGGCGGTGGCGGAGGATGGAAAGGTGCTGGTGCTGGTCGATGGTGTCCTCGAGGAGGGGCGGATCGAGGCCGGACTCAAGAACTGGCAGTTCACCGAGGTGCTGAGCGGGCTCGCCGAGGGGGACGCCATCGTCGCGGCTCGGGACTCCACCGAGATCGAAGTCGGAGCACTGGCGGAGGCGAGGTGATGACCCAAGTCGACAGTCGATATTCAACAGTTGACAGATCCATCGCAGCCATCGCACGTCACAACCACCAAGACACGAAGACTCGAAGGTGGATGGAACAAAAAGCCCTTTGTGACGATCTTGGTGTCTTGGTGTCTTCGTGGTTGGGGTGGAAGGCGGTACCGTGATCGAGCTCCGGGAACTTTGGCGGACGTACCAGGTCGGGGACTCGGAGGTCCACGCGCTGCGCGGAGTGGATCTGACCATCGGTCGCGGCGATTACCTCGCAGTGATCGGACCGTCCGGGTCGGGCAAGTCGACCCTGCTCAACATTCTCGGTTGTCTCGACCGACCGACCTCGGGCAGCTATGCCTTTGACGGTCGCGATGTCTCTCAACTCTCCGATGTCGAACGAACCAAGTTGCGCCAGGACCAGATCGGGTTTGTCTTCCAGTTCTTTCATCTGCTCGCCCGGCTCACCGCGCAGGGCAACGTCGAGCTGCCCATGCTCTTTGCCGGAGTGTCCCGCGCCGAGCGGCGGTCGCGGGCGGCCGAGGCCCTGGACTCGGTGGGGTTGGCGGATCGCGCCCACCACCGTCCCGATCAGCTCTCCGGGGGGCAGCGCCAACGGGTCGCCATCGCCCGCGCCGTGGTGATGGGTCCGGGTCTTGTGCTCGCCGACGAACCCACGGGCAACCTCGACAAGGCGTCGGCCTTCGAGGTCATGGATCTGCTCGAGGCCATGAACCGCGATGGCCAGACCTTGGTGCTGGTGACCCACGATCCCGAGGTGGCCGTCCGGGCAAAGAACAGGGTGCGGATGGATGATGGCGACATCGTGGAGCGAACATGACATCGCAATTGCGAATTATGAATTATGAATTATGAATTTTTAATTGCATCGCAGGTGGCGCCGAGGACGCTGCGATGAAGATTCAGCCTTCAATTGTCAATTCTCAGTTGGAAGCTCACAGGCGTTCCGCCGGATGGTCTTATGGTCCCCTATCCGACGCGTACAGCGATACAGTTTTGGGGCGCGTTGCGGATCTACTGTCAATTCATAATTCAAAATTAAGAATTCAAAATTCGGACAAGGCTCGGCGGTCGTGAGTACCGCCGAGCTTGTCCGTTTTGCGGTCGGCGCGCTTCGTGGCCATCGCCTGCGGACGGCGTTGTCGGTGGCCGGCGTGGCGGTGGGAATCGCGGCTGTTGTGGCTCTGACCGCGCTCGGTGAGGGCGCCCGGCAGTACGTCGTACAGGAGTTCAGCTCGCTGGGGACGAATCTCCTCATCGTCATTCCCGGCAAGGTGGAAACCACCGGGATGATGCCCTTCGGCGGAACCACCAACGATCTCACCCTCGATGACTATCGCGCCGTGGCCGCAAGAATCCCGCTCGTGGTCGAGGCGGCGCCGCTGGCTACCGGAACCGAAGTGGTTCGAGCCGGCAGCCGGGCACGGTCGGTCGGCATCTTCGGGACCACCGCGGAACTCGCACGGGTGCGCCGGCTCGTGGTCGGATCGGGCCGCTTTCTCACTCCCGGTGATCCTGATCGTGGCGGCAACGAGGTGGTGCTCGGTCTCAAGGTCGCGCAGGAGCTCTTCGGGGCGGTGTCACCGCTCGGCAAGGTCGTCCGGATCGCGGAGTGGCGTTTTCGGGTCGTCGGGGTGCTCGCCCCACGAGGGCGGTCGCTCGGCTTTGATTTCGACGACATCGTTTTTATCCCGGTGCGGACCTCAATGCGGATGTTCAACAGATCGTCGCTCTTCCGGATCCTTGTGGAGGTCGGCTCCGAAAGTAACCTCGCTCCGGCGAAGAAGGCCGTGATCGACCTTCTCGCCGAACGGCACCGGGTCGAGGATGTCACGGTCATCACCCAGGACGCGGTGGTCTCGACCTTCAACTCGGTCTTCAACGTGCTGACCCTGGCGCTGGTTGGCATCGCCTCGGTCTCGCTCACCGTGGCCGGTGTCGGGATCATGAATGTGATGTTGGTGGCGGTGGCCGAACGCAAGCGGGAGATCGGCCTGCTCAAAGCACTGGGGGCGACGACCCGCCAGGTGCTGGCGGTCTTTATCGCCGAAGCTTCGGTGCTCTCGAGTCTCGGTGGTGCGGTGGGCCTGGCGGCCGGCTGGTTGTCGATCCGGGTTTTTGTTCAGATCTATCCCACCTTCCCGGCGGCGGCGCCCACCTGGGCCGTTGCCGCGTCGCTGGCGGTGTCGCTCGGTGTCGGAATCGTCTTCGGGGTCGTGCCGGCGAGACGCGCGGCTAACCTCGATCCCGTCGAGGCGTTGGTGGGACGATGACAACGGAATTATGAATTTTGAATTATGAATTTTTAATTCCATCGCAGACGGCAATAGGAACCCTGCGGTGAGGGTGCCAGGGTTCAGAACCATGGATTCTCAGTTGGATGCTCACCGGCATCCCGCCTTCTTGCGATGCGGTGTCGTATTTGACGCGCTCCACGCAGAAGTCCTGAAGGGTTTGCTGGATCCACTGTTAATTCATAATTCAAAATTCATAATTCATAATTTCGGCCAAGGGTCGAGCTGATGGATTTCCTCGAGATCGTCCGTTTCGTCATCGGCGCCTTGGGCGGCCAGCGCCTGAGGTCGTTTCTGTCGGCGTTGGGTGTCGGGATCGGGGTGACCGCAGTGATCCTCCTGACCTCACTGGGGGAGGGGACCCGCGACTACATCGTCGGCCAGTTCACCCAGTTCGGCACCACCCTCATCGGGATCAACCCCGGCAAGGTCAAAACCCTCGGGATGCCCGGGGTGCTCGGCGGCACCACCCACAAGCTCAGCATCGATGACGCCGAGGCTCTTCGCCGGATCCCCGGGGTCGAGGAGGTCGTTCCCGTCTCCTTTGGACCGGCCG
>CBESWV010000333.1:0-4049 GCA_965533305.1 uncultured bacterium | reverse complement strand
TCGACGACGATGATCGCGACCGTCTCGGGTCTCGGCGGCTTCGGCAACGGACGGATGCAGATCGACTTCAGCCTGCACGTGGTTCACGCGCCGCCGGGATCACCGACGCGAACCACCGTCAGCCATCCATGGGGCTACTACGATCCCGATTGCGAACCGCTGGGTATCGAGATGCCGGTTCCCCCCGGTGCTGCCATCGAGGGCGAGATTGGTCTGAGCTGCGACAACCTGAACAATGACTGCCACCTGCTGGTTGTCCAGGGCAACACCCTCTACGAGGCCTATCTGGTGACCGAAGCGAGCGCCACCGAGATTGAAACCCACTGTCTCGCGGTTTGGCACCTTGGCGGCGCCTACCCGCCGGAGGGCCGCGGTGATCACTGCACCAGTGCCGATGCCGCGGGCTTCCCGATGTCGGCCCTGCTCTTCAACGCCGACGAGATCCAGACCTCGCTCGACTCCGATCCGACCGGCGGCGGCGACCTCGGTCACGCCATTCGTTTCATCCTGCCCAATGCGCGGATGGCCAACGACCCGGGACTTGGCGGTGTCAGCGGTCGAGTCTACGTCCGACCGGCATCCCACGCCGGTGGACCCAGCGGCCCGGTCGGTTCGGTTCCGTACGGCGCCAGGCTGCGGCTGCGGTCCGATTTTCCGGTTTTTGAGTACCCGCCCGCGGCACGTGTAGTCCTCAACACCTTTGTCCGATTCGGAATCGTCCTCGCCGACGGAGGCACCGTAGCCCTGACCGCCGAGAGTGATCTTTACACCACGACCAAGTGGACCGACCTCGGGATCGACTCCCGCATCTTCGACCAGACCCCGGGGGCGACGGATGTGACCATCAGCGACTTCGCGGTCATCGATACCGGTCCGCGCATCGCGGAGACCTACGACTGTGTACGATCGGTGGTCGTGCCGGGGCTCTTTGCCGATGGATTCGAGAGCGGCGACACGTCGGGGTGGAGTGAGTGAAAAGCTAAGAGTGAATAGTTAAAAGTGAAAAGTGAATAGTGAAAAATGGAGCCTCTTGCAAAAACCCTGTTTCCCGATGGTTCGTGGTCTCTGTGCCGGCGAGACGCCAGCACTACAAAGGGCTGAGATCCATTGTAGGGCCGGTGTCTCGCCGGCCTAATGGTGAGGAGGGTCGGAAGACTCCAGTGTCCTATTCTCGAATTTTGCATGAGGCTGAACTTTTCACTATTCACTATTCAGTTCTCACTCTTCACTCCTTTCACCGATCGACGGAGGAAGTGAAGGGCGATGGTCTCGACGCTGCCGTCGTCGCCCCGCTCGAACTCCACCCGCCACGGCTCCTGAACACAGAAGAACGAGTCGGCGCCGATGACGGCTGGCGAGTCCTCGATGAGTCGGTGGATGGCGTGATAGTCGCCTCGCTTTGCGGCATCCACGATATCGATCGCGAAAGAGTCGGCATGATCGAGGGCGCTCCCGAGCAGCAGAGTTCCGATAGCGAGGCCGCATATCTTCGAGCCCATCCGCATCGCACAACCTCCATCATCGTTTTGAGACGACGTCAGGAGGATGTACGTTCGGAGTCGATCAATGTTCGATGCCCGAACGGCCTTTTTCGGTTTTCACACCAGCGCTGAAAGGGTCCAAATGCTCCGGGTCGTGATCAGGGTGTGGTGGACGACCACGCACCGGTGGTGCTCGACTCGAAGCCATCGGCAAAGATCAAGCTTCCGCCATCAATGGTCTGCCCGGCTGCGTAGACATCGACGGAATCGCTGGTACCGCCGCCCTCGTTTCGGTTGTCGGTGAAGATGGCGATGAGCTCGTTCATCACGACATCCATCCCGTTGTAGTCGCCGTTCTGGAATCCGTCTTCGATGTGCGGCGAGATCTGTGATGTCAGTTTCTCGGGCGTGCTCCACGACACCGCACCATCGGTGGAGTGGGACCAGTACATGTCAACGGATGTCCGCGCAGGGTCGTTTCGGGTGTCATAGAACACGGTGTGGACGGTCCCGTCCCCGCCGACGGCGAGCCATTGGTGCCAGCGATCCACGGTGTCGGCGTCGGCGGTCTCGTGCGGTGTCGAGACGTCCCAGGTGGTTCCGCCATCGCGCGAGTAGGTGACCTGGATCCGAGCGTGGTTGTTGCTCGCGGTCCCGCTCGGAGCTGCGGTGGAGTCGGTCCACGAAGCGTAGACGCTGCCGCCAAAGGGGCCATTGCTCAGATCGGCCGCGGCTGCGACATAGACAAAGACGCGGCGGAAATTCATCGACGGGATGGGGAAGTCGTAGGAGGCCTGGCTGGTCGCAACCTCGGTGGTCGGATCGAAGCTGACCCCGCAGTCGTCAGAGGTTCTCACGAGGATCTTGCTGCTGTTGAAGGCAGGCCAGAAGTAGTAGACCTTGCCGTTCTTGTCCGAAGTGATGTCGGATCCGATGCCACGTTCAGAGCTTCCGCTCGAGATTGTCATGGGGCTCGTCCAGGTGTGGGCGGCGTCGGTCGACCGGGAGAACTTCATAGTGTTGCCCTCGTGCCATGTGAGGTAGATGTCGTCAAGGCACGCGGATGTGGGATAGGTGTCGACATGGAGATACTCCTTGTCGACGCCGCTGCCGACCTCGCGCCGCTGGTCGCCGCCCGGCTCGGTGCCGAGATCAGTCCAGGTCTGCCCGCCATCGGCCGAACGGTAGATGTAGACGTTGTTGCCGAGGGTCGCCGAATACGCCTTGGTGCCGTCGGATGACCAGGCCACCGTGGGATCGCAGCAGGTTCCCCCATAGGGCAGGGCGCCGGCTGCGGCCCAGGACTCACCGCCGTTCGTGGAGTACTGCATCTCCTGGCCGCTGCCGGGACCGTTTGTCCCCGAGATCACCAGACTCGGGTTGACGGGGTTGATGGCCACCGCGGATTCCGCCGCACCCACCGGACTGGTCACCCGGACATCCCCGGTCAGTGACTTGCCTCCAAGGTCCTCGTAGTCCTCCTGGGACATATAGGGCTCGCTGGTGTCGACGAGATAGCGCCCATCAATATGCTGCAGATTCCGGTAGAGCATGCCGTCGATGAGGAAGCCGCCGTACTCGGTGAGAAAACGGGGCAGGGTGCTGCGCGGGTATTGGACCGGCCCGGTTGTGAGGAGATGTCCGAATCGTTTTCGGATCTCCGCCCGATAGAAGAGCGGCGCGCGCACCGTCAGCTCGCGTTCGTTCTCACCCAGCACCGCCAGATCGTCCTGGTTGAGCCCATAGTTCCGATCGTCCCAAGGGCCGTAGTCGGCCAGTGAGGCGTAGTCGACGCGGGCGTCGATGCCCCGGCTCTGAACGATGGTCTGGGCCGAGACGGCGCCGGCAACCAGCAGAATGATGACCGAGGCAATGGCGGACTTTCGCATGGTGTATTCCTTCCGGTTGGCATCCCGGGGTATGGCCTTGAATGCTGAGATCGGATCTCGAGCAGTAACTATGGGAGCCTCATGTTGCGGTGTCAACAAATACCACCGAACGGCCCGGAGAAATGTGATCCGGATGACGTTGACCGATCGAGCGCCGGTCAATTCTTCTTCAAAACCTGTATTGAACGCCGTCGACCAGACGATTCCGAGATCGTCTGTGCTACGAGCGAAACAATCGCACGAACCTCGCCACGATGAAAAAGCCCAGCGCGACGACCGCAGCCACGAGGATCGGGTTCAGCCATGACCGGGGAGGACGCCGGCTGGGGGCGAGCGAGCGGTCGCCGTCACCCAGAACCACGAGCCCGGCCCAGGCCCTTGTTGGCTCACCGGCGGCCCAAAGCTCGCGCTGCGCACCGGCGAGCGCATCCGCGACGGATGAACCGGCTACCAGATGACGATAGAAACGATCGACGAGGACCGATGCGTCACGATCGTCGACCGACCACAGGTTGCCGACCACCGTGCGGGCGCCGCCCTCAAAGAAAGCCCGCGTCAGACCGAGCACGCCCTCACCCTGCAGGATCACGCCCACCGCGGACCGACATGCCGAGAGAACCACGATGGGCTCGTCGAGCTGGAGGTCCGAGACCTCTGCGATGCTGAGGCGGCCGTCTTG
>CBESWV010000332.1:0-4068 GCA_965533305.1 uncultured bacterium | reverse complement strand
GTCGCACCGTCGCAGCGAATGTGCTTTGCGACGTAATTCATAATTCATAATTCATAACTGATGTTGATGTGACGATCTAGCCTGCGCCGATGACGACTGCGGCGATCCCACCTCAGTGGACGTAGCCCAGCGCCTCCAACCCTTCGAATTCTTCCTGACTGAGTTCGGCGGGCAGGGCAATTCCAGCCTCAACTTGCGCGGATGACCGTCGCCGCGACGGCGAGCCAGACCACAACGGTGATCAGAAGCGGTCGATCGGTGACGATCACGCGCGTAGGGTTGCCGCCGAGTTCATGGCGGTGAAGCAGATAGAGGTAGCGGAAGAGGCCGTAGAGCACCACCGGCACTGTCACCATGAGTCCCTCGGAACCGACTTTGGCCACCGTGTCCGGCGCAACTGTGTAGAGGGTGTAGGCCAGCACCGTCGCACCGAGAACGACGCTGATGGCCTGGTCAACGAGTCCCAGAGTGTAGTGGCCGAGGACCTCACGATGGGTTCCGGCGTCATCGCCGAGCAGCGCGAGCTCCGAACGTCGCTTACCCAGGGCGAGATAAAGGGCAAGCAGATAGGCGCAGAGAAGCAACCATCGCGACACCGGAACATCGATGGCCACCGCGCCGCCGACCACGCGGAGCACAAAACCCGCGGCGAGGACAAGGACATCGATGAAGACCACACGTTTGAGGACCGCCGAATAGAGCACCACGAGCAGAATGTAGCTCCCGAGTACGGCGGGGAAGAGGCTTCCCAGCGCCATGGCCGCAACCATGGCCGCCGCGGCCAGAACCGAGGCGGTCACCAACGCCATCCCAACCGAAACCTCACCGGCGGCAATGGGCCGGTTGCGCTTGGTCGGATGGCGGCGGTCGGCCTCGCGGTCGAGTACGTCGTTGACGAGATAGACCGCCGACGAGGCCAAGCAGAACGCGGCCACGGCGAGCAGGCTTCTCCCCCACGCATTCGGATCGTCGAGGAGACCGGAAAAGACCAACGGCGCGAGAACAAAGCCGTTCTTGAGCCACTGTTCGGGCCGTAGGCTACGGATGAGCGCCGGGATCGTGCGGGTCACACGTCGATTCTACAGGGGAACGGAGAAGCCGATGCACCAAACCGACGAGTTCGCCGCCTGATGATCAGGGAGTCACTCTTCCTGATGGCATCCGCGGTCTGCCTTCGGGTGGTTGGACCGAGGCAAGCACGATAGTCGATCCGCCACCGAGGTCATCCGGCAGGGTCATGGTCAGCACCGCGTACGCCGCCACCCCGGCCCCCGTCACCGGAATAGAGACGGTGTCGGACCCGGCAAGTATCGTCACCTCCTCCGGCACCACCACATCGGCGGGCAGCGAGGAGGTCACCGTGATCGAGGCATCCTCATCTGCAGCCTCGGACAGGTGGACCACGAGATCGATGGTCGCGGCATGGGGCACCTGGAGGTGCTGAATTTCCGGTTCGATGAGGGTCCCAAGACATTCGGCGGTCATGATCGTTCGATCCCCACCGACCAGGAGCCAGGAGTTTCCGGTCCATCGAACCCGCTTCAGCGCCTCTCCCGGGACTTCGAGGCGAGTCCAATCACGTCCGTTGCGACTCGCCAGCATCACCGCGGGCCGAGAACCGTCGGCATGCTCATCCCAACCCACCGCGACAAAGCGGTCGTCACCCCAGCTCACATCTTGGAGGGACGAGCCGACCCCCGACAACCGCCGAGTCCACACCTCACCCTCGTCACTTCCGAGAATGGTGCCGTCATCGCCCACCAGGATCATACCGTCGGGTCCGGCGGCCGCACCTTTGAGATCCGCGGTCGTCGCGGCCAGGGCGTCGTTCCAGTTCAAGGCGTCGGTTGAGCGAAGGATGGTCCCCCCACGACCGAGGGCGATGAACTGATCGCCGAGCCAGACCACCCGGTCGAGATCGGCGGTGACATACAGAAAGGGTTTGAACCAGGTTGCTCCGTCATCGCTGACGAAGAGATCGCCGCCCTGGCCCACGGCGACCATCGACCCACCCCCGGCCGCGACCGAGTGGAGCACGGCTCCTTCGGGCGAGCTTTCAATCGTCCATGTGACTCCACTGCTGCTTCGGGCGACCCAACCATCACCGACGCCCACGTATTGCAGCCCGGCGTAGGTGACACCCCGGAATCGATCGCCGGCGATGGGGTGGATCTCCCACTGCTCGCCGGAGCTTGATGTTGCCGAGGTTCCGCCGGATCTGCGTTTGAGGCCGTCTTCACAGAGACCGACCCCGCCAACCGCCGTCCAGCGATCTTCGCCCGCGGTCAGATCACAGAATTCGTCCTCGCACGCAAGCGAGGTGCAGTTGCCGTTGTAGCACTCCCAGGAACTCCCGTTGGTGCTCGTGACGACATCGCCGAGGGCCCCCGCGGCAACCCACCTCGAACCATAGCGAGCGAGCGCCGGGAAACCGCCCAGCTCGATCTCCCAAGGATTGCCGAATGAGTTCCCGCCATCAACGCTGATGACGAGCGAGGCCGTCGGATCGAGATAGGGACTCGGACAACCCGAGATTCCGCTCGCCAGCGCCCAGCCCGGTCCGGCGACCACACCGAGCCAGTCGCTCCATGGCTCGCACCCGCCGAGGGTCGAGACCAGATGCCACTCATCAACCGACTCCCGGGACCAGAGTTCGCTCCCCCCGGCCCAGAGGAGCCGACTCCCCGTCCAGGCGACATCGATCCGGTCCAGTTCGAAGAGGTCAGAGCCGGTGGCCTTGGTCTGTGATCCTTCGTCGGAGAACGCCAGGGTCGCCGGGGCAGAGTCCTCGAAGACCCAGTCGAACCCATCCGGGCTGAACCAGATCCCGGTTCCGACCGCCACGTAGAAGCCGTCATCGGAGCCGGTGATACTGTTTGCGACCCCGCCCCATGGAACCGGCACAGATTCCCAATCCGTACCAAGACGACTCGTCAGGACATGACCATCGAGCCCGTCGCCGACCGCAACGAAACGCGAGGCGCTGAATTCGACATCGACCAACCGGGCATCGGGATCGACATGGACGATGCTCCAGTCGTATCCCGCAACACTGCGGAGCACAACACCGTCGCCCACCGCCACAAACACGCCCGCTCCCCAGTCGACGCCGAAGAGATCGCCGGAAACTTCGCTTTCGACTAATTCCCACCGAAAGCCGTCGCCACTGCGGATGATGGTCCCTGCGGCGCCGACCCCGACAAAGGCGTTGATCTCCTGTTTGAGACGGTAAATATCGAATCTCGGCGGCGTCGGGTTGACCCATTCCCAGTCACAATCATCGGCGTTCAGACCTGCCGCCGTCAGTCCGACGACGAGAACACATATTGATCGCAGGACGCTTGTCCGCACGGCGCTACCTCCATGGAGTATCGATCTCCTGCAACATCCCGTCAATCAGGGGCCGACTTCACTCTACACCTGCCCCCCGGTTGCCCGGGTGAGCAGGGTCACCTGGCCCGAGAACCCCAGACCGCAGTACACTTTCTCAGGAGGATCCATGTTCCACTCCCGCCATCTCATCGTTTCTGCTGTCTTCCTCGCCGTCCTTGCGTGTGGCACCGACCCGACGGTACCCATTGATGAAAACGGGGGCGCCATCCGGTTCAACCTCCGCGAGATCTCGGCGGAAAGCCGTGCCTGCGTCGAGTCCGAGGCGAAGTGCGCGCGGGTCAAACTGAAGACCATCGCGACAACGGGCGGCGGCACCGAGGCCGCGCGGGACAATATCGATATCTATCTCATCCACGATCTGGTCAGCCGGATGCGTTCCCTGCTTCCCGACGAGGTCGGAAACCCGATCAACAACGCCGAAGAACTCGCGGCGGCCTTCCTCGCCGAGCATCGGGCTTTTGTCGAGGCGTTCCCCGACGCGACCGCCGAGTGGTCCGTCGAGATTTCGGCGTCAGCAATCACGAACACACCCATTGTGGCCACCATCGACATCACCGAGTTCGCCTACACCGGCGGGGCCCACCCCAATACGCGCCGGAGGCTCGTGTCATTCGATGTCGAAAGCGGTCAACTTCTCGTGGTCGACGACCTGACCACCGAGATCGATTCACTGAC
>CBESWV010000331.1:0-4076 GCA_965533305.1 uncultured bacterium | reverse complement strand
GGTGTCGGGAGGAGTCCGGAGTCCATCCGGCGAAGGAGGTACTCGGCTCGCGCTTCGAAACTCTCCGGGTCCTGCGCCGCGGTCGGAGCAGCGGTCGTCAGGACGGTCATGACAAGCAACACGATCGGGATCGTCTGTCGCACCAACATATCTATGCTCCGTGGAGGAGTCGGTCGCCGAGGACGGGTGGGAGACCCGCTTGAATGATCCGTCGGCGGGCGGCGGACGCCGGATAGGGGACGCGGTAGAGATAGACGCGGCGGCTTTCCTGGTCGAAGATCGCGTAGGCCGCACGCGGGTCACGATCCCTCGGCTGGCCCACCGATCCGGGGTTGATCAGATAGCGGGTCTCGGGCTCGAGATTGATGATCGTCCGACTGCCGCTGAGAAGCCGCGCACGAATATTGGTCGTTCCTTGTTCGATCTGGAGAGAAAAGAGGGTCGGCACATGCGTATGACCAAAGAAGGTGGTCGGGTGGGGCAAAGACCTGAACGCCTGCTGAGCATCGTAAACGGAGAAGATGTAGGCGTCCTCGTCAAAGCTCGCGCCGTGGCAGATCGCCGCATCCGGGCCGAGCTCGACGGGGCCCTCCGGGAATGATCGGAGAAACTCGAGGTTTCGGTCGTCAAGTCGATCAAAAGTCCAAGCCACGGCTTCGCGGGCGTATCGGTTGAAATAATCGCCACTGTCGAGCCCCGAACACACGCGATCATGATTTCCACGAACGATGACGGCGCTCGGGCCGAGTCCATGGAGCCAGTTCAGGACCCTGTTGGGCGATGCACCATAGCCGACTGCGTCGCCGAGAAAGACGACGCGATCATATTTCTTTCGCCGTACGTGGCGCAGGACAGCCTGAAGGGCATCCCAGTTCGAGTGAACATCGGAGAGAATCAGGTAGCGCACTGGATCTCCGCGAGCGCGCTGCGAATCATGTCGGCGACATCCACCGGCGACTCGGCTCCGGTCAGCTCGAGGTGGATATCAGCGAGCAGGTAATCCGGCCGCCGTTTGACAAAGAGAGCGCGGGCCTGGCGGTCGTCAATCCACTTGGGTCGTGCGCGGTCGTTCTCGTCGAGTCGAGAGCAGATCGCCTCCCATGGTGGATCGAGAAAGACCGATACGGCCTCGGCTTCTTCGATCAGACGTCGGTTGTCGGGGTCGGAGAAAACCCCGCCTCCGGTGGCGACGACGAGATCGCTCCCCAGGGTGGTCTTTCCCAACTCCGCGGATTCGGTTTCACGAAACCGATCTTCACCGAGAGTTTCAAAAATTTCCCGAACAGACAGCCCCAGCCGTTCTTCCACGACATCATCGAGATCAACAAACGCTCGACCCATCCGGCGGGCGACGACCCTGCCGGTCGCGGTCTTGCCGGCGCCCATAAAACCTACAAGATAGAGATTCGACACCGAACAATGGTACCACTCGGGGAAATTATGAATTATGAATTATGAATTATGAATTTCATCGCAACCGGCCGATCCCGGCGCTGTCTCACCCGCTGCGATGTCATTCAAAATTTAGAATTAAAAATTAAGAATTACTTCGAGATGTACCGCTCCATGAAGCTGGTGCTGAAGTCACCGGCCTGGAAATCCTTGTCGTCGAGGATCCGGAGTTGGAGCGGGATCGAGGTCTTGATGCCCTCGATCTGAAACATCTGGAGCGCGCGGCGGCCGCGGACGATGGCCTCTTTTCGGTCCTTACCGTGAACCAGGAGCTTGGCGATGAGGCTGTCATAGTAGGGCGGTACCGAATAGCCGGAGTAGATATGAGTGTCGACCCGCACTCCCGGCCCGCCGGGCAGGGCGAGGTGGGTGATCAAACCGGGTGACGGGCGCAGATTGTCGGGATCCTCGGCATTGATCCGAAACTCGATGGCGTGCCCCCTGGGTCGAATCTGCCGGCGTTTGGGGATCGAAATGGGTTTGCCGGAGGCGATCCTCAACTGTTCCCGCACGAGATCGACACTCGTGACGAGCTCGGTCACCGGGTGTTCCACCTGGATCCTGGTGTTCATCTCCATGAAAGTGAAGGTATTGTCGTCGGAGAGCAGGAACTCGACAGTCCCGGCGTTGACGTACTTTGCCGCTCGGGTGACGGCCACCGCGGCGCGACCCATCTCGGCCCGAAGTTCGTCGTCGAGGACCACCGAAGGCGCCTCTTCGAGGATCTTCTGGTGCCGGCGCTGGATCGAGCACTCACGCTCGCCGAGGTGGACCACCCGGCCCTGTTCATCGGCGAGGATCTGAAACTCGATGTGGCGCGGATTCTGAACAAACTTCTCGAGATAGAGGGTGGGATCACCAAAGGCCTTCTCGGCTTCGTTCCAGGCCATGGCGTAGGCGTTCTTCAACTCATCATCATTCCAGGCCACCCTCATCCCACGACCACCGCCACCGGCCGATGCCTTGAGGATCACCGGATAGCCGATCTCCGCCGCCAGAACAAGCGCATGATCGACGCCGGTCAAGGCGCCCTCGGAGCCCGGGAGGACGGGACATCCCGCCTCGGCCACCGCGCTGCGTGCAGCCGCCTTGTTGCCCATGAGGCGGATGGCTTCGGCCGACGGACCGATAAAGGTCAGGCCGCATTCCTGAGCGATCTCGGCGAACCTCGCGTTCTCGGCGAGGAAACCATAGCCGGGGTGGATCGCCTCCGCCCCGGTCATTTCGGCCGCCGCGATGACATTGGTCACGTTGAGATAGGAATCCGTCGACGCCGCGGGACCGATGCAGACCGACTCGTCGGCGAGCTTGACGTGGAGGCATTCGCGATCGGCCTCGGAATGGACCGCTACGGTGGCGACACCGAGCTCACGGCACGCGGCGATGATCCGCACGGCGATTTCGCCGCGGTTGGCAATCAGGATCTTTGAAAACATGATCCGACCGGAGGCCGCTACGACTGCCGGATGGCGAAGAGGCGTTCGCCAAACTCCACAGGCTGGGCGTCCTCGGGGAAGACCTTGACGATAGTGCCGGAGGAATCACTCTCGATCTCGTTCATCAGCTTCATCGCCTCGATGATGCAGAGTGTTTTCCCGTCGTCGACCATGTCGCCGACTTTGACATAGGGATCGGCATCCGGGTTCGGCGCCCGGTAGAAAGTTCCGACGATGGGTGAGACGACATAGTGCAGATCATCGTCGACACCGGCCGCCTCCGGGGTGTCGGGCGCCGCGCTTTGCGGTCCCGCTGCCACCGGGCCGGACTCGATGGTCGCCGCCGCCGGGGCCTGGGCCATCGGAGCGGCGTGACTCACCAACGGCGCCGGGGCCTTGCCGTCAATTCGCAGACGACCGCCGGCGTGCTCGATCTCGAGCATCGCCACATCGGTCGAGCCGACGATACGAATCAGCTCACATAGCTCATCGAACTTGAACATCAATGTGGTACCTCAGACAAATTCAGTGTAGAGCCGCTCGCTGGTCAGGCGACTGAGAAGGCGGGCCTTGCCGACCAGTCCGTGACGATCCACGATGAGCATCAGGAAGTAACCCGCTGCAATGGACGTCAGGATCACGACTGTGTTCTCTGCGAAGACCGACAGCTGCTGCAGCTGACCATGCTCGAACTCTCGACCGGCCTGTTCGAGTCTCTTGACGATCGAGGCGAACTCGGCGCTCAAACCTTCGAGATTGCCGTCTCTCGGCGCCGTGACGACAGGAATTCCGTCGGAATCGAAAACAGCAACCCCGCCGGCTCCGGGACACCGATTGAGCAAATCTGTCACCACCTCGTCGAAATTCACTGCACCCGCCTCTCCGCGGCCAGTCTAACCGCGTCGAGCCAGCCCTGCAACGCGACGATCTTTGTTGTCGCCCGCACGGCCCGCAGCCGCTCGTTTGCGGAGGTCTCTTCCAAAGCATCGAGGTCGCCGAGCATCGCAATGGCTTCGGTGTTGGTCGGATCTCGTTCAATCAGGCTTTCCAGCGTCGCCATGGCCAGGGATCGGTCATCCTGCTGAAGGGCCAATTTGGCGAGTGTCATGGTCGGCAGGGGCACACCGTGCTCGAGTTCGTGTCGTCGGTCCGTTCTCTCGATATCGTCGCCACTCGGGTCATCAGCGG
>CBESWV010000330.1:0-4105 GCA_965533305.1 uncultured bacterium | reverse complement strand
ACTACGACGAGGAGTTGAATCTGGCAAAGACCTCGGCGCCGGTCATGTTCTTGGTCTTGTTGGAAAACTCATAAAAGTCGGGCTTCTCGTCAATAAATACCTGGTGATCGAAGTTCAAACCATCGGAGTCGGTGAAGAAACCCGCCGCCATCAAGTACTGGCAGTTGTGCTTGAGGAGATAGTAGAGGTGGGTTCCGCACTTCGAACAGAATCCCCGTTCCGCCCAGTCGGAAGATTCGAAGACCGAAATACTGTCCTCTCCCTCGATCTCGACCTCGGTTCCGCAATCGATGGCCATCAACGGGCCGCCACCCCAGGTCCGGCACATGGAACAGTGGCATGCCCCAACCCGGTTTTTCGCCTGGTTGGCGATGATGCGGACAGCGCCGCAGAGACAGCTTCCGGTACGTTGCGTGGTCGTCGTCATGGTTCCCTCCCTACTTCGGGCTCTGGTTGAGGATCGTTCGGTTGGCGGTCATTGTAACGTTCCCGCGCTCTCCGCCGCCAAAGTCACATTCACCGAGACGGCGGATCGCTACTCTGTTGGTGGACCGAGTCTCCAAGGGGGAGATCACCAATGAACCAAGTCGCCGTAGGAATCGTCGTCCTCGTCGCGATCCTCGCTTCCGTCCCCGCCCACGCCACGTCCGCCACCGACTTTCTGTACCGGAACAGCGAACCGGGCGGATCCGGGCTGCCCTACCGGGTATTTGTCCCCGCGGTGTGCGCGGCGCCCGTCGAATGCCCGGTGATTCTCTTTCTCCACGGCGCCGGTGAGCGGGGTTCGAACAACACCTCGCAGCTCAACAACCGGGCCAACTACGCCATGGAGCTCGTCGACGGGGCCAATCTGGCGGCCGAACCCATGCTCATGATCGCCCCACAGTGTCCGACCGGGGTGGACTGGGGCAACACCCAGAATCAAATCTACATCGCCGACATCCTTGAGGATGTGGCCGAAGAGTTCGGCTATGACGCCTCCAGGGCGTATGTCACCGGGCTCTCCATGGGCGGCAACGGCACATGGATGACGCTGAAGAACTTCGCGACCTTCTTCGCCGCCGGGGCCCCGATCTGCGGCTGGGGATCGACCGCGGCCTCTTCGGCCTCGTTCACGGTTCCCCAGTGGATCTTCCACGCCGCCAACGACCCGACCGTAGGGGTTGCCGGCTCGCGAGACATGGTCACGAGGCTCCACAACGAAGGTGGTGACCCCATCTACACCGAGTTCGACTCGGGCGGTCACGCCGTCTGGGACAACGTCTATCTGCTGCCCGAGACCTTCGACTGGTTGCGCGCGCACCGCCGTTGGCGGCCGGGATCGGTTTCGCCCTTTGTCCACATCACTGATCCCACGACCCATGCCGCCTGGGCGACCGCGGGCTCCGAAATCACCCTCAGCGGATCCACCGGCAATCCCGGGGCCGCGACCGCGCAGGTCAATTGGTTCTCCGACTGGGGCGCAAGCGGTGCGGCGGCGGGCACCGCGAGTTGGACCGCCGGCCCCATCACCCTTCCGTCGGGCAGCGGCCGCATCAGGATCGAGGCCGAGGGCACGAGTTACGTGGCTTCCCTGGGCGGTGCGAGCACCTACTCGGACACGCTCACGGCGACATCGACCAGCGATCCCAACCAGCCACCTCGGGTCGTCATCGGCGGGCCGGCCCTCGGCCGGGTTGGAGATGATCTCGATGTACATGCCGCGGTCACCGATGACGGTCTGCCGAACGGAGCCCTCGGGGTAACTCTGTGGGAAATCCTCGAGGGGCCCGGCGGGGCCCTGCTTTCTCCCGACGGTTCGCTGGCGATATTCCAGGCGGCGGCACCGGGAAGATACCTTCTCCGCGCGGCGGTGGATGACGGGGCTCTTCAGGGCTCCAGCACCCTCGAGATCGTGATCCTCGGCGGTCTCGACCCGCCGATCGCTGCGGCGGTCAACAGCAATGGGCCGGCAACCTCGACCTCCATGGGGATCGATTTCACCAGCGATCAGCACTCCACCGGGGGATCCACTTCGGCGTCCACCATCGGAATCCTCGGCACCCGTGACGACCCGCTCTTCGGGACCTACCGGTGGGGAAATTTCTCGTATTCGATCCCCGTCCCCGCGGGCCGTTACTTTCTAGTGCTTTTCGAGGCCGAGACCTCCGTCTCCGCCCCGGGTGATCGTCGCTTTGACATCGCGGTCGAAGGAGCCTCGTGGCTCACGGAGCTCGACGTCTTGGAGCGGACCCACCGTCACGGGCCCCTCACCATCGGCCATGAGGTCGAGGTCGTCGATGGTTCGCTGGATGTGGCATTCGCGGCCGGATCCGCCGGCAATGCCATGGTCGCTGGAATCGCGGTCATCGACCTCGATGCCGTTGAAGGCGTCATCTTCGCCGATGGCTTCGAGTCCGGAGACATGACGCGGTGGACAGTAAGTACTCCATAATAAGGAGTTGCAAACTCTTCGACCTTCGCCCCCCGCGATCTGCTCGTCCGCATCCTCATGCACGTGGCCGAGGCCCACCAGCGGTCGCAGCATCCAAGCCCCGTTGAGCCTCAACCGAAAAGCCATCGCCAATGGCGGTCAAGGAGAGGTGCGCATCCCCGCGTCGTTTCGCACTCTGGTGGGCATCTCCAGATCAAACGCGCTCTGCCGGCTAGAACACAGGAGTCAGGACCGCTCCCCCGGGGCTCCCTAACGCCCGATTCGTCGTTGTCGGCCCCCTTGAGTCACATCTTTCGACGTACTCGAGACGGGCGTGGAAATGCAATACACTATCCTCTTAGTGGAACACGCACACACAAAGCAGTATTTGATTCTGATCAGCATCCACGGCCTGATCCGCGGTCACAATCTGGAACTCGGCCGCGATGCCGATACCGGCGGCCAGACCAAGTATGTAGTCGACCTGGCGCGGGCCCTGGCCGAGCGCGATGATGTGGCGCAGGTGGACCTGATCACCCGGCGAATTGTCGATCCGACCGTCAGTGCAGACTATGCCGAGCCCATCGAGGCCCTCTCCGACAAGGCACGCATCGTGCGCATCGAAGCCGGACCCGAAGAGTACATCGCCAAGGAGCAGTTGTGGGATCACCTCGACAGCTTCATGGACAACTTGGTCACCTGGCTCAACGAGCAGCCGACCATGCCGGACGTGGTGCACAGCCACTATGCCGATGCCGGCTACGTGGCCGTGCGCCTGACCAATCAGCTGGGCGTCCCGTTGATCCACACCGGCCATTCGCTCGGCCGCGACAAGCGGAAGCGCCTGCTGGCCAAAGGACTGTCGCGCGAGGAGATCGAGCATACCTACGCCATGGAACGCCGCATCGATGCCGAGGAGGAGGTGCTCGCCAACAGCGCGCTGGTGATCACCAGCAGCCACAACGAGATCGAGGAGCAGTACGGCCTGTACAACTACTACGACCCGGCGCGCATGACGGTGATCCCGCCCGGCACCGATTTGAAGCAGTTCCACCCGCCGATACCGAGCGAGCCCATCGCGTTCGCAGAGCAGCTGCCGCGCTTCCTCAATGATCCGGACAATCCGCTGATCCTCGCGCTGTCGCGGCCGGACGAACGTAAGAACATCCTGACCTTGATCGAGGCGTACGGCGAGTCGAAGGCCCTGCAGCAGTTGGCCAATCTGCTGATCGTGGCCGGCAATCGCGACGATATCCGCGACATGGAGGATGGCGCCCAGTCGGTGCTGACCGATATCCTGCTGGTGATCGACAGCTACGACCTCTACGGCAAGGTCGCGGTGCCCAAGAATCACAGCGCCGACGAGGTGCCGGCCATCTATCGTCTGGCGGCGGCGTCCGGCGGTGTGTTCGTCAATCCGGCTCTTACCGAACCCTTCGGGCTGACCATCCTGGAGGCGGCCGCCAGCGGCCTGCCGGTGGTGGTCACCGAAAACGGCGGGCCGGTGGACATCATAGCCAACTGCCACAACGGTGAACTCGTGGACCCGCTGGACACGGGGGCAATCATCGAGGCACTCCTCAAACTCCTGCGCGACCGCAAGGCGTGGGAGAAGGCCTCCCAAAACGGCATCGAAGGCGTTCGACGGCATTATTCCTGGCAGGCCCACGCCGAGGCCTACCTCGCCGAGGT
>CBESWV010000329.1:0-4120 GCA_965533305.1 uncultured bacterium | reverse complement strand
CCTCCCGGGGGCTGCTTGACAACCTCCGACCCGCCCCGAGGTGACAAAAATAATGTTAAACTCCGAGGTCGCCCCCCGCGCGTTGCGGTATGGCAGACGAGCCGATCGAGAGAGCGCTGACATCATTCTGCACCTCGAAGAGCAGAACCGAGCCGATAGGCCAGCGCCTTGATGGAGGATTGCATGAAAGGCATTGTCCTGGCCGGCGGCTCCGGCACCCGACTTCATCCGGTCACCCGCGTGGTCAGCAAGCAGCTGTTGCCGGTCTACGACAAACCCATGATCTACTACCCGCTGAGCCTTCTCATGCTCGCCGGGATCCGCGAAGTTCTCATCATCTCGACCCCGAGAGACCTCCCTGACTATCGCGAACTGCTCGGCGACGGGAGTCGGTTCGGGATGAAGCTCGACTACTGCGAGCAACCACGACCGGACGGACTCGCCCAAGCCTTTATCCTCGGCCGGGACTTCCTCGACGGCGGCACCGCTTGCCTGGTTCTCGGAGACAATGTTCTCTATGGACACGGGCTTTCGGAGATGCTCCAGCGATCCGCCGAACTGAAGACCGGCGCACGGGTCTTTGGCTACTGGGTCCGCGACCCGCGAAGCTACGGAGTTGTCGAATTCGACGAGAGCGGGCACGCCCTGTCGCTCGAGGAGAAGCCCGATGAACCGCGCAGCAACTATGCCGTGCCCGGTCTCTACTTCTATGGTCCCGATGTGTGCGCCCTCGCGGCCGATCTCGAGCCGAGCCCCAGGGGCGAACTCGAAATCACCGATCTGAACCGACTCTATCTCGAACGCGGTGAGCTCGAGGTCGAAATGCTCGGTCGCGGCTACGCCTGGCTCGACGCCGGCACTCACAAGAGCCTCATCGAGGCTTCGAGTTTTATTCAGGCCATCGAGGAAAGACAGGGCCTCAAAGTCGGTTGTCTCCAGGAGATCGCGTGGTCCAACAGGTGGATCACCACCGACGAATTCCGCAGCGAAGCCGAAGCGGCCGGCAAATCGAGCTATGGTGACTATCTCAGAGAAGTCCTCAAACGCGCGGAGAGCTGAATGCGACGGATCGACACGGCTATCGACGGCGTCTGCCTCATCGAACCGGTGGTCCACGGCGACCACCGAGGCTTCTTCATGGAGAGCTATCACAAGGACCACTTTGCCTCGCTCGGTATCGAGCACGATTTTGTCCAGGACAATCACTCACGTTCACGCGCTGGCGTTCTTCGCGGCCTCCACTACCAACTCGGCCGACCCCAGGCCAAGCTCGTCCGTGCAACCCGCGGCCGGGTCTTCGATGTTGTGGTCGACCTTCGCCGCGGCAGCCCGTCGTTCGGGCGCTGGGTGGGCGCGGAACTCAGCGAGGAGAATCGGCGGATGCTGTATGCCCCGGCCGGCTTCGGACACGGTTTCGTCGTCCTGTCCGAGATCGCCGAGTTCCAGTACAAGTGTTCGGATTTCTACGCTCCCGAAGAAGAACGCGGGATCCGGTGGGACGATCCATCCATCGCGGTCGACTGGCCTCTGGACGGTCTCGATCCGGTGCTGTCGGATCGTGATCTCAGCTGGCCCCACCTCGAAAACGTCCCCGACAACGATCTACCGAGGGCCCGGTCATGACCCACTCTCCCCGCTCCATGCTCATCACCGGCGGCGCCGGTTTCATCGGCAGCAACTACCTTCCTCTCGCCTTGGCGGACGACCCCGATATTCGGGTGGTCAACCTCGACGTACTGACCTACGCCGGTCACCCGGCGAGTCAACGGCAGGTGGCGATGACCTTCGGTGAGAGATACGCCCTGATCGAAGGCGACATCCGCGACGCCGAGACCGTTCGTCGCGTCTTTTCGGATCACGCCATCGACACGGTGGTCCACTTCGCCGCTGAAAGCCATGTCGATCGCTCCATCGACGGCCCCCTGGATTTCATCGACACCAATATCCGCGGCACCGCCAATCTCCTCGAGGCGGCGCGGTCGCACTGGGGAGATCGAACGGACGTCCGTTTCCACCACATCTCTACCGATGAGGTCTTCGGCTCGCTCGGCGCCGACGGGTTCTTCACCGAGGACACCCCCTACGACCCCTCAAGCCCCTACTCGGCGTCCAAGGCGGCCTCCGATCATCTGGTCCGCGCCTGGCAGCGGACCTACGGGCTTCCCGTGACCATCTCAAACTGTTCCAACAATTACGGGCCCTATCAGTTTCCCGAGAAGCTCATTCCCCTCATCATCGCGAACGCCTGCGCGAACAAGAAGTTGCCGGTCTACGGCGATGGATCCAATATCCGAGACTGGCTCTATGTCGAGGACCACTGCCGGGCCATCGACCTCATCGTTCGACGCGGCTCAAACGGCCGGACGTACAACATCGGCGGACACAACGAGATGACCAATCTCGAGGTGGTCCATGCGATCTGCGATCTGGTGGACGAATTCGCACCGCGGTCCGATGGTTCGAGCCGACGGAACCTGATCACGTTCGTCACCGATAGGCCGGGGCACGATCAACGCTACGCCATCGATGCCTCGCGGATTGAGGCCGAACTCGGCTGGACACCCGATCACGACTTCGCCGGAGGTCTGCGAACCACCGTTGAGTGGTACCTCGCCAACCAGGCGTGGTGCGACGAAGTCACCGCCGATCGGTATGACGGCGGACGACTGGGGCTTGCGCCCCAGCGCTCGTAGTTCTCAGTTTTTAGTTTTTAGTTTTTTATCGCAGACGCTCAGTGTCGCCCCGCGGGCCCGTTGCGATGTAACTAAGAACTAAGAACTTAAAACTGAGAACTAGAAAACGAGCTGCACGACAGCGCGGACGCGGTAGTCAACCTGGTTCGGCGCTTTGTCGATGGGTGCGGGTTCACCGTCGATGACCGCATCCGGGTCGGCGGCGAACTCTCGCGTCAGTCGTGAGAGATCGAAGACGAGCTTGTTTCGCCAACCCAGGATGCGGACGCTTGCGCCGATGCTGATCTCCGAGATCTTGGCCTCGAGCGCGGGCGTCCAATCCACACCATCCCACACCTCGGGTATGCCGAGTCCGGAGTCGACGGCCTTCAGATACGTCGGGTTCTTCAACCGCAGGATCTCGGCATAGCGTGCCCGGATCTCCCACTTGGCCGGGACCACGAACCAACCAAGGCTCGCCCGCCACCCTTCGCGTTTGAAGTCCTCAGGAAAGTCTGCGAAATTGAATGCTTCGGTGCCCCACTCCAGATCCACCGACCATCCCCGCCACCGCATCAAGGCAGCGAAGTTGTATCCGTCTTCGTCGTACTTCTCGGGCTCTTCGCTCCGATTCGTGTAAATCGATCCGATGATGCCGAGCTTGAACCGCTCGGTGCCCTCGACATCACCGACGATTTTCCAGTCGATGAAACCCCAGGGGTGGTAGCCCACCCTCAGCGAAACCAGGTGTTCGTTGCCCGAGTTCGCGAGACCGCTCGTTGACCGTCCTTGCCAGAAACCGAGCTGATACTCGAAGGTCGAGGTGGTGGCAGAGCCCTTCTTTCCCTGAAGCTGAACCCCCTGCGAGCGATAGAGGTTGAGACCGCCCGTGGCATAACCCGTAGCGTAGGACGAGGAACTCAGACTGAAAAGGTTTGTGCCTCCACCCGGATACTTGGGTCCGGGTTCGGAAGCGTTCCCCACATCGATGTCGGTCTCACCGTACATCAACGAACGCTCGACCAGACCGAGGGCGGATCCGGAATTCAGCATCTCGAGGCCGTAGGAAATCTTGTTGCGACCGGCGCCGAGACGAAACCAGTCGGAGAACCGGTACTCGACCCACAGATCGTTTGCGTTCAGACCTTGACTGGGCTCGAGCTGAGCGTGGAAAAGATAGGTGAAATTCGGACTCCCGGCGTGACCCGAGAAATAGAGCCGCGCACGGCGGACAAAGAAGTTCGAGTAGTCCTCCTGGTTGTAGCGGATGGCCGGATCGTAGTCGACATAGCTCCAACGGATCTGCAGCAGTCCGTTCATCCGCAGCGCGAATGCGTTGTCCTTGGTCGCGAACCGGAATCCCTTGTCGTACTTCGCGAGGATGGAGTTGGGCGACTTCTCGTCCTTGGCTTCATCCGCCGCAACCGGGGCGGCGATCATGGAAAACG
>CBESWV010000328.1:0-4121 GCA_965533305.1 uncultured bacterium | reverse complement strand
TCATCGTGCAACGGCTTGCCGCAGGTGAAAGCCTCGACCGCGCCGAGAAGCTCTTTGCACGCGGCGGCGGCCGACGGGCACTCGAGCTTGGACACGACCTCGGACACCCGTTCGACACCGAACTCTTCCTCGTCGGGGTCTTCGGCCTCGGTCAGACCATCGGTGTAGAGCAGCAGGAGATCACCGGGTTCGAGGCGGTCCTCGTGTTCGTCGTACGTGGCGATGGGCATCATCCCGAGAGGGAAGCCGCTGGACGAGATCTCGTCGATGGTTCCGTCGGCTCTGCGGATCAGGATCGGACAGTGTCCGGCGTTGACCGCGACTATCCGACCGTCGGGTTCGAGTCTGACCATGGCGAAGGTGGCGAACCGATTGTTCTCGGTGGCGCCGGAGAGATAGACATTGACCCGTACGGCCAGGTCTGCGAGCCCGACGCCGTTGGTGGACATCAACCGGATTGCGGCGTGGACCCCGGATGCGATCATCCCGGCGCCGACACCCTTGCCGGAAACATCGGTGATCGTGGCGATCAGAGAATCACCATCCTCAAAGGCGTCGTAGGTGTCACCGGCGACGTGGCGGCTCGGGGTGGCCTTGGCAACGAGACGGTAGCCCTCGACCTCGGGAAAGACCTGAGGATAGAGATGGGTCTGGATGACCGCGGCCATCTCCATCTCGCTTCTCAACCGTTCGCGTTCGAGGGACTCGAGGGTGAGTCGGACCGACTCCATGGCGACCGTGACCTGAACCGCAAAGAGCTCAAGGAGGCGGATATCGTTGGCGGCAAAAGGTTCGGTGCCGGCTCGAGCCTCCTTGTGCGCGGCGACGAGGACACCAAGGGTGCCATTTTCGGCGACGAGCGGGATGGACGCGACCTCTTCGGAGTAGACCTCGTGGCTCCAAGCTTCGGCGATCCCGTCGTCGTCGACGGCGGGGCTGCCGAACCCGCTGATGATCGTAGCGGTGGCTGCGTCGTCACCGAGATAGATGTGAGCGCTGCGGACACCGAGCAGGGCGACGAGATGGCTGATGAGCTCCTCGGCGACCCGTTCGGGTTCGAGGATTCCGCCGATGCTGCCGGCGATGGCGCGGATCGCCTCGAGCTCCCAAAGGTGGAAGCGCTCGTCGAAGCGTGTCCGTTTGAGTTCCTCGTGGAGCTGCCAGGCGCGGAGCGCGAGCCGGGCGGCGCCCAGCGTGGTCTCGTCGAGCCGCTCGAGTTGGAGAAGGTGGAGGCTGAAGCCTGAGATGTTGCCGGCGAAGGGGATCTCGGTCCAGCCATCGGTGGCCTGTTCGACCTGACGCGAGATCGATCGGGGCCAGCGGGCGTGATCTAAGCCATCCCGGCGCAGCACCCCGGCCGTTGACCCGGTTTCTTCGACCACCGCTCGCAGCAGATCCTCGGCGAACTGAGGGCCCTGGTGACTGCTGAGGGCGGTGTCGGCGAGGCGGAGGAGCTCAGACAGAGGAACTCCCCATCAGTTCGGATTGAGCCGTGTTGCGATCCGGGAAGACCGTGGCGTACTGGACGAGACCCATGATCTCGAAGGTTTTGGAGATGGTCGGGGTGAGGTTGCAAAAGGCAAGCTGACCCTTGTCGTCGAGGAGCTTTTCCATGATCTCAAGCAGAATCGACACTCCGATGGAGTTGATGATCCGGGTCCCTTCGAGATCGATGAGGAGGGTTCGGCATCCGCCCTCGATGAGTTCGGTGGCGGCGTCCGCGATGGCCTGACCGCCCTCGTTGTTGATATAGCCGGCGGCAGCAATGAGTCCGAAACCCTCGGTGACGACATCCTTTGAGAGTTTCATCTGTTCTTCGTTCATGGTGCATTCTCCACGTACTTGCGCATTCGAACCAGAGTCTGACCGGGATTGGAGTGAATCTGCACCTCGTCCATGAGCTCACGAATGAGCGTCAGACCCCAGCCCCGCTTCGAGGTGCACCCGTGGACACGGGTTGCACTGTTGCGGGGTGCTTCGGTGGGGTCAAAACCGTTGCCCTGGTCTTCGACTTCGATGACCAGGCAGGTCCTCCCCTCCGGGTGGTCGGTGGACATCCGAACAACCATCTGACCGCCGCCGTGTTCCATAGCGTTTAAACACGCCTCGACGATGGCGACACTGGCTGCCTCAATGCCGGTTTGGTGCATTCCGAGGGCCCCACCTACGGTTTCCACGGCTTTTGCAGCGACCAACTCGACATTCGGCACCACCGGTAGGTGCAGCACGACTTCCATGATGAGCCTATAACTGTATCAGAACGCGGGTCAGGGTCCACGCAAGTTGGAGCTGATGGATGGGTATCTCAAAACTGAGGTTCGCGATCTGAGCGGCAGCGACTGCCGTGATCACGGCCAGAGCTGAACCAGGGATTTTGACAAGCACCATGGATCTCATCGAGCTACCTCCAACCCCTGGAATGGCAAGTTTCGTGCCAGCTTGTGTTCAGGATTGATGCCGATGCAAACGGTGCATTTAGCACCACTTAACGAGAACAGTTCCCATAGCGTTCGCTAAATTATGATTTTGAAGCGTTTATCTAGTCAGTCGCGTTTTGCATCAGTTGGTGCATTTTGATGCGTTTTGCGATACAGGGTCGACCTGTCGATCCCGAGCACCCGCGCGGCGGCCGTACGATTGCCGTTGACCGCATTGAGGACGCGTTCGATATGAAGTCGTTCCAGCTCCTCGAGAGACATGGTCACGTCAGTGGTCGGCACATCGGCGCCGATCGTGTGAAGCCGGAGATCATCTTTGGTGATGAACTCACCGGGAGCCAGGGCGATGGCTGCCTGAAGTACGTTTTCGAGTTCGCGGACGTTTCCCGGGAACGGAAACGATATCAGCGTCGCCAGCGCGTCGTTTGTGAGCTTGAGCCCGGGCCGTCCGAACCGGTCGCCGTAGAACTCGAGGAAGTGACGCACCAACAGCGGGATGTCGGTTCGACGATCGCGCAGCGGAGCGATGTTGACCACCACGACCCGGAGTCGGTAGTAGAGGTCCTGGCGAAAGTCGCCATCGGTGACCATGGCCTCGAGATCGCGGTTGGTTGCGGTGACCAGGTGGAGATCCACCGGGATCCGTTCGCGCCCGCCGAGTCGTTCGAACTCGCGCTCCTGGACGACCCGGAGCAGCTTGGCCTGGAGGGAAAGGGTCAGATCCCCGACTTCGTCGAGAAAGAGAATTCCCCCGCCGGCGAGCTCGATCTTCCCAAGCCGCCGTTGGACCCCGGTGGCTACGCCCTCCTCGATACCGAAGATCTCGGCCTCGAGCAGGCTCTCCGGCAACGCGGCGCAGTTGAGGGGTACAAAGGGTCCGGTGGAACGTTCCGAGAATGAATGCAGGAGGCGCGCGACTCGTTCTTTGCCGACACCGGACTCACCGCGGAGCATGACATTGACACCCGTCGGGGCAACCCGGCGAACGGTTTCGAGCATTTCCTTGACCGGCGGTGACTCGCCGATAAAGCCTTCTCTTCTCGCGACATCGCGGAGTTCCCGGTTTTCGTCGGCGAGTCGTTGGCGGTCACGTTCGATGGCGGCCACGCTGCGCGAGGTGGTGACCGCCGTGGCGACCATGCTGCTCAAAGAGAGCAGAAAACGGGCGTCACTGTCGGTGAAGGGGATCCGGCCGACCCGGGTTTCCTTGTCGCCGAGAACCACCAGACCGAGAAACTCCTGACCCGCCCTGAGGGGAGCTGCGAGAAGCTCGAACGCGGGGTCTCCCTGGTCACGGTGAGCGCGGACAAAGCGGCCGGATGCGAGTTCCTCCAACAGATCCGCCGGAAAGAGACTGCGGACCGCCTCGAAGCTCGGTGGTAGACCCAAGGCCCGGACAATGGCCTCCTGCCCCCCGGGATGAAGGGTCGCCACCAGCCCCGATCCCGCATCGAGGGTGCCGACGGCTCGCTGCAGAAGCTCCTCGACCAGGGCCTCCTCGGGCCTGACGCGACCGATCGTGAGCGACAGATCGACCAGGGTTTCGAGCTGGAGCTCGCGCCAGTTTCGGTCAAAGGTGCTCATTCACACCCAGTGTAGCTGGGCTAGGAGCGTGGAGTGGATAGATAGTGGATGGATTTCGGAGGGTCGTTTGAGGCCGATTTTCGTCGGATTCGTTATTCA
>CBESWV010000327.1:0-4162 GCA_965533305.1 uncultured bacterium | reverse complement strand
TTTTTTGAAACGCTAAGATCGCTATGACCGCTATGGCCATCGCAAGGAGTCCATTTCAAGAAGTCATCGCAACTGGGGTCGGATGACGGCATCCGGCTTGAAGGACGACCTCGCTAGATGATCATCGTTTCAGCGAACCTGAGCGCTCGGCCCTCGATGAATTCCCGCGATGGTGCGATGGGTCAAAAGTGCGATGCTTCGTGGCGACCTTTGTGGGCCTTTGTGCCCTTCGTGTTTCAAAAACAACGCTGAGGGTGCGCGAGGTACGACGCGGAATCGCGTACCTTTCGGCTTCGCCGACTCACGACTCACGACTTACGCCGTTGCGCCACCCATGGTTCGGATCGCCTCGAGGAAACCGTTTTCGTTCTCGGGATTGACGAAGACCCGTACTCCCGGCCCTTCGACGAGGACGCCCTCTTTCACCGAGGTGGTGTAGATCTTGGTGTTGGCGCCGTCGACCCGGTAGGTTCCGGTGTAATAGCCGGGCGCCCCGGTGCCCCACAACCTGAGTCCCACCCGAGGTCGGTGTGGCCGGGCGGTGCAGCCGGCGGTGGTGAATCGCTTGGCGCCGAGCATGGTGACGATCTCGAGTCCGCCCGAGATGACGTGATACCGCAGCCGTCCCGGCGCGACGAAGAAGATCAGGGGCACCAGCATGCCGAGCAGAGGTGTCAGAAGAACCAACAGCTTGATCATGAACCAGCCGCGCCCGGTGTCCGGTGGTGGTTGGCTCTCGTGATAGCCATTCCCGGTTAAGAGGGCGGCGCGGAAGCGATCACGGTCGGGCGGTGTCAGAACGACCGGGTTGTCGTTCGCCCGTCGAAGCGCGAGAACATCGCGCGAACAGTCGGTGGCCTGCCAGACCCGCCCGGTCTCGGCGTAGCTGAATGTGCCGACACAGTAGCCGGGCAGGCCTGTGCCGGCGATCTTGCGTCCGCGACCGACGCTGATCTCGTCTATGGCGACGATGGTGCTGAGGTCAAAGGCGTGGTGGCGGCTGATGGGCGCCGGTGCGGTCGAGACGTGGAGCCAACCCTCATCGACACGGAGTTCCACAACATGAGGCGCCCACACCAGCCAAGCGGCAAAGAGCGTCGGCAGCAGCACCACCAGGGTCAGAGGCAGACCGATGGCGATCTGAAGCCCACGCTTGAGCCGCGGTGGGCGAAAGACCATGGGATCGCGCTCGATGTCACTCATTTTCTGATCAGTACGGTAGCGCATTCTCCGGGGTTTCGGTCTGGTCGAGGCGGAACTGATCGGGCCGCGTCCGGATGACCTCGCGAAGCCAGCTCTCCGGATAGCCGCGTTCCACGCTCTCCTCACCCTCGCCGGCCACATATCCGTCGTTGTACTTGGTGAGGAGGTGCTCGCCGAGCTCCTTCCAACGCCGGACCACTTCTTCGGCCTGGCCCACCGAGTATTGAGTGAGGAATTCGCGCATGAGTTCGGGGTCGGTCTCCGCCAAGGCGATGGCGGTGCTCTCGATGACCGGCTGCATGGCGAGGAAGCGGTCTTCGAGCTCACTCTGAACCGCCTGAATATCCTCGATCATGAAGGAGTACTTGAGGTTTGCGATGTTCGCCACGAAATTGAAGACCCACCACGCGGAATCCCACGAAAACCGGTCGATGCGGCCCACCGTGAACGACTCAGGGATCCGGGTGATCCCGACGTAAAGCGGGATGTAGACCGAGGTATAGGTGTCGTCGAGACCGTACCAGTAGACCCCGCCGACGGCGTCGGGGAGCCATGACCGCGACTGGGAGATGAATGAGAAGCCGGTCTGTTGGGTGGAGATGGGCCGCTCCCAGGTGTACTCGTCGCCGTCCTCGGTCCAGCTCATGGGTCGCCAGCGGTTGGGCGTGGCGTAGGGTCCGGCATCGACGCCCTGGGTCATGTCGTAGTCGGTGCCCTCGTAGTGATCGCGCATGAGGTCCATGACATCGGTGAGCGAGAGCTTGCTCTCGGGCTCAATCCACAGGGGGTAGGGCTCCGCCGTTGGATCGCCGCGGTGGTAGGCCGGGTCGAGCTCGAGGTTCGGCGCGGCGCGACGGAAGATGCTCCACACCCGGGTCGTGGTGTAGCGGCGCGACTGCTGCGTCGGTTGATCGTAGGCGGTGGCGAACTCGAAGGGCTTGCCGGCGTCCGGGTCGTAGTAGCCGCGGTCGACGGCGAAGGAGATGACGTTGTCTGAGTAGAGACAGTTCTCGGGGTCGTCGAGGGGAAACTGCCTAATCCGGGGCCCGTTGGCATAGGCCGCGATGGAACCGTCGGGGATCCGCATGGCGACCCAGACGGCTCCTTTCCCGCCGGGGCCGGTACCGATCATCTCCATGAGCCAGACCTCGTTGGGATCCGCGATGGAGAAGGACTCGGCGGTGGAGCGGTAGCCGTGCTCCTCAACGAGCCCGGTCATGACCTCGATAGCCTCTCGGGCGGTGGTTGCCCGCTCGAGGGTGAGCTTCATGAGGGTCCAGTAGTGGATGAGCCCATCCGGGTTCTCGAGTTCCTCTCGGCCTGTGGTGGTGGTCTCCGAGATGGCGAGCTGGTGCTCGTTCATCAACCCGACCACGCCGTGGGTGCGGGAAACCTGGGGAATCACCCCCACGAGTTCACCGGTCCAATGCCGGATTTCGTATTCGGCTTCCGGGTCGTGATCCGCCGGATCGCTGTGGTTGAGCCGAGGGTGGAAGCGCCCGTCGCAGGCGTAGGTGATCATGGTCGAGCCGTCGGCCGAGGCGCCCTTGGTGACCAGGATGTTGGTGCAGGCGTCGATTCCTGTCACCGGAAGAACCGTGGCTGCGACTGCGAAGATGGTGATGACGACGGACAGGAAAATGCGATGAGTTCTCATATGGGCGCCTCCATTCCCGGTGGCGGATGGTATCAGGGATCGCCGTAGAGCTGCTTCACCCATTCGAGAAACCAAGGTGGCCGGGCAAGGAGGACGAAGGCTGCGAAGAACCCGGTAATAGGCAGTGCGAAGAGCAGGATGTCGAGCAACACGAGGGCCACGGCGAGGAGGACTCGTTCTTGGGTGCTCATGACGCCTTGTCGAAGTGCATAGCGATGAGCATTTTGATGAGCGATTGCCGAGGCACACCGAGCCGCGATGCCTCCCGGTCGAGCAGCTCGACCATCCAGATGGGGAAATCCACATTCACCCGCTTCTGTTCGTGCCCGGGCCTCGATTTCCCGGCAAGATCCAGGTGGTCGATGATGCTCTCCCCGGCGTCGAACTTGGTGTCCAGGTCTTTAGCTTTCATAGAGTTCGATCTCCTCTCTTCTCGACCGGTGCACCGAAATCAGGCGAATTCGACCGTTTCGAACGGTGAAGATCGCGGACCAATGCCGGGATTCGATGATCCCGATGGCGAGGAAGCGAACCTCATCGGTCGTACGGGTCGGAATCACCAACAGGTCGACATCCTCCCAGAGCTCCTGCGCCCTCACGAAGTCGATGCCGTGTTTCTTCAGGTTCGAGGCGCTTTTTACTGGGTCAAACTCGAACTCCATGGTATAAAAATTATACCTTTAATATACCAATGTCAATCATTCTTGGTCGACTGATAGCCTATGTTCCATCAGGGAGGCGACATGAGCCGACGCGATTTCAGCCACGCCAACAATCCCGACTTCGACTGTGCCGAAAACGTGATCCTGCTGCCCTTCGGCCGCCGCAGCTATCTCGAGGCACTGGTCAATAGCTACGATGGCGAGGCGGTTCCTCTCGACGAGACGACTGATCGCATCGTCCACCAACTCGGGGACCTTACACTCGTTTACTCGGGGATGGGCGGCCCGGCGGCGGCCAACGCGCTGGAGATGATCAAGAACAACGGCGGCCGGCGAGTCGTGGTCTTCGGCGCCTGCGGCGGAACCGATCCCAAGGTGGCGGTGGGTGATCTCGTGGTTGTCAGTGGGGCGGTGCGCGGCGAGGGGACGTCCCGCTACTACGCACCCATGGAGTTCCCCGCGGCATTCGACCCATTGCTCACCGCCAAGCTCCACGATTCCGCCGGTCGGGCCGAAACCGGCAATCACTGGGGCGTGGTCTACACCACCGATGCCGGCTACCGTCAGGGTCCCGAGATCTACGAGACGTATGCCGGGCTTGTCATCGCGGTCGAGTCCGAGTGCGCCGCCGCCGCGGTGG
>CBESWV010000326.1:0-4175 GCA_965533305.1 uncultured bacterium | reverse complement strand
CCTAGTTCGCCTTGTCCTCGCGATACTCGGGCAACGTGAACCGCGCGGTGGTTCCGTTGTCATTTCCCTCGCTCTCGAGATCGAGGGTTCCGCCCATGAGTTCGGTGAGACGACGCGAGATGGTGAGACCGAGCCCGGTGCCGCCGTGCTCCCGGGTGGTGGAACCATCGACCTGGTAGAAGCTCGAGAAGACCCTCTCGAGCTCTGCTTTGGGAATTCCGACACCGCTGTCGGTCACGGTAAAGACGATCTCCTTGTTGTCCTCGGCACTTCTCACATCGATGGTTCCGTTGCGGGGAGTGAACTTCATGGCGTTCGAGAGGAGGTTGGTGAGGATCTGGGTGGTTCGATCGGGATCCGCCCACAGAACGAGGCCGGGATTCTCCGAAGACAGGGTGAATTTGATCCCATTGTTCTTCATCTGATGCTTGAAGAGCGTCTCCATTCCTTCGAGCACCGAACGAACCGGGACTGGAACCCGGTGAACCTCGAGTCGTCCGGCCTCGATTTTGGCCAGATCGAGGACGTCGTTGATGATGGTGAGCAGCTTTTCGGCCGAGTCGTGGGCAATGGCGAGGTACTCACGTTGCTTGTCGACATCGTCGATGGTTCCGTCGATGACCAGCCGGAGAAAGCCGAGGATCGCGGTCAACGGTGTGCGGAGTTCGTGCGAGGTGTTGGCCAGAAACTCCGACTTGAGCCGCGATGCCTCGAAGGCGACGGCTCGTTGTTCGTTGAGTTCTCGGACGAGTTGAGCAACATAGATCGTACCGCCGAGGAGGAAGCCGATCTGGGTCATCAGATCCATGTCGTCGGCCGCGAGTCGAGGCGGCGTGCTCGAGGCCGTGACCAACACTCCGATGACCGTACCGGCGGCGAGCAGGGGAAGGAAACCGAAATGTCGGATGTCGTGCTCTGCGCCGAACCGTGCCGCGTCATCCGGTGACAACATTTCGCTCACCTCCGCGGTCCGGGGGACGCCGGATTGAAACGCGATCGCACACGGGTGGTTCTCCGACCCTGGAGCTTTCCTCCGGTGTTGAGCAAAGAACTCGACCCCGGGGCCGGCCGACGCGACCAGACGCAGCTCACTGCTGCCCGCGAGGGGGCGGTAAAGCAGCAGTGCCTTCATGGGCATCACCTGCTGACCCGTCTCGAGATAGCGTTCGAGAATCCGTTCCTCCTCGACCTCGCCGGCCATGGTCTGGGCGAGATTGGAGAGAAAGGAGAGCCGGGACTGCTGTGCTTCAGCGGACTGTTGGGCAAGGAAGAGATCGGTGACCTCGGTGGCGACGATCTGAACGAGGGTCTGGTCTTCGGTGGGATCCACAACCTGGTGAAGATGGGTGCTCAACCAGCGAACGGCTCCACCCGGGTCTTCGGTTCGGATCACACCCTCCCAGACTCCACCGGGGCGTTCGAGGACGGAGGCCACCGCGGAGTGGAGCTGAGGACGATCGTGGGGGTGGAATCGTTCCAGCCAGGTGGGCGGGGAGTCGTTTTCCGATTCGGAAGAGATGCCCAGAGCCGTTCGCGCCTGGCGGTTGGCATAGTGGAGCTTGCGATCACGGTCCACCGAAAGAACCATGGCCGGCAGGGTGTCGAGAAGAATCTCGGTGCGGCGACGCAAGCGGGTCAACCGGTCGTGCATGGCGTCCTGGTCGAGCAGGCGAGCGGCGTTCTCACCAGTGGAACCCAAGATGGGGGTGGCCATGGCGATCCCGAAAAGCACCAGGCCCCACATCACCGAGGCATCATAGGGGGTGAGGCTCAGGGCGAGGACGACATGAGATCCGGCGACCAACATCATGGTGACACCGAGCCAGAGATCGCGTCCTTCGTTCTCGCGCCAGATCAGGAGCATCGCGGATGCAGAGGCAAAGGCGATGCTGAGGCCGACCTCCGCCGGCTGGACGCCGACAAGCCAGCCGATATGTTGAAGACCCACCATCGCCAGGGTCACCACCGACGCGGTGGTGAGGGCCAAAGCGCAGCGACGTGCCTGCCCCCGCTCGACGGTGAGCATCTCGTCCCGCACCGGGAGCAGCAGGACTGTGACCGCAGCCGCTTGCGCCAACAACCAGGCGACGCCGTCAGCGGACGTAAAGGTCGGCTGCGGTACTGCCAATGGCGCCACCGCGAGGCGGGCCAGGAAATAGGTCGCGATGGGTAAGTAGGCGTTCCGGATCCGGAGGTCGAAACGGCTCCCCGTGGCGAGCCATCGAAGATGAAAGAGCCATGCCCCTGCGGTTGACACCAACGCATTGCCGCCGATGAGCAGCAACAGCTCGGTGGGGTCTCCGTCCCAGGTCACCACGACCTGGGACGTGGCCACCACGAGCCACACCGCCACGATGGCACTCAGGGTGATGATTCGCCAGCTCGGCCAGATCGCGCCTGCCGGGACGTCGTAGGGGTCGTGCGGGTGCACGTTTCGAGTATAAGGGAGTGTCGGTGTCCCTGAAATGGTTGTTGCGAGTCGCTGGTCAAGAAATGATGGTGCGATGTGACTAAATACCCCTGTTGTCTGTCCTGTTACAAGATGGGAGTGATTCGCATTGAAACACCATCTCACCGGGCGGTTCGAATTTGCAGATTTTTTTTTTTTGCCGATGACGGAAGATCGGCACCTCCGAGTGTGTTTCCCGTCAGCGATAACTGAGATTGACCGAAGGCATGACCCTCGAGGTGGTGTCGATCAAGGAGGAAGAAGAAAGATGAAAAGCTCAAAGACCAAGAGGTTCGCCACCCAAGCGGCCGCGTTCGTTCTGGCACTGACCACCATCCCGGTTTTCGTTTTCGCCCAGGAGGGTGAAGAGGAAGCACCACCCGAGCCAAACTGGACAAATGAACTCGGACTGTCGTACCTCGGGACCAGTGGCAACACCGACACCTCGAGCTTTGGTTTCGACTACAAGGGCAACCGCAAACCGACCCCCTGGGGTCTCGATCTCATCGCCATGTTCACCCGAGCCGAAAACGACAGCGTCGTCACCGCCGAGCAGTATCTGGTTGGTGCTCGCGGGCTCCGCCAGCTCAGCGATCGTTGGTCGCTCTTCGCGGGTCTCAGCTGGGCGCGTGACCCGTTCAGCGGTTTCGACAATCGGTATATCGCCGAGGCCGGTGCGGAGTACCTTGCGGTGAAGACCGAGAAGCACACGCTCTCGTTCGACGCCGGTCTCACCTGGACCAGCGAAGATCAGATCTTCTACGACGATGACCTGATGCAGGAAGTTACCGAGACGGTGGACTGGTTCGGCGGGGTTGCCGGCCTCAAGTGGCACTGGGCCTTCAGCAAGTCTGCGTCGTTGTCGCAGCGAGTTCTCTATTACCCCAACTTCGATGAAAGTGCGGACTGGCGGCTCGCTTCAGACACGGCGGTGACGGCATCGTTGACCAAGTTGTTGGCGTTGCAGTTCAGCTATTTGGTACGCTACCGCAACGAGCCCATCGGCGACAACGAGAAGACCGACACCACCACCAAGGTGTCGGTGGTTCTGAATTTCTGACCGGTTCGTAAGAGCGCAAGGAGAGAATGATGGACTTTGATCCCAACACACTCGTTCCGATTCTGACCCAGTGGGGTCTCAAGATCGTCGGCGCCGTTGTCGTCCTCATCATCGGTCGTATGGTGGCCGGCATCATCCGCGCCAGCGTGCGCAAGGCCATGACCAAGGGCGAAGTGGACGCCACCCTGATCCCCTTCGTCGCGTCGTTGGTTTATTACACGGTGCTTGCCGTGGTGATCATCGCGGTGTTGAGCCTCTTCGGCATCCAGACGACGTCACTCATCGCGGTCCTCGGCGCGGCCGGCCTCGCGGTGGGTCTCGCCCTGCAGGGCACCCTGTCCAATTTCGCCGCCGGGGTGATGCTGCTCATGTTCCGGCCATTCAAGGTCGGAGATTTTGTCGAGATCGGTGGTATCAGCGGGTCGGTTGTGGCCGTGAAGATATTCTCCACCGTCATCAAGACCGGCGACAACATCATGATCACCGTCCCGAACGCACAGGTCTGGGGCGGCACCATCAAAAACTACAACGGTTTCGACACCCGGCGCATCGATCTCGTGATGGGCATCGACTATGGTAACGACATCCAGGTCGCCATCGACACCATCCAAAAGATCGTCACCGCCCACGAAAAGGTCCTCGCCGAGCCCGCACCCACGATCGCGG
>CBESWV010000325.1:0-4213 GCA_965533305.1 uncultured bacterium | reverse complement strand
AGGATCTCCGCCAGGGTGGTGGCGAGAGCATCGACCGAGAATGGCTTCTGAAGCCAGGCGGCGAGATTTGGGCTCGAAAACCCGCCGCCCATGGGATCCGGCGCGTAACCGCTCATGAGAACGATCGGGATGGACGGATTGCGCCGCTCCATCTCGCCCGCGAGTTCCACGCCTCCCATGGTCGGCATGGCGACATCGGAAAGGACGAGGTGGATCTCCTCCTCGGTCGTTGCCAGTACCTCCAACGCCTCGATTCCGTTGCGGGCGATGAGGGGTCGATAACCGAGAGCTTCGATGAGCTCGCCGGAGAGCTCCCGAACCGTGGGGTCGTCCTCGACCACGAGGATCGTCTCCCGATTCCCCAGGGGAGTGGGGGGGAGCTCCTGTCTCGACTCGGACCCCGCCATCTCTTCCCGTTCGATGGGAAGATACAGGGTGAATGTCGTCCCCTGATCGACCTCGGTCTCGAATGAAATCCGTCCGTGATTCTGTTGGATGATGCCGTAGCTCTGGGCGAGACCTAGGCCGGTGCCCTGACCGCGTTCCTTGGTGGTGAAGAAGGGTTCGAAGATATGCGGCCGGGCCTCAAGTGGAATCCCGCAACCGGTGTCCGTGAGGCTCAGACAGACCCAATCAGCTCCTTCAGATTCTGCGATCGAGCCGGGTCCGATCTGGGTCGCGCTCGGATTCCACAGTCGAACTCTGATCTCGCCGCCGTTCGGCATGGCCTGACTGGAATTGACCGTGAGATTGGTCAGAACCTGCTGGAGTTGGACCGGGTCGAAACGGATGGTGTGTTCTCCCGGCGCCGCGTCGATCTCGATGCGGACCGTTTCGGGGATCAGCCGATCCAACATCGTGAGGGTGTCGACGAGAAATGAACGAAGGTCGATGAGCTGCGGTCGGGTCGCGGTCTGCCGCGAGTAGTCGAGAATCTGGCGAATCAGGGTGGCCGCTCGTTCACTGACTGCGAGAATCTCCTGGGTCTTGTGTTTTCTGTTTGTGTGATCGCCGGACTCATCGAGCAGCAGGCTCTCGGCCAGAATTGTGATCGCCTGAATGAGGTTGTTGAAATCGTGGGCAATCCCGGCGGCGAGGTGTCCCATGGCGGCGATCCGCTCCTGTCGGAGAAGCTGTTCCGCCACTGCTCGTTGTTCGGAGATGTCGCGCAGTACGACAACCAAACCCTGGTGTCGGCTCCCCAGCCTGCGAACCGCCACCTCGAAGATCGAGGAGGGGGCGGACTCCGAAGAGACTTCCAACCACCGCGATTCGTCGGCGTCGGATTCGAAATCCGCCAACCTGCGGTTCCCGATGGATCGCAACTCGTCACCGGTTTCGACGGGGCCGATGAGCGGTTGGGCAGCGGTGGCGGCGGGATTCGCCAGGATCACGCGGTATTCGGCATCAAGGACGATGACGCCCTCGGGGAGGTGTTCCACCACGGTTCTCAGTCGATGCCGTTCGCCGACGACAATCTCCTCGGCACGGCGCCGCTCGGCAATCTCGATTTCAAGAGCCCGAGTGGAGCGATGGAGTTCGACCGTGCGTTCGTTCACCCTGGTCTCGAGGCCGACGTTGAGGAGCTTGAGTTCGTCGAGAAGATGGATGTTGTCCATCCTCGCAGTTGCCAGACCCGTTACTTGTTGAAGGACAATGAGCTTGCGGACCAGAATGGAGGGGTCCACCGCATCGTGGGCGAAGACAAAAACACCGCGGAGCTGAGATCTACAGGAGCAGGGGATGAGCAGGATCTGGTTTGGTTCAACGTCGCGGAGCCTGAGTTTGACACCCTCGTCCGCTGCATCGTCGGCTGAACAGACGATCGCCCCCTCGGCAAGCGCGTTCATCGCCTCCGGCGCAAGGCTTAGGGACGATCCCTCCACCTCGCTCACATGGGACACGAACTGCTGATGGAATACCGGCGCCGGGCCATCTATTCGGGCGAACGCGCAATATGGGATTTCGTAGAGGATGCCGACCCTCTCGAGGAGGGTCTCGACAATCGCGTCGATATCTCGAAGCGGGGTGATGGTCTCGGCGACCAGCCCGAGAAGAAGGACATCTTCGGCGCGTTCGTTGAGGATATCGTTCTCGGCCTCGAGGAGCCGGATTCGTTCCTCCGGAGACTGCTCCTCCGATCGCCCTTTCCGGTTCACCGGGAACTCTCGGGCAGGAAGCCGAGGAGGTGATCGACGACCCAATCCGGCTCATCGAGTTGGAGGAAATGACCTCCGGAGTCGATGCGTTCGAGTCGGCTGCCTGCGATATCGGAATGCAGTCTTTCGCAGATCCTCGCGCTCAGATAGATATCGGCGTCTCCCCGAAGAATGAGGGTGGGAAGATCCAGATCGCCCAAATCGTCCTCGATCGCCAGAAGCTGTTCATTGTTGAGCGAGCGGGCGAGCTTGAGAAATGCCTTGCGACGCTCGGCGGTGCTCATCTGGTCCCAAAACAGCCCCATGAGTTCATCATCGAGGAGTTCGCGGTGATAGAGGGCGCGTTTGATGACCACGCGGAGCATGCCGAAATCGAGGGTGGCCATGATCAGCTGGCGCAGAATCGGCGTCCGCATGGCGATGATGGGTTGGACCGGCCAGAAGTCATACCCGACCGGGTTGAGCATGGTGAGCGACCGGATGAGCTCGGGGTGGCGGACAGCCATGATCTGGGCGATCCCGCCGCCGATGTCGTGCCCGACCAGGTGGCACGGGCCGATGTCGAGGGTGCGGATGAACTCGGCGGTCGATTCGGCCTGTGCGGCGATGGAGTAGTCCGCATCAAGACCGAGATCGGAACCACCGCAACCCTGGAGGTCGATCGAGGTCACATCGAAGCTCTCGGACAGCCTTGGGACGATCTCCCGCCAGACGAAGGAGTTGGTCGCGATTCCGTGAACCAGGAGCACGTTTCTGCCCTGACCCGAACGACAGTACGCCATTCGGCAATCGGAGACGGTAACAAAGCTCAGATCGGTCACGATACCTCGCCCGCAGAGTGCGTGAGCCTCCAATCAACCGTTGCGGAAACCTTCGTGCAGCCGGTGAGTCTTCCGCAGTTGGTCTACAAAAACCAGAATACCACCACAGAGCAGTCTCATTCTTGACGCCGAAGGTGGATCGGCCCCTCTCCCCGTTTCACAAAGTCGCTCACCGAGTCGAGGAGCACATCGAGATCGACGTCGAGCACGCGGCGGGGAAATGGGGCCAGGATGATACGGCTTTGGCGTGCGATCTCTTTGGCGCCCCGGCGTTTTTGTGCCTCGCATGCACAGACCGCTGTCAATGCGTTGGACAGGCCCTTGTAGAGATCCTTGTGCGCATCGGTGGCCTCGATCCAGAGACCTTCGACGATGTCCTGGGCCGGATCAAAACGACCCTGAGAGAGGAGAAGCTCGAACCGCAAGAGATGATCGCGGTCTTCGGGATCGAGATGATTCCGGTCGGCAGGAAGCAGGGCGGGATCCATGATCGCCATGGCCGGAGAGTCTAACCCACGATCCCCAACGCTATCGCGTTCGGCATTCTGCGCCGGCGTTTGGGGCCGCGGGCGTATTGCAACCGGCCGACCATCGTAGTTGTTGCGTGCTCTCGGGGATCTGAGACCTAACCCAGATACTGCTTCATTTCCTCGCCCAACATCCGCTGGTGCTCGATCTCGGCCTTCCTCAACCAGTCGAAGAGTTCGACGACAGTCGCATCTTCGATGTAGTCGAGGGCCTCGGCGTAGAAATCGTGGGCCATGGTTTCGGCGCCCATGGCGACGTTGAATGCCTCCTCGAGGCTCACTTCACGGCCGAGGGATTCATAGTCCGGCACTTCCGCCTCCCATGGAGCGGCCTCGTCGTGTCGAGCCGGAACATCTCCGAAGAGTTCCGCACGGCGTGCGGTGATCTCATCTTTGTGGCGTTTCTCACGAACCGCCATTCGTTTGAAAAAATCCGCGGCCGCGGTGTTGCCATCGCCCTCAACCCAGTCCGCCAGATGCTCATAAGCGAGTTGGGCTTCGTCTTCGATGACGATGGCAATGTCGAGCGCGTCACGACCGTCCATTTTGGAGAAATCTACCTTGAGAGCCATGGTGCCTCCGCTACCAAGTCAAGTTCGTTTAGCCTAAGATGAGCGATTCTGCCGGATGAGATGCGCCAAGATCTTGATGCTCAGGTGCTTGCGAAAAGCGCAGGCATACCCTGAGGTATGTCGAGCATTTTCGC
>CBESWV010000324.1:0-4245 GCA_965533305.1 uncultured bacterium | reverse complement strand
GGGACCTACACGGTTCGTCTCCAAAAGCGCGTCGATGGGGTGTTGACACAGATCGGCGAAGCACAGGTCTTTGAAGCGGTGCCGCTGGGCATCGCGACCCTGCCGGCGGCGGATCGACAGGCGCTGGCGGAGTTCCACCGCCGTGCGGCCGAACTCCAGCGGGCCGTCCTGGCCACCGTCGGGGTGGTCAAGGAGACCCGGGCCGGATTGGCGGCTCTGAGCGTTGCCATCGATGCCACCCCCGGCATTGACGAAGCTGCGGGAGCCGAACTGCGCGAGCTGAGGCGGCGTTTGGCCGCCATCGAGGTGGCGCTCTTTGGCGATGCAACCGTCGGCAAGCGTCGTGAGCCCATCGCGCCATCTACCTTAGACCGGATTCAGAGGGTGATGGAGGCCCACTGGAGCTCGAGTTCGGCGGCAACCACGACCCACAAACGGAACTACGAGATCGCGTCTGATGCGCTCACCGGGATCCTCGCCGATCTCCGCCCGTTGGTGGAGGTGGACCTGGTCGCGGCGCAACAGAAGGTCGAGAGCGCCGGAGGTCCGTGGACCCCCGGAAGCGGGCTCCCAACCTGGCCGCCGGTGGACTGATTGCAATCTGAATGCGTGCATCGCCAAGGGCGACGTGATGGACTCCCTGCCTCACGCCGGGCATGGTTCGATTGTGGAGCGGGCTTCCAGCCTGCTCATGGAGCGATGAGGTGATGGTTGGCATCGAGACCGACTGGAACGGCTCTGAAGGGCAGGCAGGATGCCTGCCCCACAAACGGGCCGGGAGTCATTGTGGAGCAGGCAGGATGCCTGCTCTGGTGCAGCGAGTGAGTACCGCGTTCGCTCGCTCGGTGTGACGGATTGGAAACGTGATGATTGTAGTTTTGGAGAAGGTCCCGATGAAAACCACCGCCCTCGTGCTGATGACCCTCGCCCTGACGACCCTCGGCGTGGCCGCCGAGACCGAAACGCCCATGCCCACCATCGGCGAGAAGACCGCCGGGCTTGAGCGCGCTGACGGGCTGCTCACGACGTGGGTCGATCGCGATCGTGGCCGGATCTATCTCGAGATTCCGGCGCCCGGGGATCACGGCGTGGCGGCCGAGCTTCTCTATGTCGAAGGCCTCCTCACCGGTCTCGGTTCGAATCCCGTCGGGCTCGATCGCGGTCAACTCGGTCCGGCGCGGCTGGTCCGGTTGCGGCGTCTTGGAGAGCGCGTTCTTCTCGAGGAGGTCAACCTCGGCTATCGCGCCTTGACCGAGGATGTCGACGAAGCGCGCGCCGTGCGCCAGTCCTTCGCGACATCGGTGCTCTGGGCCGAAGAGATCACCGCCCGGGACTCCGATGGGCGATCGCTGGTGGATTTGACTTCGTTTCTCATCCGCGATGCCCACGGCGTCGTGTCCCGGCTCCGCGACACCGGGCAGGGATCCTTCAAACTCGACACCGGCCGCAGCGCGGTGGATGTCGAGGGCTTCCTGACCCTCCCCGACAACATCGAGTTCGAGGCGGTTCTGACATATACCGGCGACAAGCCGGGTGAACTCGTGCGCCAAACGGCGCCCACCGCCGAGGCCGTGACCCTGGTCCAGCATCAATCGTTGATCCGTCTCCCCGATGACAATTACACCCCTCGGCGCTTCGACCCACGCGCAGGGTCGTCTCCGGTGGTCTTCGCCGACTATGCGGTGCCGCTGGACGTCCCCATCGAAACGCGGTGGATCGTTCGCCACCGACTGGAGAAAACCGATTCCGACGACGAGCGGTCTCGGGCGAAGGAGCCCATCGTCTACTACGTCGATCGGGGAGCCCCGGAACCGGTGCGGAGTGCTCTGGTCGAGGGAGCTTCGTGGTGGGCCAAAGCCTATGAAGCCGCGGGGTTCATCGATGGTTACCGAGTCGAGGTCCTGCCCGAGGGCGTTCATCCCCTGGATGTCCGTTACAACGTCATTCAGTGGGTTCACCGTTCGACCCGCGGATGGTCCTATGGCGGTGGCCTGGTTGATCCCCGCACCGGCGAGATGATCAAGGCCCACGTTTCGCTGGGTTCGCTGCGGGTGCGGCACGACCGCCTGCTCATGGAAGGACTGGTCGGGGCCGACGCCACCGGCAGCGGCGGGTCCAACGACCCCGTTCAGGTCGCGCTCGCCAGAATCCGGCAGCTTTCGGCGCACGAGGTCGGCCACACCCTCGGTTTCGCCCACAATTTCGCCGCCAGTACCTATGGCGGTCGCGCCTCGGTGATGGACTATCCGGCGCCGCTGGTCGAGATCACCGAGACCGGGGATCTCGATCTTGGCAACGCCTATGGAACCGGTGTCGGTGAGTGGGATGTCTACACCGTGCGCTACGCCTACGAGCAGCCAAAGCCCGGCGAGAGTGAGGACGATCTCCTCGAGTCGATCATCAACGACGGCCTCGTGAGGCACCTCGCATTTATGTCCGACGCCGACGCACGACCCTTGGGTTCGGCGCACCCACGCGCCCACCTCTGGGACAACGGTGCCGATGCCGCCGCGGCTCTTGATCACTCCTTTGAGGTCCGTCGGATCGCCATGAGCAGGTTCGACGAGAACAATCTCGCGCCGGGCGAGCCGCTGTCTCGGCTGGTCGAGGTTTTTAGCCCCCTCTATCTCTACCACCGCTACCAGCTCACCGCGGCGGTCAAGCTCATCGGCGGCGTGGAATACGCCTATTCCGTCCGTGGCGATGGGCAGGGTGGTTCCGAGCCGGTGGATGGTGCGCACCAGCGCCGAGCGCTGAGGTCGGTCCTGCACGGCCTCGATCCTGCGGTACTCGCGGTGCCGGATTCGGTCACCGAGATTCTCTTGCCGACGGCGTTCGGCTATCAGCGCTCCCGCGAAGAGTTGGCGACCGCCACCGCCCCGGTCTTCGACTGGATGGGAGCGGCTGCCACCGCGGCCGATCTCGTGGTGACATCGGTCCTGGCGCCCGAGCGGTGCGCTCGGCTCATCGAGCAGTCGCTCCGAGATCCGGCGCTGCCATCACTCGAGGAAGTGCTCGAGAACATGACCGAAACCGCATTCAACCACCTCAGCTTGCCTCCGAAACAGGACGAGATTCGACGTGTGGTCCAACGGGTCATGGTCGATCGGGTGGTCGATCGTATCGTCGACCCGATGACTCCGGCTCCGGTGAGATCACGCCTCGAGGCAGGTCTCTCCTCGATTCAGGCTCTGGTTGAATCCGAACTCGCGGATTCCGATGGTCGACAGCGGGCTCATTTCGCCGGTTTGCGGGACGATCTCATTCGGTTCCGCGATCTTCGCGAGTGGAAGGCGGGAGAGTTCGGACACGCCGCCGGCCCACCACCGGGAGACCCGATCGGCGACGCCTCGATCGGTTGCACCTTGGGAGCGATTTCGGGACGCTGACGGTTCAACCTTCCTGCCATCGCCGGCATCTCATGAAGGTGGGGTCCCGGCTCCGCAAGAGGAGGTCTGCTGTGCGGTGCCGAACTTTCGTTTCCTTCTTCATCGTTGCGATCATCGGGATCACCGGGTGTGCGCCGGTCGACCAGCCACCGAAAACTGCGGATGCGGCTTTTGACGAGCTTTGGGATGTCCTGGATGAGATCGAGGCGCCGCAAGAGCGGGTGCCGTTGCTCGAGACGTTCATCGTCGAATATCCCGACACTCCGGAGTCGGTCAACGCACTCGGCGACGTCATCTACTATCGGGCCGAGGAAATGGACGATCTGCCGGGGGCTCTCGCTGTCGCCGGGGCGACTCTCGCACAGACCAGCGACCCTGAGCTGCGGTTCAAGATCGGACTCCGCCTCCACGATCTCTCGGCGCGGGACGGCGGGCCGACGGATCTCGCGGCGGTGGCCGATGAGTTGGCGGCCACCCGACTACTCCGGTGATCTCGTGGATCTGTCGTCTCTGGCCGGAAAAGTGGCGGTGATCTCGTTCTGGAACCCCGGTTGAGGCGGCTGCCTCGTGGAGTTGCCACGACTGCAGATCATCTGGGAGACGTACCGGGACCGTGGGCTCGAGGTCGTTGCCATCGAGTCGAACCGTGACACCGAGAGGGCGCTGGCATTCATCGAAAAGGCGGGGCTCGAGTTTCTGTGCCTCGAGAACGGAGAGGGAGACGCCGATGTGGTGAACGAGGTGTTCCGGGTTCAGGGCTATCCCACCTCGTGGGTCGTCGACCGCCAGGGCCGGGTGATGTACCGCCACTACGGGTGGGAAGAGGGCGAGGAGAAGAAGATCGAAGCGGAGGTCC
>CBESWV010000323.1:0-4299 GCA_965533305.1 uncultured bacterium | reverse complement strand
GCTCACCACCGCCGCAGCCAGCTCTCCTTCCATGGATGGACATCGGCCTGGATCTCGGCGTAGATCTCAAACATCGCGGTCTTCATCTGGGCGACGACCTCCGGGTGCTCGGCAGAGACATCGTGCCGTTCGCCGGGATCGGCCTCGAGGTCATAGAGTTCAAAGCGGACGAGTTCGGCGGTGCGGATCAATTCGAGATCGCCGGGCCGCATGGTTGAACTGTCGGTTCTCACGATCTCGGGGCCGTCCCAGTAGCCGGCGAGCTTGAAGCGTCCTTCGCGGAGTACGACTCGCGGGCCTCCCCAAGCCTTGTAGTCGTGCCAGAACAGGGGAGTCGATCGATCCATCTTCCCTCCGCCGAGCGTCGGGACCAGGCTCGACCCATCGATGTGCTGGCCGTCGGGCAACGGCACGCCGGCGAGTTCGGTCAGGGTCGGCAGGAGGTCGATGCCGGAGATCGGAACGGCGGAGACCGTTCCCGGCTCTGCCCGGCCAGGCCATCGGACGATGAACGGCACCCGAATGCCGCCCTCCCAGAGCTGGAGCTTTTTGCCGCGCAGGTTGCCGGCGGAGCCGTATGATCGTTGGGCCTGGGGGTGGCGGTTGGTCATCTCCGGGCCGTTGTCAGAGGTGAAGAGGACCATCGTGTCGTCTGTGAGACTGAGGTCTTCGAGCGCCCCCACTACGCGGCCGACGGCAAGATCGAGATTGGTGACGTTGGCGAAATATTCCGCCTCGTTGCGGTTCTGGGTGGCGGGGTAGCTCGCCGTGAGCTCCGGAGGTGAGGCGATGGCTTCGTGTGGTTCGTGATATCCGATCACCAAGAGAAAGGGTCTCTCGGGGTCTCGAAGGTCAGTGACCCAGTCAATGGCTTCGTCGGAGAGCAGCTGGCAGGCGTAGCCTTCGAGTGGACCCATCTCCTCGCCGTTGCGGACGAAGTTGAACGGATTCAGGTGGGTCGGCATGGCGAAACCTGTGGTGGCGAACCAATGGTCGAAACCGTGATCATCAGGCTGCGGTTGGTCGGTTCCGAGTCCGCCGTTGAGGTGCCACTTGCCGAGATAGACGGTCTGGTATCCGGCGTCACGCAGCAGTTCGGCGACCGTCGTCTCCTCGAGCGGGAGGTGAACATCGCTTCCCGGCGGAATCCAGTCGTAGACCCCGACCCGGCTCGGGATGCGGCCGGTCAAGAGTCCGGTTCGGGCGGGCGAGCACACCGGGGCGGCGGCATAACCGTTGGTGAAGCGTAGACCTTCGTTGGCAAGGCGATCGATGTTCGGCGTCCGGATGGTTGGGTGGCCATAGCTCCCGAGATCGCCATAGCCGAGGTCGTCGGCGACCATGATGACGAAGTTGGGCCGATCATCGGCCACCGCCGAGCAAACGCAGATGAGAGTGATGAGAACGAGCAACAGTTGCCGCATGGTTGCCTCCGGTGGGCCGAATTGTAGCGCCGACGTCTCGTCGGCGTCGGTGGTTTTGATGGAGGGGCCATCGCCCACGGGTCGTGGGCGCTACAATCCGAGGTCATGAAACCACGATGGCTCTTGACGGTCTTTGTTCTCACAGCGGCTTTGGCGTGCGGCCCGCCGTCGTCGGTTCCGGAGCCGCTCCGCCCAAATATTCTGCTCGTCGTCACGGACGATCAGGGCCACTGGGCCTGCGGTCCGTGTGGAAACTCCGAAATCCAGACTCCGACCATGGATCTGCTGGCCGAGGAGGGGACCTTCTTCACCAACGCCTCGAGCCCGTCGCCGGTGTGCTCGCCGGCGAGGGCGAGTCTGCTCACCGGCCGGCTTCCGTCGCAGCACGGGATCCACGATTTTCTGTCAGAGACCGGTCGTAACGAGCGCGACTGGTTGGCCGATGAGATGCTCTTGCCTGAGATCCTCCACGAGGCGGGATATTTCACCTCATTGGTCGGCAAGTGGCATCTCAGCGGGAGCGGCCGTCCACCCGCCGGAGTCTTTGATCGGTGGCTGAGCTATGACGTCGCAGCCGAGGGGTGGCGCAACCAGTATCTCCACACCGGCCGGGTCCACCTGCTCGATGACGGACAGCCGCTGACCGTTGATGGATCACAGACGGCAGAGCTGGGAAGGCGCGCCATCGAGATCATCGACAGGCGTCCACCCGACCGGCCGTTCTTCCTGCTCTTCGCGCCAACCGACACCCATGCGCCATTCGAAGGCCACCCGGAGGAGTGGGTCGAGCGCTACCGGCGCCTCGATTTCGCCGACATCCCTGCCGGTGAAAGCTCGTTTCTGCCGCCCAACAGCGCCGCTTCGGTCCTGCCCGACGATCCCACCGAGATGCTCGCTCAGTACTACGCCGGTGCCAGCGTCCAGGATGAGTGGCTCGGCAAGATTCTGGCAAAGCTCGACGAGGAGGGTGATCTGGAAGACACCCTGGTTATCGTCACCTCCGATCACGGTCACATGAACGGCCACCACGGGCTTGTGGGCAAGGCCAACGCCACCCTGCCGCAGAATCTCTATGACGAGGTCGTGCGGGTTCCGCTGGTCATGCACTGGCCGGGCGTCATCGCCGCCGGCGAGCGGTCGGATCTCTTTGTCGATCACCTGGACATTTTCGCGACAATCCTCGACGCCGCCGGGGTCGAGCTTGACGAGCCCGAAAGACACCGAATCTCGAGCCCGGGGAGAAGCGTCATCCCGGCGCTCCGTGATGCGAGTGTCGAGTGGCGAGGGTTCCGCTTTTCCGAGCACGGAAATGCGCGGATGGTGGCCGATATGAGGTGGAAGCTTGTCCGCCGATACCCGCCCATGGATCCGCGATTCGGCGACGAACTCTATGATCTGGAGAGCGATCCGCGGGAAACCACCAATCTGGCGGCTGATCCGGAATTCGCCCACGAAGCGTCGAGGCTCAGCGCCGTGCTCGACGCCTATTTCGAGCGCTGGGAAGATCCCGAGAACAGCGGTGCGCGGATCATGGAGCAGCCGCCGGCCAACGGCCGCGAACCGTGGACGCGGTTGGCCAAGGGGCTCAGCCCACCGGAATGAGCCGGCCGTCGGCCGGCGCGGCAACCGCTTCGCCGGTTGCGAAAAGTGCCTCCAACAGCTCTGCAAACTCGGGTCCCTGCGCCTCGATGGCCTCGGCGTCGAGAAAACCGCTGTAGAGATCGGCGCCGGAGGCAAGGAAACTCAAGGTGGTGACCGTGTAGTCCGCTCCTCGATCGAGGGTGTTGTCACCGATGGTCACGGCGACCACCCGTTCGCCGATGGGCCGGTCGAGGTCGTAGGTCACCGTCATGCCCGAAACCTGAAGCACGCCCCTCTCGAGGCTGAAGCTCTGTTCGAGGACATCGAGGATCGCATCGCCGGTCATCCGAAGCGTCGTCACGAAGTCGATGAATGGAAAAGCGTCGAGGAGGTTTTCGCGGGTGATGTCTCCGGCCGGGAGATCGGCGCGGATCCCACCTGAGTGGACGAAGGCGATGTCCGTCTCTCCGTACTCACGCAGGATGTCGGCAAAGAGGCTGCCGAGATCGCTTTCTTCGTTGTAGCGCCGGGTCAGACGCTCGGCGGTGCGGCCGATGATCTCGTCGACTTCGGGAAAGCGTGCCCGATAGGCGGCGAGCTTGGCAGCGACGATCGGGTGCGGATCGAGCTCGTCGCTGGCGACCACGAGCAGCCGGCCGTCGTGACCCACGACCTCGCCCGATTCCGGATCGATGAGCAGCTTGAGATAGCCGAGCCGCGTCCCCTGGCCATAGGTCTGGCAGATGAGGGTGCCGGTGATGGGGTGGATGAACGGTTCCTCCTGACCGGCATCGGCGTGGCCGCCGATGAGCACATCGACGCCCTCCACGGCTCCGGCAAGAGCAATGTCGACTTCGATGTCTCGGTGGACGGATGTGTCGGCTTCATCGTCGGTCTGCATCGGCGCCGTCTTGCCCTGGTGGGTGAGGAGAACGACGAGATCGACTTCGGGCCTCAGCCGGGCGACAGCGGTGCGGGCGGCCGTTACCGGGTCGCGGACCTCGAGCCCTTCGAGGTGTGGCGGAAAGAGCGCCGTGGCTGCGTCGGTTCCAAAGATGCCGACGACCCCGATCCGGTACCCGTCGCGCTCGAGGATGGTCCACTGCTGGGTGAAGGGGATGTCGGTGCCTTCGTAATAGAGGTTTGCTGCGAGCACGGGGAAGGGCGCACGTTGCATGGCGTCGCGCAGCACCCACCAGCCGTATTCGAACTCGTGGTTGCCGATACACATGGCGTCATAGTCCATGGTCGTCATGAGTTCGAAGGGCAGCTCGCCCCGGGTCAGCTTGGCGAG
>CBESWV010000322.1:0-4321 GCA_965533305.1 uncultured bacterium | reverse complement strand
TCATGGGGCCCGAACTCATGGAGCGTACCAAGGCTCAGGTCGAACGATTCGGCACTCGTTTCATCTTCGACAAGATCAACAAGGTCGATCTCGAAAGCCATCCATACACGGTTCACACCGACTCCTCCGGCGAGATCACGTGTGACGCTCTCATCATCGCGACCGGTGCGTCAGCTCAACTCCTCGGGCTCGAGTCGGAGTCCGAACTCATGGGATTCGGCGTTTCCGCCTGCGCCACCTGCGACGGTTTCTTTTTCCGCGACAAGGAGATCGTCGTGGTCGGCGGCGGCGACACCGCCATGGAGGAGGCCGTTTTTCTCTCCAAGTTCGCCAGCAAGGTCACCGTCATCCACCGCCGAGACGAGCTCCGGGCATCGAAGATCATGCAGCAGCGCGCCATCGACAACCCGAAGGTTGATTTTGCCTGGAACTCGGTGGTCACCGAAATCCTCGGCACGCAGGACGGTGGAGTCACCGGTGTTCTGCTCAAGGACACGCAGACGGGGGATGTCCGCGAGTTCCCGACTCAGGGCGTATTCATGGCCATCGGCCACCGACCCAACACCGAGATCTTTGCCGGTCTGCTTGAAATGGACGACACCGGTTATATCACCACGATTCCCGGGACCACCCGGACCTCTGTCGAAGGGGTGTGGGCGTGCGGAGACGTTCAGGACTCGGTCTATCGGCAAGCGATCACCGCCGCAGGGACCGGTTGTATGGCGGCCATTGAAGCCGAGCGTTGGCTCGCCGAAAAAGGAATCGAATAACTCGAGGACTTGCCACGTTCTCCTCTTGAAGATAGGCTCATGAACCGCGTTGCTTGCGAAGCGGCGCGACTGGAGGAACAGATGATCTCGTTTTCCGAAACCGCGACCAGCAAGGTCAAGGAATTCGCCGCCCAGACCCCCGAAGCCGAAGGCAAGAACCTGCGGATCTTTATCCAGGGTATCGGCTGTTCGGGTTTTGCATACGGTTTTACCTTCGACGAAAAACGTGACGGCGACACCGTCGTTGAGAACGGCGACCTGACGGTCCTCGTCGATGAGAACTCGGCGCCCAACCTCACCGGCGCCACCGTCGACTTCATCGACGACCAGCGGGGCACCGGATTCATGGTTGACAACCCCAACAAGCCCGATGCCGAAGCCTGCGGTTCCGGTGGCGGCTGCTCGAGCTGCGGCTAGGATCGTGTCCGTCGAACCCCGTCTCCTCGAGGTCATCCGACTCGGCCACCCGGTTCTGCGCTCGGTGGCGGAACCGGTCCCCGAGGAGTGGTTCGCGAGTGGGCGTCTTGATCAACTTGGTCGCGACCTCATCCGCACCATGCTCGAGGAGGAGGGCGTCGGTCTCGCCGCCCCGCAGGTGGCCGAGGAACTCCGACTCTTTGCCTACTGGCTTCCCGCCCATGGCGACGAGGCCGAGATCGAGCCGACGATCGCGGTCAATCCCGAGATCCGAATCGTCGATCCCGTGCTTGAGGAGGGCTGGGAGGGCTGTTTGTCGATTCCGGGCCTCCGGGGCGTCGTTCCGCGAGCCCGTCGGATCAAGCTCAGGGGGCGAACGGTGGACGGCGAGGCCTTGAGCCTCACCGCGGACGGCTTCCATGCTCGAGTCATCCAACATGAGTTCGACCACCTCGATGGGGTCGTTTTTCTCGATCGCATGACCTCGGCACAGTCGCTCACGTTCGAGGAAGAATGGGAGCGGTACGGTGTCACCGACTCCGAACCTGCCGACGACGACTGACGCCGGGTCCATGACGGAGCCGGCGAGGACCACGCGAGCCGCCCCCGTCACCTCTGAGGAGAACCCCCTCTTCCGCCGAAATATCCCTCTCGTCATCGTTGCGGCAGGGCTCGTCTTCGGACTCGTCTGCGGTGCTTTTGAAATCACCAACACCTCCATCGGCTGGCACCTCGCCAGTGGTCGGTGGATGCTCGACCACCGCGAGGTCCTCGACCACGACGTCTTCAGCTTCACTTCGGACGGGGCCGAGTGGATCGATCACGAGTGGCTTTTTCAGGTTGTTTCCGCCACTCTCTTCGACTTCGGCGGCGCCCCCGCCCTGGTGGTCATGCGGATGCTCATCGTCGCAGCGCTCATGCTCCTGCTGCTCCGGATCGGCGCCACCAGCGGCCTTGACCCCCCGGTGGCGCTCCTCCTCGCGGCACTCGTGGTCCTCGCCGCGCGGCCGCGGTTTTTTCTCCGACCCGAGCTCTTCACCCTCCTCCTCCTGCCGCTCGCCATGTGGCTCTTCGCCGATCGTCGCGGGCGGCGTTTCTGGCCGCTGCCTCTGGTCGCCGTCATCGCCCTGGGCACCAACCTTCACGGCGCCATCCTGGTGGCGCCGATTCTGATTTCGATCTGGTTTTCTGGCGAGGTCGGCGATCAACTCATCCGACGCCGACCCGACCGTTCGATGCTGTCGTCAGGAGCCATCGGGGTCGGTGCAGCGTTTCTAGCAACCCTGCTGAACCCCCACGGCTGGCTGGTCTGGACCGTTCCCTTTCGCCTCGCAGAGATGGTGAAGCAACCCCACATCCCGAACCCCGAGTGGATCTCTCCCGGTCCCGCGGAGGCCCCCGCCCTCTTTGCCGCCTTTGTCCTCGCCGCGATGACCTTGATCGCCGGCCGTGCGGCGCCGCAATACTGGCTGTCCGCAACCGCCACCGCCGCATTGGCCGTCAGACACATCCGCAACATCGGGCTGTTTTTCGTCCTATTGCCACAGACCATCGCGCCGTCTCTGGCGCGCTGGCCGCTCTTCGCGGCGGACGGAGCCCAGGCTCAATCTCGGCCTCGTCTTCGACTGGCGCTCTGCCTGGCCCTTGTCGGGGTTCTGGGAGCTTCCGCCATCGTGCGGCCGTGGCCCCGGGCCGGATTCGGCTTTGCCGAGAATTGGTACCCGGATGAAGCCGTGCGGTTTCTCGCCGCCGAGCGTCTCCTCGAGGGAAACCTGTACAACGATGTCCGCTTCGGCGGCTGGCTCATTCTCGACGGTTATCCCGACCGGCAGGTCTTCCTCGATGACCGCAACGAGATTCACGAGCCCCTGCTGCGGGAAATCTGGGAGATCTTCGCTCGCAGCGATGTCGCCGCCTGGGAGAACCTCCTCGAACGCTGGCGGATCGACACCATTCTTCTTCGCTACCACGAGCCGATCAAGGTTTCGACCCCCGATGGCAACGACCTCGGGCGCCGCGGTTTTTCGACGCTCTGGTTCCGGTCGTCACAATGGGCGACGGTCTATTGGGATGACGTCGCCATCGTACTTGTCCGGCGCTCCTCGGTGGCGGCAGCCTTCCTCGCCGAACACGAGTACGTGGTGACTCATCCGGATGATTTCGAGCATCTCACCGAGGCTCTGCGCGCCGACCCCGAACTCCGTCAGGCGGTGACGGCGGAACTTCGACGGGTACTGGCCGACGACCCGAACTGCCGGAGAGCACTCGAATTGGCGGTCTTTATGGATTCGTTGCCCGGGAGCTGAGCGGACAACCGATTGGTCAGTCGAACCGAACTCCCTCGACCGCCTGGGCCGTGCAGGTGTCGGGAGAAATCCGATAGTCCTTACCGAAATAGTCCACCGGAACCTCTCGCAACCAACCGGCCCGGACAACCTCCTGCCAGTTATTGGCGCAGATCCCATGACGGAGCTTCCAGTTCTGCAGAACGGAGTCCAGAGCGGCTTCGTCCCTGGAGGCATGAAGACGATAGATCTGCTTTTCACAGACCGCCACGTCGTAGTCGGTCTCCGCCTCGCCCCGGACCTCCATCCAATATTCCAGGGCGTCTTCGAAGGACCAGCCCTCCTCGTCATTGCTCCACACGGCAAGAAACCGTTTGATCCGGTGGGGTGAACTGGGCACCGCTGCTGCGGATCGAAAATAGCGAAGGGCCTCGGGCTTGTCGCGGTAACGAACATACATATCCCAACCGGCCGCCTCGGCGATCTCGTAGTTGTCGGGCATGTTGCGCAGAGCCTTGTCATAGAGGCAGATGACGGCGGTCTTGTGGGTTTCCACATCGGTGGTCGGCAATTGCATGATCAGGGCACCGATGCGGTAGGCGTCCTGGTAGAGCGGGTCAAGATCGGTGATGAGCTCGTAGACCGTCTCGAGATAGAGGAACTGTTCGTGCGGCTGGTACTTGGAGTAATACTGAATCGACCAGAGATAGAACAGATCGGCGACCAGGCCTTCGTTTCCCAGGCTGACGAGCTCGAGCATCTCCGCGCTCGGGAGATAGAGCAGCTTCCGACCCAACGGGTCCACCCGTTCGACCTTTTGAAGCGCCCGTTCGGCCACGATCGTTCCCG
>CBESWV010000321.1:0-4332 GCA_965533305.1 uncultured bacterium | reverse complement strand
TGTCTCGCCGGCCTGATGGTGAGGAGGGTCGGAAGACCTCAGTGTCCGATTCTCGAATTTTGCAAGAGGCTGGGATGTCATTTCCTCGGGTAGCGCCTGCCGACATAGTCGTCGATGAGATCGAGAAACCTGGCCGCCACGATCTCCGGCGTTCCCTTGATGGTGGTTGCCAGTTCGCCGTTGATGAAGACCGGACAGCGCGGCGCTTCGCCGGTCCCAGGGAGACTGATCCCGATATCAGCGCTCATCGACTCGCCGGGACCATTGACGATGCATCCCATCACGGCCACTTTGAGCATCTCGACGCCGTCGTGCGACTCGCGCCAGCCGGGCATCCGATCGCGAATATGCGTTCCTACCCTCTGAGCGAGTTGGCGGAAGCCGGCGCCGGTTGTTCGCCCACAGCCCGGGCAGGAGACGATCGTCGGGGCAAAGGTCCGAATGTCGAGGGACTGAAGAAGTTCACGGGCCGCCGCAACCTCGTCACGGCGGTCGCCGTCGGGCGGGGGAGTCAGCGAGACGCGGATCGTGTCGCCGATGCCTTCGGCGAGGAGGGTCCCCATGGCCGCCGCCGACCAGACCAGTCCGCGAACACCCATCCCGGCCTCGGTCAGACCGAGGTGGAGAGGCTGGCGGGTCTCACGATGGAGACGTCGGTAGATTCGGATCAGATGCACCGGTGATGACACCTTGCACGAGATGACGATCCGGTTTTCGGCGAGACCGGCCCGAAGCGCCGATTCTGTCGACTCGATGGCTGAGATCACGGCGCACTCGTCGAGGACCTCAGCCGATGTCATGCCCCTGTCGCGATCGGCGTTCTCGGTCATGAGAGCGGTGACCATCTCACGATCCAGCGAACCCCCGTTGACTCCGATTCTGATCGCCTTGCCATGGTCGCGGGCGAGGTTGCAGATGGCGGTGAAGTTGGCATCGTGACGGTCACCGAAGCCCACGTTCCCTGGATTGATGCGGTACTTGTCGAGAGCCTGCGCGCACGACGGGTTTCGCTCCAGTATGACGTGGCCGTTGAAGTGAAAATCGCCGACGAGAGGCACCGGGCAGCCGGTGTCGGCCAGTCGGTGTTTGATCTCCGGGACCGCCGCCGCCGACTCGTGGGTGTCGACGGCGATCCGAACCAGTTCGGCGCCGGCGTCGGCCAGCTCCCGGCACTGACGGGCGGTGGCTTCGGCGTCAGAGGTGTCGGTGTCGGTCATGGACTGAACCGCCACCGGGGCGCCGCCACCAATGGTGATGCCTCCAACCTCCACCGCAATTGTCTCGCGTTTCACATCCACTTTCTGGGAACCCTTCAACGGCTGAAATCCAGGTCATGATACTGCCTTCTGGCCCAAGCTTCAGGAAATCGTATTTGGCGCGGGAGCGGGGATGATGAGACCATGACTGAGATGAATGAAGACACGGTCTCGGTTCGGGTTGTCGATGCCGACAGCGGTCGGGTACTGACGGCGTGGGTTCGGGAGGTCGGTGACGATGTCGTGGTCGCGGTCGGTGGGGGAGACCGGCCCCATGTCGGCTGTGTGGTGCTCGCGGTGCCGACTCCCGGCCGCGGGGATGCGGGTTTCGCTGCGTCATGCTCGGTGCTGACCATTCCACCCCACAAGGAAGAACCCATTGCCAGAGCCGTCGCCGAGTGCGTTTGTCGACAACTCGGACGGGTCACGGTGGTGACCGCGGGGGTCCACGAGGATGAGATCGATCGGGACGGGATCATGACCTATCTTCGTCTTGGAGAAGAACTCGCCGAAGCCGTGACCGAGAACCTCGCGGAAGAACCGCGGCCTCCGCTACAATAACGGCAGGCATGAGCCTTCTACTGCTCTACATCCTTGTGACGCTTCCCGCCCTCGGTGGCCGCACGCTTGCTGTGCGGGTCTTCGGTTTCGACGACGGCGATGCATGGGCTCTGGGTCGGACCCTGGGTCTGGTGTTGGTCGCCTTTCCGGCCTGGTGGGCAGGGGTCGCCGGGGTCACGGAGTGGCAGTGGCTCGGGATCGCCGTGTTGGTCGGCTGCGCCGTGGTCGGTGGAGTCGATTTATGGCGGCATCGGCCGAATTGGCGTTCGTTGGCCGAGGCCGAGTTTGTGTTTGCGTTCGGAGCATTGGCGGTGATGTGGCTTCGCCTGGTGAGACCCGACATTCTCGGCCAGGAAAAGCTCATGGATCTCGGGATTCTCTCCTCGCTGCTTCGTGCCGAGAGCTTTCCGCCACCGGATATGTGGCTCGCCGGTGAGACCCTTCCTTACTACTACTGGGGGGCGTTGATCTGGGCCGTGCCGTTGGTTCTGGGCAAAATCCCGCTCGATCTCGCCTACAACCTCATCGTCGCCGGGGTCGGCGGACTCGCAGCATGCCTGCTCTGGTCGCTCGGCCGGCGTGCCGGCACGGGCGGAGCTTCGGGATGGATTGCGGTCGCGTTCGGGCTCTTCGCCGGCACCGCCGACGGGTTTCGTCAGTTCATGGCCAACGGGTCGATCTTCAATTTTGACTACTGGCACTCATCACGTCAGATTCCGGACACTATCACTGAGTGGCCGCTCTTCACCCTCTGGTTGGGCGATCTCCATCCCCATCTGCTCTCCATCCCACTCGCCCTGGCGACGGTCATGATCGCGTGGCAGATCGGTCGGGTGGGTCCCCGGATCGGTCTTGTTGTCGGAACAGCGATCCTCTTCGGTGTCACCTGGGCGGCAAACCCGTGGTCCATGCCGCCGACTCTGGTCGCCGCGGCGTTGATGATTCTCTGCGGCGACGGAACGTGGCATTGGCCCAACCGCGAAGGGTGGTCGAGGTGGATCGCGATCATCGTGGTGGCGGTTGCCGGGTGGCTTGCGGCGGCGCCGTTTCACCTCAGCTTTCATCCGCCCTTCCAAGGGGTCAAGACCGTCACGATTTGGACGGAGCCGGCGATGCTCCTGCTCTGGGGCGGTGTTCTTCTGATTCCGGTCGTCGCCGCCGCGTGGGCGATCATGTGCCGGAAACTCGGCGGTGATGGGCGAGGACGGGCCGTCGCGTTCACCGTGGTGGCGGCGGCCCTCATCCTGGCATCCGCGACCGGACGCCCGACCCTCGTGATATTGGCCGTGCTGTTGGCCACACTTGTGGTAGCCGCGGTGACCGGAAAACAGTGGCACTCCAGACCCGGGATCGCTCTGGCGGCCCTCGGGGTCTTTCTCCTTTTGGTCCCCGAGATCGTCTATGTGGTGGACTCCTATGGTGAAAAGCTCCATCGGATGAACACGGTCTTCAAGTCCTATATCCAGGCATGGATGTGCCTCGCGATCGCGCTGCCCGCGCTGCTGGCGGTGGGGTTCCCTCGGTCGAAGACACGTTTCCTCGCCGTTTTTCTCATGTGTGTCCTGGGCTTGCCGCACCTCCTGGGAATGGCGATTCAGCCCGTCACCGGGAAGGCTGTCACGATCGATGGTCTTGCGTGGATGGGGTCCGAGGATCGTTCGATCGTTCGATTTCTTCGAACCCAGCCCCGTGGAGTCTCCATCGTCGAGGCTGCGGGAGGCGCCTACACCGAATACGCCAGAATCTCGTCGGCATCGGGAGTGCCGGCCTTCCTCGGTTGGGCCAATCATGAGCTCGTTTGGCGCGGCCACGAAGTCAGTCCGGTGACCGATGCGAGACGCGATCTGGTGGACAAGATCTACCGATCCGAGAGTCCGGAGTTGGTGACCGCCGCTGTTGAAGAGGCCGGGATCGACTTTGTCGTCATCGGCACTCTCGAACGAAGGGATTTCGATGCGGCTCATCTTGCGGCCATTCGTGCTGCCGGCGAGGTGATTGCCCTCGAGGACGGCGGCGAGGTCGTTCGATTCCGTGGCGCGGAATCCTCCGAGGGCTGAATGAGCCGACAGAACCGGCGATCCGATGTAGATTCAAGATGTCAGAGGGGCCGACGACCGCTGACCGAGGAGGAGCGATGACCGAAGGACCCGAACTCAGCGTCGTGATCCCTGCGATGAACGAGGAAGACAATATACAGGCTATGCACGATCGGCTGATCGCAGCCCTCGAGGACGTGGTCGATGGTCTGGAGATCGTCTGGATCGATGATGGTTCGACCGATTCGACCTGGCGCATGATCTCCGATCTCGCGGCCGGAGATTCCAGGGTTCGTGGCTTGAGCTTCTCCCGGAACTTCGGCCACCAAACGGCGGTGACGGCGGGTGTCGACGCGGCCCGCGGGCGCGCGGTGGTGATCATCGACGCCGATCTTCAGGATCCGCCGGAGGTCATTCCCGAGATGGTCGCAAAGTGGCGGGGGGGCTCCGAGGGTGTGTTTGGGCAGCGAACGCCCCGC
>CBESWV010000320.1:0-4338 GCA_965533305.1 uncultured bacterium | reverse complement strand
CGGCTTCCTCCACACGAGCTGATCGGCCACCGTCAAGGTGCCCGGCTGCCAATCACCCGGCGGCAGGCCGCTGTCGCCGGGTGTGCGGAACTCCAACCTCAGCGTGCTCGGCCAGTCGCCCCAGAGAGTGGATTGGATCAGGAGGGTGGAGTAGTCGGGCCAGAGGACTGCGACGGGGTTGTCCACCAAACCATCCGCGTCCCGCAGCGCGTTGACGTCGGGGCGGTCCGGGAAGAGACAGGGTTCGTCCTCGCTCCGGCACGGCGGCTCGGCAAAGGCCGCCGCGAGTTGTTCCTCACGGTGGAGGCGTTCGGCCACCGAGCGATTGCCGGCGCGGTCCGTCGCCACTTGGCGAATGACCCGCTCGGACCACCACTCTGCGCGCACCTCGGCTTCGCGGGAATCGGGAGTCGTGACCGACGCAAACAATGGGATCGCAGACGCCGGCGTCCATTGGGTCGCATCGACGTGGCGGGTTTCGAAGACCGCGAGCTCCAGATAGTCATCCGCCACGGACCAGGAACACTGGTTGAAGAGGGCCGATCGTGAGAGATCGATGGGCGGATTCATGTTGCCGGCGGCGTCGATCTCGTCGGTGGTGGGTCGGATGCCAGTGTCGCCGATTTCGAAACTCACCATCGGCGGTGTGTTGTCGACGACCACCGGCCACTCGGCGCCGCGGAATGTCAATCGGTAGTCGCCGTCGGGGACCGGTTGATCGGAGTCGTCCCGGCCGTCCCACGTCGTCGTCGTTGGTCCGGGTTGGGCGGCGCCGACGGGAATGCTGCGAATGAGCCCGCCCGAGTCGTCGGTGATTTCGAAGAGAAGCTGCGACGGTCGGAGCACCGTGTACTGCCATACAAGATGGTCTTGAACACCGGGACTCGATACCGGGGAAATGTGGTGAGTCTCGGGCCACAGGCCGGCAATGTCGCTCACCCCGTTCCAGGTCACCCACCTGCTGACGCTGCGTTCGTTGCCGGCGAGATCCACGGCCGTGAGCCGGATCCGCCACGTGCCCTGGGCGGGTGGGATCCACGTGCCCCAGTTCTCACCGAGGACGACCCCGCGAGCGGGCTGGCCGAGAGCTTCGAAGTCGTCCGGGCTCGAGGCGGGTGCGTACTCCAGCTGATAGAAATCGAGGTTCTTGTCGGCGGCGGTGAGGAAGAGATCGATCCCGCTGCCGCCGAATCGAACAACCGGGTTCAGGGTCACCACGAGGTTGGCGGCGGGGGTTTGGTATCTAAAGAAGTCGGCATTGTTGAACCAACGTGAGGGGAACAGGTACCGATCCAGAGAAGACCACGTGGCGGCGTATCCAGTACCCGACCGACCGAGCGGTTTCTGAAACCCTCGTTGCCAGTCAAAGAGGAACATTGGCTCAGGCTCGGGGGTGGCGGTTTTCAAATCGATATAGATCCTATTGACCTCGAGCACGCGACCGTCGTTTGTGAGGCGGTACAGCACCTCGCTGGGGCCGTGGACATCCGGGAGATCGACCGATCGGGTAGTCGATCCGGTCGCCAGATCGATGATATGGAGGGCGCGATGAAAGTCCCGTGTGCAGAGCAGGAGGTTGTTGTCAAAATCAACGGATGCTGAAACCGGGGCTGGTCCGTTGGCAGAGTCGTTGCCGCCGCACGCCTGATCCAGGTGGAGTTCGCGAACCGATGGCGGGTTACCGGTGTCGATGTCCAAAGCGAGCCCGACCTCCTTAGATACCATCGAGGATTCGGCGTGCATGGTGACGATGACGCGATCGCCATTGGCAGACCAGTGGACCGTGGTCTGGTAATTCCAAACGCCGATGGACCCCGGGTTGTAGGGCCCGAATTCAAAGGTCTCGGTGAGCGCGTCCACCCGCTGCAGAACAACGCGCCGGTCGACGACACGCGATGAGTTTACCCACAGAATCCACTCGCCACCGGGAGAAAGGTGGGGTGTGGCGTCCGGCTCTGGAGCAGGCAGTGGATCGACTACAGGACCCGGGAAGCGAAGCAGTGAGTATGTGAAGCCTGTGAAACCCCAGGTAACAAAGACATCTTCTTGTGCCGAAATCTGGCGGATGGTCCAGTGGCCAGCCGGCCAGTCGATGACGTCCTCGAGGCGGTCACCGTTCCACCGCCACATTTTCAAATCGCCATAGGCGTTGCTGAGCTTTTCGGTCAGATAGACGACCCCGTCGACGGGTGACGTGGCGAAGGACGTGAACTTGGCAGCCCAGTGGGAGGACGTCTTGGACACGAGTCCGGTGATCATCGGTTGGCGGATGTCGTCGGTGATGGTCGTGGTGTTGAGATCCACTTCGACCCATGACCGAAGGCCGTCGGCCAGGAGTTCGTATTGGCCATCGCGGACCGCGGCGCCGTCGGTCTTGCGACCGTTCCACACCGCCTGTCCCGAGGGATCGACATCGAGGACCTGGACCGTTTCGCCCCACGGGTCGATGATCTCGATGGTGGTGACTCCGTCGCGGACGACGATCGTGGTCGTGTCCTTGATGCCGTCTCCGTTGGGCGAGATGACACGTTCGCTGACCCAGAGATCGGCATCCTGAACCGTCACCACGAGATCAACCGTGTTGTTGTCTTCGTCGAGCTCGTCCACAGCGTCGGCTGGATCGGCCGAGATCCGCAGGGTTGTGTCGCCGACGACCCCGGCGGTGGACCATTCAAAAGACACGGTTCCGACGCCGCCTCCTGCGATCGCTGCGATCGAGTCGGTGTCGATCATCGGACCGTCGGCGATTCCGAGTTCGACCCCGATGTTGCTCGCGGTCTGATCGCCGATGTTGAGGACGGTGACCTCGAAATGAACCACGTCTCCACTCCGCGGAAGTCGAGGATCGATGTTCACCTGCCCTGAGGTCACCACCAAATCAGGAATTGTCGAGATGTCGAGGACTTTGAAGTCCCGGTTGTCGTCCTCGTTGAACTCCGATATTACGTCGTCCCCATCCACCTCGATCCACACCAGACGGTCGGCCATCTCGTCGACCAGCCAGTCGGTTTCGATCATCGTGGTTCCACCGGCGGCGAGGCCTGCGACGGCCGCTTCAGCAACCAACACGCCGGCGCCGATCTCGTCGATCCAGATTCGCGTGGTGAAGGCGCCCGCCGAATTGTCGGTGGGGTTGGCAACCGTAGCCGAGATGTGGACGGTTTCTTGTTGGAGGGCGGGTTCGGGATCGAATACGATGGTCGCGTGGTCGGCGACGAGATTGGGCAGCGGGCTCGGGGCCACCGAAAAAACGATCTCGGCCGAATTGTTGCTCCGGTCGATGTCATTGACCAGATGGGACGGATCGACCTCGACGCTGAGATTCAGCTGCGGGTCGGCGTTGGGCGGCCGCCATTCAAATGTCATGGCTCTGGTCTCGCCGGGGCCGAGCTCATCATTGATTTCCAGGAGCTGGAGCGGTGTCGTATTCGCCGGGCTCCCCATGGTGGCGGAGATACCGATTTGGAGACCGGAGAGGGCCTGGGTGCCGAGGTTGGCGACATCAAAGGCGATGACGACGAGATCACCCGCTTCGATTCCCAAAGCCGGAGTCACCACGAGGCTGCCCGCGATGACGGCGGGGTCGAAGGTCGGCAAGACCCCGAGGCTGAGTTCGGCGCGGTTGTTGCTCGGATCGACGTCGTTCAGCAGATCATCAGGATCGGCAACGACGGCGAGCTGATAGGGCCTCGCCTCGGCGAGCTCGATCGTGAGTTGGAAGGGTGACTCACCGTATCTCGGGACGTAGACGGCTGAGCTGGCGAGGGGCGTTGAAGATCCCACTTCCATCACCGCGATGACCGCGTTCGGCGCCTCGGCCCAGCCGGTGTTCTCCACCACGCCGTCGATGATTACGGTCTGTGGCACGGCGGAGATCACGTCCGGTGTTGCCTGGATCGCCTCCGGCGAGAGCACGAGATCGATCCAGGTCGTGTGTTCAACGAAGGTGACCGGAATCTCGGCCGCGTTGTTGGTCTCGTCGGATTCGGCGATCTCTTGGAGGGAATCGGCGGTGAATCTGAATGTGTAGGTCCCGGGAGAGACCTGATAGCGGAGATCCCAGCTGTCGGTGACGGTGGCGAAGAGCGTGGCCGGGATCGCCGGAAGGACGCCGCTGAGGGTGGCGACGATGTTCTGGGATGCGTCGATGACCTCCCACCTGTAGGACGCGCCGGCGGGGACATCGGCGTTGAGGGAACGGACGGCGGCACGAAGGGTGAGAGGGTCCTCGACGAAGGGGTCTTCGGGTTCGACGAGCAGTTCCGACGGGGAGACCGCGAGGTCGGGTTGGACATGTGGCGCCGGCGCCGCCACAGCCTGGGCCGTCTGGAACACGCT
>CBESWV010000319.1:0-4343 GCA_965533305.1 uncultured bacterium | reverse complement strand
TTCTCCTTCACCGTCCGCTGTGAGGTCCAACGGATGAGGTTGAGATACGAGCCCGCTTTGTCATTGGTGCCCGAGGCGCGAGAGCCGCCGAAGGGCTGCTGGCCGACGACGGCGCCGGTGGGCTTGTCGTTGAGGTAGAAGTTGCCTGCAGCATGGCGGAGCTTGGCCGCCATCTTGACGGCCGCGAGGCGATCATCGGAGAAGATGGCGCCAGTGAGTGCGTAGGGGCTCGTGGTGTCGCAGAGGTCGAGGGTGTCGTCGAGGTCGGCGTCGTCATAGACGAAGATCGTCAGGACGGGGCCGAAGATCTCCTCCTCCATGAGCTTGAAGTGAGGATCGGTTGTCAGGACCACGGTGGGGTCGACGTAGTAGCCGACCGAGTCGTCGTAGGTGCCGCCAATGAGGATCTCGGCCTCGGAGGACGCCTTGGCGTGCTCGATGTAGCCGACGTGATCCGAGAACGCGCCCTTGTCGATGACCGCGTTGAAGAAGTTGCGGAAGTCGGTGGGCGGACCGATCTTGATCTCCTCGATCTGTCCGAGCATGAGGTCCTTGGTCTTGTCCCAGATCGATTTCGGGATATAGGCGCGTGATGCGGCGGAGCACTTCTGACCCTGGTACTCGAAGGCGCCGCGGACCAGCGCCGTGGCCAGCGCTTCGACGTCTGCTGAAGGATGGGCGAAGATGAAGTCCTTGCCCCCGGTCTCGCCGACGATGCGGGGATAGGTCTTGTAGGTGGCGATGTTGTTGCCCACGGTCTGCCACATCTGGTGGAAGACCGGGGTCGAGCCGGTGAAGTGGATGCCGGAGAGATGCGGGCTCGCCATGACCGGGTTGCCCACCTGGCCGCCGGAGCCGGGGATGAAGTTGATGACACCGTCGGGGAATCCGGCGGCCTGGAAAAGCCGCATGAGTTGCCACGCGGTGAAGACCGCGGACGAGGCCGGTTTCCAGAGCACCGAGTTCCCCATGAGCGCCGGCGCCGTCGGCAGGTTGCCGGCGATGGACGCGAAGTTGAAGGGCGTCACTGCGAAGACAAAGCCTTCGAGGGCGCGGTACTCGACATAGTCCCAGTAGCCCTGGGCGGATTCGGGCTGCTGCTGGTAGATGAAGCGCTGGTAGTGGGGGTTGAAGCGCCAGAAGTCGATGAGCTCGCAGGCGGCGTCAATCTCGGCCTGGTAGACCGTTTTCGACTGGTTGAGCATGCACGCGGCGTTGATGGTGTCACGCCACGGACCCTGGAGCAACTCGGCCGCCTTGAGCATGACCGCGGCGCGGTCCTCCCACGGAACTTCGGACCACTCACGCCACGCCTTCTGCGATGCGTCGACGGCCTGCTGAACCTCGGCATCTCCGGCCTTGTGGTACGTGCCGAGAACGTGCTGGTGGTCGTGCGGGCAGACGGCCTTAGCCGTGTTGCCGGTGCGCACTTCCTTGCCGCCGATGATCAGAGGAATCTCGATCTCTTCGGCGAGCATCTCCTTGAGCTTGGCCTTGAGCGGCGCTTTCTCGGGCGATGCGGGTCCGTAGTTTCGGACGGGTTCATTGACGGGGGGCGGGATCGGGACGATTCCATTCGGCATCGAGCACCTCCACGGTTGGATTATCTGGATTCGGCGTGCGGCCCACGCCGGATCGGCATGGTATCCCCCCGCGTTGGGCAGCGCAACCTCAATCCGGTCTTTCGTTGAAAGGGTAGACTCGTCATCACCATGGACGACTTCATCTATCTCGATTACAACGCCACCACGCCCACCGATCCTCGGGTTGCCGAGGTCATGACGCCCTACCTCACCGGTTTCTTCGGCAACCCGTCGTCGGGCCATCGATTCGGTCGTGAGGCCAAGGCTGCGGTGGAGGGAGCGCGCGCCCAGGTCGCATCATGCCTCGGGTGTGCAACGGACGAGATCATCTTCACATCGGGTGGATCGGAATCGGACAATCTTGCCCTGCGGGGAGTCGTTGCGGCGCGTGGCGGCGGACACGTCATCACATCGTCGATCGAACACCCGGCGGTGCTCGAGGTCGCTCTCGCCCTGGAGATGGAAGGGTTGATCGAACTCACCGTGGTCGGGGTGGACGCCATGGGAAGGATCGACCCCGAGGAAATCTCGGCCGCGCTGCGGAAGAACTCCGTTTTGGTATCTATCATGCTCGCCAATAACGAGGTTGGGACGCTTCAACCGGTGACCGAAATCGCGAGTCGCTGCCGCGACCGCGGCGTGCTTGTCCACACCGATGCCGCGCAGGCCGTCGGGAAGATCCCGGTCGATGTCGAGGCCCTCGGCGTCGATCTCCTCACCGTCGCCGGCCACAAGCTCTATGCACCGAAGGGAATCGGCGCGCTCTACATTCGAGAAGGAGTCGAGATCGAACCCCTCATCCGCGGGGCCGGGCATGAGCGACGGTTGCGCGCCGGCACCGAGAACATCCTCGAGATGGTCGGTCTCGGAGCGGCGTGCGCCCTGGTCGCGGAAGAGACCGCCGACGAGATTCCTCGTCTGACGGCGCTCAGAGACCGACTTCGGGATCGGTTGGCCGCCGGATTCAACGGCATCATCGAGCACGCTGCCGGCGCCGAGCGGCTGCCCAATACCCTCAGCGTCAGCCTGCCCGGCGCCCACGCCGGCGACCTGCTCGACGCCATCGGTGATGAGGTCGCAGCATCCGCCGGTGCCGCCTGCCACGGCCTCAAGATCCAGGTCTCGCACGTCCTTGCCGCCATGGGGGTCACACCCGAAGTGGCGCTCGGCACCATTCGATTCTCGGTGGGGCGGTTCACCACCGAAGAAGAGATCGATCGCGGAGCGGAGATCATCCTCGCAGCATTGAAGAATTCTTAATTCTTAGTTCTCAATTTTTAATTCCATCTCAGACCGTACTGAGCATCTGCGATGAAATTCATAATTCAAAATTCATAATTCAAAATTCAACCACCGCCGTCCAATCAGGCGGGGCGCCCCGTATACTTTCTACATGCCCTCACGATGCCCCTGGTGCCTCGAGCCCCTGACCGTCGGCGAACGAAAAGCGTTGTCCTGTCCCCACTGCGATCGACCCCTGGTCGGGCCCGAAGGCGAACCTCGAGAGCTTGATCTCCGTTATGAAGTCATAGAGGCCCGCCAACGGGCCCGTGTTCAGGAGGTCCTTCAGTGGGGAGTCCCGGCCATCGCGGTGATCGCCGTCGCGGCATCGCTGATCCACATCGGCGGTGTCCTGCTCGCGCCGATCGTGGCCCTCGTGCACCTCGTCGTGCTGCGGGTGTACGTGGTACGAGAGGCTCGCCGCTATCTGGGTCCAACCCGGCGTCTCTTTACACGATGGGTGGCGCGTTTTGCGTTTCTGTGGCTCGGGCTGCCGGGCTATGCCTCGATGGCGGTGCCGTTGGCCGGGATCGTCGGCGGTGTCGCAACCTTCGTCGTGCTCACCGAAATCGTTCACGTCTACACGGCGTGGGGTCTTGCCCGGGAGCGATCGCAGCAGCCCCTGCTGGCGTGGGAGAAGGTCATGATGGCAACACTCGCAACCATTTCCATCGTGGTGATCGCCGGAATCATCGTCGGTGGGGTGGTGATCGGCTGGTCGGCGGCGACCTTCATCGACTGGCTGCGAAACTGATTCGATGAGAGGACAACCATGGAAACACTGATGAGCTACATGGCGGCTTTCGGGCTCGCGACCGGCGCCGGCGCCAAGGCGTTCATTCCCATCTTCGCCCTCGGAGCGTTTCACTACACGCCCTATTTCGAATTGTCCGGACGGTTCGCATGGATCGCCGATCCGCTCGTGATGGGGATCATCGCTGTTCTGGTGGTGCTCGAGATCGCGGTCGATTCCCACCCCGATCTCGGTCGGTTCTCGGATCTCGTGTCGTATCTTCCCAAGATCGTCGCCGGTTTCATCGGTTTCGCGGCGGTGACCGGCCAACTCGACTCGGACGTGGCGCAGCTCGGCGCATCGGGTGTTTTGGGAGGCGGTACGGCGGCCGGGATCCACTGGCTGAGAAACAAGGCCCGCCAGCCTTTCCGGGAGATCGCCGAGGACACCCACGAGAGCGTGGGCAAAGTGGCGTCCTTATCCGAGGCCGGGGCCTCTGCCGCCCTCTCCGGTTCTGCGTTGGTGGTGCCACCGGTGTCCATGATCCTGGCTTTTGCCTTTGTCGGGGGTTCGGTCCTGGTGGCGCGACGGTCCGAGGCCCGGCGCGTCGCGTGCAGCCATTGCGGCGAGCCCATTCGGCCGGGCGCCTTGGTATGTGTCCACTGCAAGCGGGAGCAGTAGGTATATAGGTATTAGGTATAGGTATTTGCTCCATCGGAGCGTCTGCCATCGACCTGGCGAGCGAG
>CBESWV010000318.1:0-4348 GCA_965533305.1 uncultured bacterium | reverse complement strand
TTCAGCGCCTTTGCCACCGACCGCAAGCTCGACATCTCGTCAATTGAACGCAGCGATCTCCGTGACTATCTGGGTTCGCGGCGCGACGCGGGTCTTTCTCCACGCTCCTCAGCCCGCGCTCTGTCGGCGATCCGCGGTTTTTTCCGATTTCTCGTCGGAACCGAAGCCCTCGCCGCCGACCCCACCGCCAACATCCGCTCGCCATCGCTGTGGCAGACGGTGCCCCACACGCTCAACTCATCCGAGATCGATGCTCTTCTCGCCGCGCCCGACACCTCGACCACCCTCGGGCTGCGCAACCGTGCCATGTTCGAGACCCTCTACGCCACCGGTCTGCGGGTCTCGGAGTTGGTCGGTCTCACCACCGACCGGGTCCGTCTCGATCCGGGCTTTGTCCGGATTGTCGGCAAGGGGCGGAAGGAACGGCTGGTCCCCCTCGGCCTCGCCGCCATCGACTGGATCGAACGCTACAGCGATGCCGGAAGGGCGCTCCTCGACCGCGATCGTCGCCCCGAGCTCTTTCTCAACCACCGCGGCGGCGTTATGACACGGCAGGGCTTCTGGAAGATCCTTCGTCAACATGCGCAACAGGCCGGAATCAAGACCAAGCTGAGCCCGCACGTCATCCGCCACTCCTTCGCCACCCACCTGGTGGAAAACGGCGCCGACCTGAGAGCCGTACAAATGATGCTGGGGCACTCCTCGTTGACGACCACCGAGATCTACACCCATGTCGCACGCGAGAGATTGAGGAAGCTCTACGATGAAAAACACCCGAGGGCCTGAGATGGTCCTGCGAATCATCGTCGTGTTCGTACTGACCCTCGGCACCACGCTCAATGTGGGGGCCGAACTGGTAGCGTTCGCAGACGGCCGCGTTCTCAAGGCGGAAGACGCCTACCTGGATGGCTCCACCATCGTCATCAAGCTCCGCGGCGGTGGAACCATGCGTGTTCCTGCAACCAGGGTTGACCGGGTCATTGCGGATGAGGTCGACGATGTTCCCATCCCCATCACCGAGTTCGGAGATTGCCCTTGGACCTGGGACAAGGAGACGCTGCCCGACGGGATTCCTTACCGAAGTCAGATCGCCGCGGCTGCCAAGGACGCCGACATCCACCCGTGGCTCCTGGTGGCCCTGGTTCGAGCGGAATCCAACTTCGAGCCCGCGGCAGTGTCCCGGGCCGGCGCCGCCGGCTTGACCCAGTTGATGCCCGGCACCGCATCCGATCAAGGCGTCACTGATGTCTTCGATCCGACCCAGAACCTCGAAGCCGGCGCCGGATACCTCGCAGCCATGCTTGAGCGATTCGATTCACTCACTCTCGCCCTCGCCGCCTACAACGCCGGCCCGACGACGGTGGAGCGCTATGACGGCATCCCACCGTACCGGGAGACGCGGAACTATGTCCGCAAAGTGACGAAGTGGTTCTGCGGGGATACAGGGGCGGAGTGACGTCGCTAACACGAAGACGCAAAAACTCGAAGGATTCACGAAGACATCGCAGTATTTGAGTTGGCAAAACATGGTTTCGAGGGTGTCAGACTTCGTGGAATCGGCACACCGGCCTCAACGACCCTGAAGGGCAGGCAGGATGCCTACCCCACAACATCGCAACGGATCCCACTCCCGAGACACCCATCCGGGCACGGGATCGGGATCGGACTCGGACTCGGACTCGGACTCGGACACGGACACGGGCACGGACACGGACACGGGCACGGGGAGAGGCCTGCTACACTCCGCGAGGACTCTGAATCCTGGAGGCACACCATGCGCCGTCCCGCTCAAATTGTACTGCTCATCGCCCTGATCGCCTCGGTCATGTCCATCGCCTGTGGGCCCAAAGAGACCCCCGAGCAGCGTCTCGAACGGCTCCGCTACAACCACGAAATCTACCCCGTGGGCACCACCACCCTGCATGATGACGAGGGCAACCCGACCCTGCTCGTCGACCTCAATGTCGCCAACCAGGGAACCGAACCGTTGTCAAACCTCACCATTCTGGTTCGGGTTCATGGCGGGATGGGCAACGAGCGTCTGGCGCAACGGGTCGCCGTCCCCCTCGATGATCTCCGGCCGGGCATCGGCCGCCAACAGGATGTCAGGATCGCCGGTTTCGCCCTCGAAGATGACGACGAGATCACGGTCGAGATCGAGAATAACCTCACACCCGAGGATCTTCGCACGTTGCCCGAGTTCGCCGACGTGTCCGGCGGCTGATCGCGAAACTACGAGTCAGTTGATGGGGCTCGTGGGCAACTCGCTCAAGCCAAACCGTTCCATGAGTGCGGATCGCATCTGGGGCATGACTTCGCTTTCGAAGAGATCCATGGACTCCGGAGCGAGCCGTGAGATGGCGGTACGGGTTGCCTCGATCAGCCGAAGCCCCTCGCAGAGCTTGAGATCGGGATCCGACCGCAGCGTCTGCCAGGCGACATCGAGCATGAGCTCGCACCTGGCATCGAATGCCCCTCCTGTGACGTCCCCCAAACCATTCATATACACTCCGTTCACTCTGAGAAACCACGGAGACTGCGATGCCATTTCAAAAAGCCCATAGCTTGCCCAAGAATTTCCTTGCCGAGGTTGAGGACGTCGCTCGCGCCGGCGCCCGCGCGATCATGCCCTACTGGCGCGCCCTCGAGCCCCATGAGATCAACGAAAAGTCGCGCAACGATCTCGTGACCGTTGCCGATCGTGCGGCTGAAACGGCGATCCTCACCGAGATCGAGCGGCGCTTCCCCGATCACGCCGTGCTCGCGGAAGAGTCCGGCTGGACCCGCAGGGACGACCATCAACCGACATGGATCGTCGACCCCCTCGACGGAACGACGAATTTCGTCCACGGCATCCCACAGTTCGCGGTTTCGGTCGGGGTGGCTGTGGCGGACCGCGTTGAGTTCGGCGTCATCCTCGACCCCATCAAGAATGATGTCTTCTGCGCCGCGCGTGGGATGGGTGCGACGTGGAATGGAGCCCAGTGCAAAGTCACCCCGCGCCCCGGGCTCGAAGGAGCTCTCGTCGCCACCGGGTTTCCGTTCAAGGCGCACGAACTCCTCGATCCCTATCTTGAGATTTTCCGGGAGGTCTTCCTCCGCTGTAAGGCGATCCGACGCCCGGGTGCGGCGGCTCTCGATCTGGCCTACACCGCATGTGGACTCTTTGACGGCTTTTTCGAGTTCCGTCTCTCTCCCTGGGATCTCGCCGCCGGCTCACTACTGGTGGAGGAAGCCGGAGGCACCGTGAGCGATATGGATGGCGGCCGCGATTTCATGGCCACGGGCAATATGCTCTGCGGTTCCCCGGGAGTTCACTCCGAGCTCCTCGAGGTGGTTGGGGCTCGACGCGACCGCTGGCACAACACGGAATCCGACGACCCTCAGCAATGAAGACGACCCTGCATTCTGCTGAATCGTTCGGATTTTGTATAATCGCGTGATGACTGAGAGGAAGAAACCATCTCGGGAGGAATTGGAGAAAGCGGTTATGGAGGCGGCTCTCCTTACCCGCGTTGAGCAGTTTGACGACGCGGTCAAGATATTCGAGACCAATCTTCCACACCTCTCCAGTGGCCAGGATAAAGAAAAGATCATTGCTGCAGGCGTGTTTTCCTACTACGGGCTGTGCATCGCCGCGCTGAGGAAGCAATACTCCGACGGCATCAAATACTGCCAGCTGTCACTCAAGGTGCAGTCATCGAACCCCGAACACTACGAGAACAAAGCCAAGATCCATCTCTTGGCCCGCAGCCGCGCGCGCGCCGTGGAATCGCTCTTCGACGGTCTCAGCCACGATCCGAACAACAAGCCGATCAACAAGATCCTCGATGGCATCGGGCGCCGCAGAGAGCCGGTCATCAGTTTCCTGCCCAGGGACAACGTGCTCAACGTCCACCTCGGCAAGAAGCGACACGAAAAGTTCGAGCGCAGACGTGAGGAAGCGAAGATGAGGCGGCAGAAACAGCACCTCGCCAAGGGCAAGACATCGAACGCCGACAACAGCATCAAGAAAGCGAAGAAACGCGCCGACCTCCACAAGAAGAAAAAAACCAGCCCCAAACGCTGATCATCGACCGATTTCGTCGAGCCTCCCCGAGTGGAAATGACTTGCTATGGGAACGCGGGCGGTTTATCCTTTTTCGCGCTGTGAAACCATTCACGAACTCCGTACGTGGGGTTGACGGCACCAACGAGAATTCGAAAACCAACCGGTCTGTTTACCGCGGAGGTATATCAATGGCGAAGCCACAAACAGTCATGATCGACGGCAACGAGGCCACGGCCTCGGTAGCGCACCGCATCAACGATGTGTGTGCCATCTATCCCATCACCCCCTCGTCCAACA
>CBESWV010000317.1:0-4352 GCA_965533305.1 uncultured bacterium | reverse complement strand
ATCCCGCGACCGAGGAAGAGCGGTTTGAGAAAGGCGTCGCTGGCGCTGACCACGAGGGCGAAGACCAGAAAGACCACCGCCGTGAGGGTGCTCGCCGATGAGAAGACATAGATGGCGACCGGGAGGAGAACCACGAGCGGCGGGAGCTGCATGATCGCGAGCAGCAGGATCAGACCGGCCCAGAGACCGGCGCCCGGGACCCCGACGACGAGCATGCCAATGCCGGACGCGAGCGACTGAATGACCGCAACTCCGAGCACGCCCTGGACCACGCTACGGATGGTAGCTCCTGAGACGGCCACCATCTCCGGACCCTGATCACCCGCCAGCCGCCTGGCCACCGCCTCGAGACCAGCGATCGCGGGATCGGCCTTGGCCATGAAGAGTCCCGAGATGATGATCGCCAGGGTGAAGACCAACGTGGCTCCCCCTGCGCCGGCCGCCTGTGCCACCACAAAGCTCCACACCGGTTTGAGCTGCTCCCGGTAGCGGTCGAAGAACAGCTGGAGGTTGCTGGACGCTTGACCCCAGGCAATTGACAGCTTCTCGCCGATGATCGGCCACTCGGCCACACCTTCGGGTGGCGGCGGCACCTTGAGGGTCCCGTCCTCGACCCCTTGGGTGATGTGTTGGACACTCTCAAACATGGATGTCGAGAGCACGATAATGGGGACGATGAGAACAGCCAGCGCCACGAGAGTCAGGATCGTGGCTGCCAGTCCGCCACGGTCGCCGAGCTTGCGCTTGAGCCAGCAGAAGACTGGGAAGAGGGCCACCGCGAAGATCACGCCCCACAGCACGGGCATGATGAATGGTTTGACGATGGCTAAGCACCACCAAGCAATCCCGGCCACCAAGCCGATGCGGATGGCCGCCTCCATCGCACGACGGACGAACTGACGATCCCCTTCTCGTGACGCGACGTTTTCCATGGCATTCCTCCTGTTGGTCCGGAACCACTTCCGATATCGTTTCTGTTTGTTGTCCTGGCGATATCTTGCCACAGCCCGAGAGTTGACGGTTTATCAAGGAAACAACGACAATGCCCCGTCATGACTAGCCTCAAACTTGATGTCGTTCGCCGCAGTGTTCTTCTGTCTGCTGTCATCGCCACCTTCACCATGGGGTGTCAGAAGGCGCCCGAGGTGGTGCCGCCGGCGCCGCCTGAAGTCACGGTGACCACGCCTCAGCAACGGGACGTAACGGTCTTTCAGGAGTTTGTCGGCTCCACCGAAGCCTTCAAGTCGGTGAACATCGAAGCCCGTGTGCAGGGTTTCCTCGACTCGATGCACTTCGAGCCGAGCTCCTTTGTCCGTAGGGGACAGTTGCTCTTCGTCATCGAGCCCGAACCCTATGAGGCGCAGCGCGATCGTGCCGCCGCAGGGCTCAAGGCGGCCGAGGCTGGACTGGCCCGCGCCGAGTCCGATCTCGACCGGCTCGAGCAGGCGGTCAGGACCAACGCGGTCTCGCAGCAGGAAGTGACCCGCGCGCGGGCCGAGCGCGACCAGGCCTCCGCTGGCATGCTCCAGGCACAGGCGGAGCTGACGAACGCCGAGATCCAGCTCGACTACACCACCATCGAGTCGCCCATCGCCGGAATGGTCAGTCGGAATTTCGTCGACATGGGCAACCTGGTCGGCGCCGGTGAAGCAACGTTGCTGACCACCGTGCGCCAGCTCGACCCCATCTATGCCTATTTTGAGGTTTCGGAGCGATTTGTTGCGCAGGCCCTCGAGGAGCGTGGCGGTCATAAGGACCCGGATGATGCCGGTTTCCTGCCGGCGACCCTCCTTCTCGAGGAGACCGGTCTCGAGATCGAAGGTGTGATCGATTCGCTGGAGAACACCGTCGATGCCGCCACGGGAACCATCCGGCTTCGGGGCGTGTTTGCCAATTCCGATGCCAAGATCTTTCCCGGGTTCTTTGTCCGCGTCCGGCTCCCGGGCGAGCTCTACGAAAATGCCCTTCTGGTAGAGGAGACCGCACTCGGGACCGATCTCGGTGGCCGCTATTTGTTGATCGTCGGAGACGGCGACATCGTCGAACGGCGCTATATCGAGCCCGGCCAGCTCCAGGACGACAACACCCGCCTCATTCATTCGGGTCTCGAACCCGGTGAGCGGTATATCACCGTGGGCCTCCAACGAGCCCGACCCGGGATGCCGGTGACGCCTAAGACCGCCGGCAGCGGCAGTTGAGCGGCTGGTAGTTTATGTTCAGTCGCTTCTTCATCTATCGTCCCATCTTCGCGTCGGTGATCGCCATTGTCATCGTCCTGGTCGGGGTGCTGTCGATCCCGCTTCTGCCCATCGAGAGTATGCCCGTCATCACCCCGCCGTCGGTCCAGGTGAGCACCAGCTACCCCGGCGCCGGCGCCGCAGTGGTGGCCGAGAGCGTCACCGCGCCCATGGAAGAGAAAATCAACGGCGTCGAGAACATGATCTACATGTCGTCGAAGTCGGCCGCGGACGGTAGCTGCAACATCACCGTGACCTTCGAGGTCGGAACCGATGTCGACATGGCCACCGTGCTGGTCCAAAACCGGGTCAACGAGGCCCTGCCGGTGCTGCCCGAAGAGGTCACGCGACAGGGCGTCAAGGTCGAAAAGCAGTCGACCAACATCACCCTGATGGTCAACATGGTCTCACCCGACGGCACCTTCGACGAGCTCTACATCTCCAACTACACCACCACTCGGATCAAGGACGTCCTCGCTCGGGTCAACGGCATTTCCAAGGTCAACATCATGGGCGCCAAGGACTACGGAATGCGGATCTGGATCGACCCGTTGCTGCTCCGCGCCCGCGGGCTCACGACCACGGATCTGCTCGATGCGCTGCGTGAGCAGAACGTCCAGGTCGCGGCGGGCCAGATCGGCGCCGAACCCGCCCCCAAGGATCAACCCTTCGAGTACTCCATCAACACCCTCGGCCGGTTGGAATCGGTGGAGCAGTTCGAGGGCATCATCGTCAAACGCGGTGAGCAGGGCCAACTGGTGCGGATCCGCGACGTCGCTCGGGTCGAACTCGGCGCCCAGAGTTACAAGTGGTACGCCAAGCTCGACGGCGCACCGTCCATCGCGATCGCCATCTACCCGGCGCCGGGTGCCAACGCCCTCGATGTGGCCGAGGGCGTAAGAAACGTAATGGATGATCCAGATCACGGCCTTGCGAAAGACTTTCCCGAGGGCCTCGAGTACCGGATCATCTACGACACCACCGAGTACATCACCCAGTCGCTCAAAGAGGTGGTGACGACCCTGATCATCGCCATCCTCTTGGTGATCTTCACGGTCTACATCTTCCTCCAGGATTTCCGCACGACCCTGGTGCCGGCCATCACCATTCCGGTGTCGCTGCTTGGGACCTTTGCGGTCATGCTCGCCCTCGGACTGTCCATCAACGGGCTGACCATGTTCGGGCTGATCCTGGTGATCGGCATCGTTGTCGACGACGCCATTGTGGTGGTGGAAAACACCATGCGGCTCATCGACGACGAGGGGCTCGGAGCCAAGGAGGCCACCGCCAAGTCCATGCTCGAGATCACCGGACCCGTCGTCGCCACCACCCTCGTGTTGCTCGCGGTCTTTGTCCCCACCATCGTCATGCCGGGAATCACCGGCCGGCTCTACCGGCCATTCGCGATCACGATCTCGGTCGCGACGATCTTCTCGTCCATCAACGCCCTGACCTTGAGCCCGGCGCTCTGCGGAATGTTGCTTCGGCCTTCGGTCGAGCGCACCAAGGGACTCTTCGGGATCTTCAACCGCGTCCTCGACAGCGGCACTAGAGGCTATGTCGGGATCGTCAAGATGATGCTCCGCAAGGTGGCCGTGACCTTGATGTTCGTCGTCGGGCTCTTCGTCGCCGCGTACTTCGGGATGGTCTCCATGCCCGCCGGTTTCGTCCCCTCCGAGGACGAGGGCTACTTCATGGTCGCGGCGCAGCTGCCCGATGCCACCTCTCTCGGGCGCACCGAGGAGGTCCTTGATGAAATCGCGTTGATCCTCGACGAGACCCCTGGGATTCGTGGCGTGATCACCATCGGAGGCTACTCGTTGCTCGACTCGGTGGTGTCTTCCAACGCGGGCGCCTTCTGGATCGTTCTTGACCATTGGGACGAACGTCAGACCCCCGAGACCCAGATCCAGAACATGGTCGACGCTCTCAATGTCCGTTTCGCGGAGATCGAAGGCGGGATCGTCTTCGCCACCCGGCCTCCTCCGATCCAGGGCCTCGGCTCGACCGGCGGGTTCCAGATGGAGCTCCAGGATGTCGGCGGTTCCGGGCTCGAGCTGCTCCAACAGGTCGCCACGGATCTCGTCGACCAGGGCCGCGCCCACCCGGTGCTCG
>CBESWV010000316.1:0-4360 GCA_965533305.1 uncultured bacterium | reverse complement strand
GTACCGGCTGCTACCATGCAGCGCCATGTTGCGAACCGGCGATCGCGTCTACCATCGATTCAATAGGTCTCTCGGCCCGGGAGTGGTCGTCGGAGCCGATGTCCGTATGCTCATCGTCGAGTTTCCGGACGCCGGCGAGAGGTTGAGCTTCGCCGGATCCACCGACGCCCTGACACCACTGGTCATCGCTCCCGGCACCCGTGCACGATTGATCGACAGCGACGAAGAAGTGGTTGTGGATCAGGTGCTCGAAGGCGGATTGTGTCGTTTAGAAGACGGGCGCGAGATTCTGACGAACTTTCTGTGGCCGCTGCCGAGCGAGGTTTCGCCAATCGAGCTCCTGGCGCGAGGTCGTGTCGACAGCCTCGAGAATTTCGCCAATCGCCTCGACGCCATGCGTCTCGAGCGGCTCAGGGAAGCCGGCGGTCTCGGTTCGTTTCTTGGAGGAAGGATCCGACTCTATCCCCACCAGCTCTATGCAGCTCAGGCGGCGTGCCGATCAGAGCCTGTGAGATGGCTCCTGGCCGATGGCGTCGGTCTCGGTAAGACCGTCGAGGCCTGTTTGATCATGAACGCGCTCATCCACACCGGACGAGTCAAGCGAACCCTGATCGTGGCGCCCGAATCGCTCACCGTTCAATGGCTTGGTGAAATGTGGCGAAAACACCACCAGATTTTTGCTTTGTTGGATGAGGCACGAGTCGCCGAGGTGGCTCGAGACCAGGGCGAAGACTTCAACCCTTTTGAGGTTCACCATCAGGCGATTATTTCGCTCGAGATGCTGTGCGATGATCCGCGGCTGGTCGAGATGGCAGCGATCAGCCGCATTGGCCTTCTGGTTGTGGACGAGGCCCACCACCTTCAGCGGGCGGTTGGACATCCGGGGAATCTGGCCTACCGAGCCATCGCCCCTCTTGCTGCCGAGATCGAAAACCTGCTGCTCCTCACGGCCACGCCTCTGGAAGATGACGCCCTGGGATTCCTTCGTCTGGTTCAGCTTCTTCGGCCTGACGAGCTGCCCGAAGATGAGCTGCTGCTTGATGTTCTCCATCAACAGAGTGCTTTGCCACCCTGCACAACCGCGACCCGCGCCACCGACATCGGCGGCTGGCCGCCCCGGGTCCCCGCCCCGGTCTCGTTGAGTGAGCAAGAGTGGCGGCCGATCGGGCGACTCGAGTCAAAAATGCGCTCGACGCCGGCAACAAACGAGCACCAGTTGGCGCAGAAGGCGAGAATGATCTCCCGCGCGCTGGCTTCGGCGCCGGCGCTTCGAGCGATCCTGAAACTCAAAGATCGCGAGACGATGACGTTGCTGGCCGATGCCGAACGGTCGGATCCGCGTCTTGCGTGGCTGATCGAAAACGCACCCGCCTGGCGCCGCCAAGGCGAGAAGACCCTCGTCTTCGTCGCTCATCGCGAAAGCCTCGAACTGATCAAGAAGGCCCTCGAGAGAAAAGCTCATCTCCGAGTGGGTCTGTTCCACGAGGATCTCTCGGTCAAGCGGCGCGATATTGAGGTGGCTCAGCTTCGCCTTGCAGACGGGCCTTCCATTCTTGTCACAACCGAGTGTGGCGGGGAGGGGCGCAACTTCGAGATGTGCGATCGCCTGGTCCTCTTCGACATGCCCTGGCATCCGGGAGTGATCGAGCAGCGAATCGGTCGACTCGACCGCATCGGTCGCACCCGACCGACCGAGATTGTCTACTTTCGTCCGCCGTCCGGTCTCGCCGCTCAGGTGGTCCGGCTTTTTGAGGAATTGGGGCTCTTTCGGGAGTCACTCGGCGGCATCGACCGCGAACTTCGGCACATCGCGCGCGAGATCGCCCGGGTTGCCGTCGATGATACGGCGACAATCTGCCCCGGTCGCTTTGCTGAGGTCCTTGACCGTGCATTGGAAGCGAGGACCGCGGTCCAGGAGTCTGCCTACCGCGAGCTGCATCGCAACCCCTACGACGAATCCATGGCTGAGGAGATCCTGGCGCGGGTCCCCGCCGACCTCGAAACCTTGACCGCAGACGTGGTACTCCGCGCGGCCGGAAGCTTCGGCTTTGAGGTGGACGAGCAGAGTGGCTCCGCCACATGGCTCATCGGCCTCGGCGCAGAGGCGCTTGTCGATCGCCTCCCCGGCGTTGCTCCCGGCTCGAGTTTTGTCGGTACATTCTCTCGCGAGGAGGCGGTGGAGCGAGAGACCATCGACTTCTTCTCGTCAGGACACCCTCTGGTGGAGGGCATTCTCAGCGAACTTCACTATGGCTCGAGAGGGCGCACCGCCTGCTTCGAGATTCTCGGTGAGGAAGAAACCATCGGACTCTTCGCCATCTACCGGCGGGGATCCGCCCTCGAGGCTGAGGCCGTGGATGCAGCAGGAAGAACCCGTCCGGAACTGGCGGCGCAACTTTTGGAAAAGGATGTCCGGCTGAATCGCGCCGATCACGTGCAGTGGACCTCCATGCCCGAGTGGAAAAGCGCGGTCATGCAAATGGCCCGGCGCCTCCCCAAAGGGGAAACGCCACACGCGGTTGCGGCTTTTCGGGTCCGGCCCACTCGGAGCTGACTCCCTACGGGTTTGGCGCGGTTCCGGCTTCGAACGGACATGCCTGCCGTCCGAGATCAGAAGTTGGATTCACCCGTTCAGCGCTTCCTGCAACCGGGCAATGATGCGGGTGCGTTCATTCGGATCCGTGGTCTCCTCGAGGTGGCCGGCGAGGCGGAGGATGAACACGGCGTAGTCCGAGTGCCAGTCACGCTCGAGTGCCCGGTCATCGATCCGTTTGGCGACCCGGCCCTTGGATTCAGCGGTTCCGGCGACCAGTTCATAGTGCTCATCGAAGGCCGGCAACACGATCTTCTCCGGGTCGATGCCTCGTTCGGCGAGCAGGTCGCGCAGCGCCCGTCTGGCGTCGTCTTCACCGTGGTTGAGAAACAGGCGTCCGACGACGGGCGACCGCTCGATGATCCAGTCGGCGAGTTCGCCCTGGTCGGCATGGGCGGAGTAGTTGCCGATGCGCCGGATGGTTGCCCGGACCTTGAACTCCTTGCCGTGGATCCGGACATCCTTGCTGCCGCTCGTCAGGACGTGTCCGAGGGTTCCGGGCGCCTGATAGCCGACAAAGAGAACCGTTGATTCTCGCCGCCAGATGTTGTTGATGAGGTGGTGTTGGATCCGACCGGCGTCGCACATCCCGCTGGCCGAGATGATGATCGCCCCTGATTTGATCTCGTTGATCGCTTTGCTCTCATCGACTGTCTGGACAAGCCGGAAGTGGGGATCGCGAAAGAGGTCTTCGGGTGGGACATCGACGTCCTCGAGACTTGCCGCGTGACGAATGAAGACCTCGGTGGCCTTCCGTGCGAGTGGAGAATCGAGGAAGACCGTGGCGTTGGGAATCTCGCGCTTGGCCAACAACACGCCGATATCGTGCAGCAGCTCCTGGCTGCGTTCGACGGCAAACGAAGGGATGACCACGTTGCCGCCGCGTTCGAGTCCCCGGTTGAGTTCGTCGCGCAGGGTTGCCCGTCGTTGCACAAGCGTGTAGTCGTCGCGGTCGCGGCCGCCATACGTGCTCTCGCACACGATGTAGTCGAAGCCCTCAGGAGCATCGGGTTCGGGGTGGAAGACCTTCTCATCCGGTCCGAGATCGCCGGAGAACAGCATCCGGAGCGGGTTTCCCGATGCTGTGGCATCGAGTTTGAGCTCCGCCGAGGCCGAGCCGAGGATGTGACCGGCGTTCCAGTAGCGGATGTGAACACCGGCGGCGGGCTCGAACCAACTTTCGTACTCCACCGGCTGGAGCTGTCTGAGCGCCCGCGCGGCATCCTCGGAACCGTAGATCGGTTCGATCTCGGGCAGATTGCGCCGGCGACGTTTGCGGTTGTGGCGCTTGGCGTTTGATTCCTGGATCGAGGCCGAGTCGGGAAGCATGAACTCAAGCAGATCCGCGGTCGCCCGGGTTGCGTAGATCGGTCCTTCGAAACCCGCCTTGACCAGCTTTGGGATCAGCCCGGAATGGTCGATGTGGGCGTGGGTCAGAACCAGGAAGCTGATCGCTCCCGGATCAAAGGGAAACGGCTGAATGTTGAGTTCCCTGACGCTCTTGTTGCCCTGATAGAGACCGCAGTCGATGAGAAAACGCACATCGCTGTTCTCGATCAGCGAACACGAGCCCGTGACCGTACCCGCCGCCCCGCAGAATGTCAGTGTCGTCATGGTCACCATCCGTTGTTCTTTTCCGGATCCTCATCATAGTCCTACTGCTCACGAGATACTCAAGCAAACTCAATCCGGGCCGATGAACCTCGACGCACCGCGCGGCCGGGCCTACTTTCCGTCCGCCGCCTCCTTGGCCTTGTCCGCGGCGTC
>CBESWV010000315.1:0-4418 GCA_965533305.1 uncultured bacterium | reverse complement strand
AACTCGGGCTCTACTGGTACGACGGCGCCGGGTGCACCGGCAACCCGACGGTCGGGCCCCAGACTCCCTATGTGCAGCTACCGGGCGGGTGGGTTCCGCTCGCGCTTTTTGGGCTGGTGGCGCCTTCCGGCACGCAGAGCGCTCAGGTGACCGCCTACAACATCAAGACCACGGCGGGGACCGGTCCGTTCGCGGTCCACCACGACGGCGTCTACCTGGGTGTCTTCGGCGGCATCTTCGGCGATGGTTTCGAGTCGGGCGGGACCGGCCAATGGTCCTCGACAGTCAACTGACCGGTCACATCGGTGGAGTCGGTCGTGTCCTTGAGGTCTGCGGCGACGGCGTTGAACCAATAGTCGGTGTTCAACACGGGAATGAACTCACCCCAGTTCTCGTAGGGTTGAAGCGCCGTATCCTCCAAGATCGCCCGCTCTGTCATGCCCTGGGCGAGAGAGCTCTTGATGATCTCCGCCGCCGCCGAGAGGTCCCGGCGGTACTCGGCGACATCGGTGACCGTTCCGCTGCGACCGTGGCCGCAGATGAACCGCGTCGACTCCGGAAAGACATCCACCACCGTGTCCAGAAAATCCAGATAATCCTCAGCCCTCCGGGTCACCGATGGGAATGACTGGAGTATGAGCAGATCTCCCATGTGGACCACGCCGGATCGGGTGAAATGGACGAGGAGATCGGTATCGGTGTGAATGCCCGGGTACGGGATCAAACGGATTTCCTCACCATTGAACGTCATCGTGTAGTAGATGGGGAAGCCTTTTCCGGACCTTCCCTCGATCGGACCGGGACCCGGCTCGAGACCTCCGTCGGTCGTCATCTGTTCGAGATTGTTGAAATCGATGATCTTCACACCTTCGCCGCCGATGCTGTTGCCCGCGATGTGGTCGGGGTGGAGATGCGTGTTGACGATCATTTTCAACTCACCATCGCCGAGCGAAGACATTGCCTCTTTGAGATTCCCGACGGTCCTCGCGCTGAACCCCGTATCTACGAGAAGGAACCCGTCGTCGCCGGCCGAGAGCCCGATGTTCGACACATCACCGAACGGGAACAAGATACGCGAGATGGAGCCGGCCACCCGAGTCACCTCTGGATCCTCGATGGCGATCCTGGTCCCGCCCTGATCTTCGAGGAACTCGCACAGTTCCCGTTGTTCGGTCCTAGTGGCGATGTCCAGTGGTTTGTAGCCATAGAAGTCGGCCGCATTCACATCGGCGCCGTTGCCGATCAGCATCCGGGCGATCTCCACCGAACCGCTGAACGCCGCGAAGTGCAAAGGTGTGTTGCTGCCGGTGTCGAGCACCCCCACCGAGGCGTCGTGATCGAGCAGGATTCGCAGCACATCCACGTGGCCCATCGCGGCGGCATAGTGGAGAGGGGTCTCGCCGGCGTCGTTGGCGCTGTCGACCTCCGCCCCAGCCTGGATCAAGTAGGCCACCAACTCGGCGTGACCGCCCTGGGCGGCGTAGTGAAGCACCGTTTTTCCATTGTCGCTTCGCATATTGACCAGGGTCGGATCCTCGACCACCGTGGCCTTCATCTTGTTCAGATCACCCTCGAGCGCAACCTCGAAGCTCGACTGTGCCGACAAGGAGGCGGCAGTGAGAAACAGAAGAAACGATACGAATCCGGTCACGGTTCCCCATCGCACATTCACGGAACATCCCCTCGCGAGAGGCTGAGACCCTGTCCGCGGCCTCGCGTCTCGTACGAAGTCACACTGCCCATTGTGACTACGGAGAATCCGGAGCTATGTTGCGAAAGAGCGCACTCTCTCGAAAAGGAACGAACTACCGGTACGGCTCTGAAGGGCAGGCAGGATGCCTGCCCCCACAATCATCGCAGAGTGCACCACCATGAGCGGGCATTGTGGTGCGGGCGTCCCGCCCGCAAGATGACCACAGACGACGATGGGTTTCGGGCTGCCTTGCCAAAGCCGGCGGTCACGCGTAAGTTGCGTGCCATGACCGAAGGCACTTCCTCGCAGTCCGACGCTCGCTCCCCAGATCGACTGGATCAGTACCTCGCGGCACCGAGGCGGGCGGTGTGGACGATGGCTGCACCCATGATGGCGGGCATGGCCGTGCACACGCTGTACATGATTGCCGACACCGCCTTCATCGGAACCCTCGGCACCGAAGCGTTGGCGGCCGCTACCTTTGTCGGGCCGGTCTTCTTCCTCATGGTGGCGATGACGATGGGCTTGAGCACCGCGGTGACGGCGTTGGTGGCCCAGGCAGTTGGGAGGCGAGACGCCGACGGAGCGGACAAGGTGGCGGGCACCGCCATGTCCTTCGGTATCGCGATCGGTTTCGGGATGGCGGTTCTCGGCCTGTGGTCGGGACCGACCCTGCTTGCCCATCTCGGGGCGAGCGGGCTCAACGCCGTCTTCGCCTGGCAGTACTTCCAGATCATCAGCCTGACTGTGCCCCTGTTTTTCGTTTCGAGCATCTTCAGATCGGTGCTCACCGGGGAAGGGGACGCTCGCACACCGATGCTCGTGCTCTTCGGCTCGACCGTGCTCAATATCGCGCTCGATGCCGTCTTCATCCTCGTGCTCGACCTCGGCCTACGGGGCGCCGCTCTGGCCACGACGTCCTCAGTCCTGGCTTCGCTCTTGACCTTCGGCTTTCTGATCCTTCGGCGGCGTACGGCGTACGTTCGCTTCCGGGTGGTGAACCTGGTGCCTTCACGACCTGTCCTGGGCCGCATCGTGGCCCTGGCCGCACCCACCGCCGCAGGCATGGCGGTGATGTCGATCGGAGGCCTTCTTCTCAACCGCTTGTTGGCCGGCTTCGGAGTGCTGGCGGTGGCTGCGTACGGGGCGGCTTCCAAGGTCGACATGATCGTGGCCCTGCCGATCATGGGGCTTGCCGGGGCTGCCGTCAGCGTCGTCGGCATGTTCGCCGGCGCCGGGCGGGTCGACCTGGTGCGGTCCACGGCGCTCTACACCTACCGATGGGCAGTTCTGCTCGCCTGCCTGATCGGGATAGCCGCATTCCTCGGGTCGACTCCGATATTGAGCCTGTTCACCGAGGATGCACAGGCCATCGCGATCGGTCACACCTATCTCGGTTTTATGGTTCTCGCGTACCCGATGATGGCGTTCGGCATGACCTCCGGCCGGCTCCTGCAGGGCATCGGCCACGGAGTGCCCTCACTGGCGATCACCAGCTTTCGGGTGCTGATTGTCGGCGTTCCATTGGCATACGCGGTGGTTCTGCTGCTCGATGCACCCATCGAAGCTGTGTGGGCGAGCGTGCTCACCGGTGGCCTGTGCTCGACAATTCTGTCGATTTGGTGGGTGCGGAGACTGGTGTGGATCGCCGATCCAACCGCGCGGGCAGCCAATGGTTGATTTGTAAGCTGGCGCCCGGAAACGGACAGGATTTCCTGAATGGCGCTCGGAATCCTGATGTCCTCAACCTCTTATAGAGGCACCCATCACTCATTGTGATATCCTTACTTCAGGTAAGGAGTTCTCCATGCCCAAGGCCACACTCACCAGCAAGGGTCAGCTCACCCTGCCGAAAGAGGTCCGGTCGAGACTCGGCGTTGCCGCCGGCGATCAGGTCGATTTCACCATTGACAGCGACGGCTCGGTCAACGTCGCCGCGGCCAAGCGGTCGGCCGCGCCACTTTTCGGAATGCTCCAAACACAATCGTCCGACGCGATCCCCGTCGAGGACATGGACCGGGAGATCGCCGCACGAGTGGCGGCCGACGATCAGCGGATTCGGGACCAAGAGTCATGAGGGGTCTCGACACCAACATTCTCGTTCGGTTCCTCACTGCTGACGAGCCGACCCAGAGTGAAACTACCCGGTGGCTCATCGAGGCGACCGAAGCCGAAGGCGAAAACCTCCACATTTCGCTCCTGGTCCTGGCTGAGCTTGTCTGGGTGCTCCGGGGTGGACGCTACGGCTTCTCACGATCCGAAGTCGCCGACGCCCTCGAGGCACTGCTGGACGCAACCGTCTTTGAAATCCAGGACCGCGATCTCGTCCGAAGAGCCAATACCGCCTTCCGGGCTGGCCCCGCTGACTTCTCCGACTATCTCATCGGCGAAATCGATCGCCGCGCCGGGTGCACCACGACCCTCACCTTCGATCGGCGGCTCGCGGCCACTGAGGGGTTTGAGGAACCCGGCATCGAGACCGGCTATCCAACCCGCGTCTCGGATCCCTGAAGTCCCTGAACCTCCGTCCCTGGGAACGCTGAACTCCAGCTCGGCAATGCCTAAGGCCCATTAGGATTTCTGATTCCGGAGAATTGGGCCTCAACGAAACAACGGTATCCTCCAACGAGAGGTGACATGCTGAACACGACCGTTGGCCCGGCGATGAAGAATCTGGTGGTGGTCCTCGGGCCCACCGCTTCCGGCAAGACACGACTCGGTGTGG
>CBESWV010000314.1:0-4434 GCA_965533305.1 uncultured bacterium | reverse complement strand
CCACACCCGAGAAGACCGGTCACGCACACGACACACAGCGCGAGCCGCAGGATCGTCATGGAACAAGGATATCGTGACCGATTCCTCGCTCACCTTTTTCGCAGTGATCACCGGGTGCTCGACCTTGCCGGTACTGGTCCTCTACCTGGTTGACGCTCCGGGACGATAGGGCAGGCGGAGGGGTTTGCGATCGTGGGAGTCCGCTCACTTGAAACGCGCCTTGGGTGGCACTGTTTCCGCTTGCCGTTTTCTGAACAGTTGAATAGTTGTATTTGTCATCGACAATCTAGTCGTAAATGAGTAAGATTCATTGAGACAGCGCATCGGAGATGAGACCCTCGTGGAGAATGGTCCAACAAGTAAACGCATCCGACCCTGGATTATCCCGGCTGCTGCTGCGACCGTCTTCGGCGCAGAATGCGTTCTTCACCTCAGCGGATTGTTCAGCGAAGAGACACGGTGGATGGCCGGCTCGTTCACCACTCTTCCCCTGAAAGCTCTTCTGCTCCTCGCTCTGGCGGATGGCATCAACTCCCTTCGAACCCCCGGTGAACGACGCTTCTGGGCGCTGGCTCTCGCGGCCTTTGCCTCCTGGTTCATTGCCGACATGGCATTTCAGACCGGCGATGAGCGCCCGCTCTTTATCGGCATCCTCGAAGACGGCGCGTTCCTCCTCTTCTACCCACTTCTGATGGTGGCCATCGAGCAGCGCCCGTGCCGCTATCACTGGCCGATCACGGGATGGGGTTCGAGATTTCTGTGCGCCTGCTCCGGGCTCCTGCTCATCGTCTGGTCGTACGTTTATTTCGTCGGGCTTACGTTGCTCTACGTTCCCGACGTTTTTCTCAGCGAGGCGCCCTCGTACGCATTCTTCACCTGCGCCGATTTCATCTTCGCCACCGCCTTCTTCATTCGGATGCTCATCAACCACGGACGCTGGCGTCTGATCTATGGTCTCCTCAGCCTGGCGATGACCGGCTGGGGGGTGACCGACCTGCTCGACACCCTCGGACTGCTTGGGGCGGATGTCATCGAATACGGCACGCCACTGGATATCGTCTGGTCGCTGCCCTATTACGCAGTCATCGGCGCTGCCGTGTATCGGAACCGCACCGCCGCGAAGACACCCCCCCTACCGGTCACCACGACGCACGGCGGCACTCTGGTGTTCTCGGGATACGCCTACGCCATCGGAATCGCCGTGATTCACCTCGTGGTCTTTCTGACCGAGTGGCTTCGCGAAATCGAGGTCGCGAGGGAAGTGACGGTGGCTGCCGGACTGACGATTCTCATCGCCATCGCCGTCGCCATCCAGAGCCGAGAACGCCGGCGTCGCAAGTTCACCCACGAACCAAGGATCATCGTCTTAGAGGACGAGGAGCAACAGGTTCAGAAGATGGAGGCACTCGGGCGCCTGGCAGGCGGCGTCGCCCACGATTTCAACAACCTCCTGATGGTCCTTCAGAGTCAGATCGACACCCGGCTCGACCAACTCCACGGTCTTCCCGATGGAGAAAAGTTCATCTCGGAACTTCAAACCGTCGTTCATCGAGGAAGCGATTTGTCACGCCAGCTCCTCGCCTTCGGCCGGAAACAGGTCGGCGAGGTGCGCGTCATCGATCCGGTCACGATCATCGGGGAAACCGAGTCGATGCTGCGCCGCACCGTCGGAGAGCACATCGAGCTGGAGATCAGCTCTTCTGACGACGTCTGGCCCATCGCCATCGATCCGGGCCAGGTCACCCAAATACTGATCAATCTCACCTTGAACGCGAGATCGGCAATGCCCGATGGCGGTCAGCTACGGATCCACGTCGAGAACGTGACCATCGATCACGGCGATGTGGATGCCGTCAAGGGGGAGCAGTATGTTCAGATCACCGTTCAGGACACCGGCAGAGGAATGGACGAGCGGACCAGATCCAGGGTCTTCGAACCGTTTTTCAGCAACCAATCCACCGCCAGCGGGACTGGACTCGGGATGGCAGTGGTCTACGGCATCGTCAAGCAACACGGCGGCCATATCACCTGCGAGAGCACCGAGGACGCCGGAACCACCTTCCGCGTGCATTTTCCTCGCTGCAAAGAGGCCCGCGAGGAAACACCGACAGTCAAGCAGAACGATATTCGTCACCCCGCGGGCGATGAGACCATTCTCGTCGTCGAAGACGAAACCGATGTCCGATCGGCGGTCTCGGACTATTTGAGGTCCAAGGGGTACCAAGTTGTTGAGGCGAGTGACGGGGTGGATGCTCTGGAAATCGCCAACGAAATTGATGGACCCATCGACCTCCTCCTTTCCGACATCGTCATGCCGAAAATGGGCGGTCCCGAGCTTGCCGATCGATTGTCGGCCGTGCGCCCGAATACCCCGGTTCTCTTTGTCACGGGGTACGCGGAAGACCTTCCCCTCACGACCAACGGAGCGACGACGGCGCCCGTCCTTCAGAAACCATACTCATTGCTCACACTCGAAACCAGGATTCGCGAGATCCTCGATCGCGACTGATCATCTTCGGGAAGCTCCTGACCGACCGGCGCGCATGACGACCGCAACGAGGACCGCCCACAACGCTGCCGCGGCGGCCATCGAGAGCGCCGGCATGAGAATGCCGTTGTCGGGTGCCGGCATGAGGGCGCCGATGGTGGTCGCAATGGCGAGCAGGGCTCCTGCGATGGTGGTGTCCCTGACCAGCAGAGGGTGGCGCCGTCGGGTTCTCCAAACCTGTACGACGAGAGCCACGATCAATGCACTCGCGAACACGCCAAATGCAGACCGAACCAGATACATCCACCCGAAAAAGTCTTCCGGTCTGCCCAATCCGACAACTCCGGGCCAGTTCAGGCAGCGCATCAGAGCACCGGGTCTCGAGACCAATACCCCGCTGACCAGAACCGCATACACCGTTGCGGTTGTCGCCAACGCGAGTCTCGCGAATCCACTCGAAAAAGAGGGCACTAGATCCCCGTCGGGCGATCGGAACCGGGCCGACACCCCGGAGGCGGCCATGACCATCAAGGCCAGAGCCATCAGAGCGGTTCCGAGGTCGACCGCTGCCCAGCCGCGAGGCAACCCGGTCAGAATGACCAGGGCTCCAAAGAAGACGACCACCGCCAGGCATGCGATGGCCCCGAACGTCGGGATCAAGATCCACCGTTCCGACCGATACCTGCGCCGGGCGATGACGGCCGCAGCGATGAGAAACGGCAATGTCAGTGGTGTCAGCATTCTGTGGGAGTACTCAATGATCGAGTTCACCTGATTGGGCGGGAACCACCGCTCGTGGCAGGTCGGCCAGTCGGGACAGCCATGCGATGAATCGGTGATGCAGACGATGCCGCCCGACATCACCAGCACGAAGACCATGACCGCGGCCCAGGCAAAGAGCGTGCGGTGCCATTTCGGAACCTCGAAATCCGGCGAAACGTCATTCATGTGGATGCGCATCCCTTCGAATCAATGCATCTCGGGCGGACCATCTTACTCCTCGCTCTTCTGCGCACCACCGATTGCACCGAGTGTTCGAAGGCAGGAGTTGGTGTTGCTTCTCGCGTGCGCAGGTGTCGGGTTTGTCGGGTGGGGACAGGTCTGCATTGTTGAGCAGCGGTTTCTGCTGGCTCTCGATATTGCGGAGCCCCCGCCACCAACCTATGATCCTCGGTGAGCGGGTCGTGATCGCACCATTGCGCAGAATCGAGATACCGAAAGAAACCGATGATGAACGACGAGTGGCAGACCATCGATGACGAAGAGGTGGATGACGGCACCCTTTTGCTGATGCAGCGGGGCGAGCGGGATTTTGCCATCGCGTGGGACCACATCACCCTGATGACCTCGGAGTCCAACCTCAGCGAGTTGGAGTTGGGGCGGGTCCCCTGCAAGCGGTTGGAGAACCGAACCGATCCGAGGGTGCTGCTCGCCGGTCTGGGGATGGGATTCACCCTCCGTGCCGCTCTCGATGAGTTGCCGGCCGGGGCCCGGGTGGACGTGAGTGAAATCAACGACGTCATCGCGTACTGGTGTCGGGGGCCGCTCGCGGTCCTCACCGATCACGCGGTGGACGATCCGCGGGTGAAGCTCGGTTTTGGAGATGTGGCCGACAAGATCCGCCTGGCCGCCGAGGGCTCACAGGGTTACGACGCGATCATTCTGGATCTCTATCAGGGGACCTTCGACGCCAACGACGAGCCCCACCATCCGCACTACGGCCGCGCGGCTTTGGAGAGAACCCGTCGGGCGCTGGCGCCGGGCGGGATCTTTGCGGTGTGGACCGAAGAGGCCGACCCGGGATTCGAACGGAGTCTGTCGAGGGCCGGTTTCGAGATTGAAGCGCTCCGGCCCGAGCTCGAAGGGCCGCAGCACGTGGTCTATCTGGCGACGTAGCTCCGGCGTCTCTCCTTCTGTCGGGCGCCGCCGCCGGCTCAACCGGCGGC
>CBESWV010000313.1:0-4453 GCA_965533305.1 uncultured bacterium | reverse complement strand
CCGATGATCTTCTTCTATGGCGACGGCGCCGGCGCTGCGGTGCTCGAGCCGGCCGATGAACCGGGGTTCGTGTCCTCGGCGATGCGCGCCGATGGCGCCTATCACCGCCACTGGGGGATCTATTCGGGCGCCACCTTCGAACCCGCGACCGAGGAATCCGCCCGTGAGGGCCGGACCGCGGTCAAGATGCTCGAGCGCTACCCGCCCGAGGTCAACCATGAGGGATGGCCCAAGGTCGTTCGGTCGCTGGCGGCCAATGGTGGATTCGAGGTATCGGATATCGACTTCACGATCTTCACCCAGGTCCGCAAACCATCCATCGAGCTCGTGATGGCCGATCTCGGTCTGCCCATGGAGAAGACCCACACCGTGATGGAGAAGTGGGGCTACACGGGATCGGCCTGTGTTCCCATTGCCCTTGACGACGCCATCGAGAAGGGACTCGTCTCATCCGGGGATCTGGTGGCGATGGTGGGCTCCGGTGTAGGGTATAACCAAGCGGGAGCGGCGTTCCGAATGCCGTAGGCTCGTCACCGGGGAGCAGGCCATGGGCAACAAGATCGTGAAAGTCATCTTCGGGTTTCTGGTGCTTGGGGCGCTCCTCGTAATCGTCGGCGCCTGGATGGTGTGGAAGAGACCACTCAGCATCGATGCCTGGATGAGCCGTTCGGCGCTCAAGATCAACGGTTTGGAGAAGACGAGAATCGACACCGAGGCCGGCCGAATGACCGTCTGGGAAGGGGGCTCGGGCCCGACCATGCTTCTCCTTCACGGCGCCGGTGACCAGGCCGGCGCATGGGCCCGGACCGTCGGTGGACTGGTGGAGGAGTACCGGATCGTGATTCCCGATCTCCCCGGTCATTGGAAGAGTGATCCTCGATCGGGACCGATTCACATGGAGCAGATGCTCGATGGCCTCAACCGGGTCATGGATGCCTACTGCGGCGATGAACCGGTGGTGATCGTCGGCAATTCCATGGGCGCCTGGCTCGGGTTCCTCTACGCCCGGGAGCATCCTTCGAGAGTGGCGCGGCTGGTGGCGGTCAATGGTGGCCCGCTTTTCGAACCCAATCCGCAGATCAACATCTTCCCCACAACCCGCGAAGAGGCGCGCGAAACCATGAAAGGGCTGATGGGTCCGGGGAGTCCGCAGATCCCGGGCTATGTCCTCGACGACATCGTGCGGCGGACCTCGAACGGGCCTGCCGTTCGGTTTGCTCAGACCGCCGCCGAGATGGGCGTCTTTCTGCTCGATGGTCGGCTTGACGAGGTCACGGTGCCGGTGGAGCTGGTTTGGGGCGCCGCCGATCAATTGTTGACCGTCGACTACGCCCAGCGGATGGTGGATGGACTGCCGCGGGCGCGACTGCACCCGATCAAGGGCTGTGGACACGTTCCGCAGCGCGAGTGTCCGCTTCGATTTCTCGATGCGTTGACGACCGCCCTTGCCGAGCCGCCGCCCGAGCCGCAACCGGTGGATGAAGGCGGGATGGAGGTTGAACTGTGATCTGCGCCGATGTCCTCGGAGCTCGTGCTCGGCTGTCCCCCGGAAACACTGCGTTGGTGGAGGCCGCTTCCGGAGAGCGTTACACCTACGCTGAACTCGATGGGCGGGCGATACGCTGCGCGCGGATGTGGCTTTACGGCCTCGGCCTGAGGCCCGGGAACCGGGTGGGGATCATTTCCGGCAACCGCGTCGAGTTCCTCGATGCGGTCTTTGCGGCGGCCAAGAGCGGGGTGGTGCTGGTCCCGCTCAACACCCGTCTCACAGCTCACGAACTCGGTTTCATCGTCCGCGACGCGGGTCTCAGCGCCCTCATGTACGACGACGAAAACCGGGCCGTGGTGCATCGTCTCCGCATGGGCGTCGAGATCGATCACTGGATCGCCTTCGACGAACCCGATGACCCCCTCGATCAGGACTATGCGGATCTGGTTCTCACCCGCGGATCGGGAAGCTCGGTACGCCGGCGGTGCCGCCCCGAGGATCCTTACTGTCTGCTCTACACATCGGGAACGACCGGGCGGCCGAAGGGGGTCATTACGCCCCACCGCCAGGTCGTCTGGAACGCTTACAACACCGTTGTCTGCTGGCAGCTCGGTGAGACCGATGTCACCTCGATCTTCACCCCCCTCTACCACGCGGGCGGGCTCGGCGCCTTTCTGACCCCGATCATCCTGGCCGGCGGCACGGTTGTGCTCCACGCTGGGTTCAACGCCACCGAGGTGTGGCGGATGATCGAAACCGAGCGGTGCACCGTGGTCCTCGGGGTTCCGACCATCTGGACGATGCTCGCCGATGCACCCGAGTTCGGCGATGTCGTCCTCGATCACGTGCGATGGTTCATCTCGGGCGGAGCGCCGCTCCCACGCCACCTCATCGACATCTACCGCGAACGGGGCGTTGTTCTGCGCCAGGGTTACGGCCTCACCGAGGTGGGGGTCAACTGCTTCTCCATGTCCAACGAGGACGCGTGGGAGAAGGTGGGTTCCATCGGCAAACCGCTCATGTTCACCGAGGCCATGATCATCGATGAAGGGGGACAGGAAGCGGCGCCGGGGGAGGTCGGTGAACTCTGCTTCCGCGGACTCCACGTGTCGAACGGGTACTGGAATAACCCTGAGGCGACGGCCGCCGCCATCGATCGTCGGGGCTGGTTTCACACCGGTGACATGGCGAGGTGCGACGAGGATGGGTTCTATTACATCGCCGGACGCGCCAAGGACATGTTCATCTCGGGCGGAGTCAACGTCTATCCCGCCGAGATCGAGAACCAACTCCTGCAACACCCCTCGTTGAGCGATGCCGCGGTGATCGGTGCGCCGCACGAGACATGGGGTGAAGTCGGAGTCGCCTACGTGGTCGCCGCCGAAGGCAAGGAAGTGGACGCCGATAAACTCGCAAGCTTCGTCGAATCGAGGCTGGCGCGTTACAAAGTCCCCAAAGAATTCATAGTAAAGAGCGAGTTGCCGCGAACGGCCTACGGAAAGGTCGTGAAAGATGAGCTCGTTGAGGAATGGAAGAATCGAAAAACGGAATAGTCCATACGATCCCGATCCCGTTCCCGATCTCGATCCCGACACATCCATACGGGATCGGGAACGGGATCGGGAATGGGAACGGAACGAAGGAGATCTTGAATGAAACCCATCTATATCGCCGCATACCACCAGAGCAAGTTCGGCAAGCTCTTCGCCATGACCGTGCCCGAGATCGTCCTTGCGGCGGTCAACGAAACCTGTGCCGAAATCGGCGCTGAACCCGCCGCCATCGATGTCGCATCCATCGGCGCGGCCTGCAACATCTCGCTCAACCAGCAGGGCCTGCTCTCCGGCTTGGTGGCCATGGTGCCGGGGCTCGGCGGAAAACCCATCGAATCGGTGGAGAACGCCTGCGCATCCGGTGGGCAAGCGGTCCTGTCGGTGGTCCAAAAGCTCCAGCTCGGTCTCGGTGAGATCGGGATGGCGGTAGGCTACGAGAAGATGCGTAACGATGACGGCAAGATGGACGGCGCCCTGGTCGGCGAGGTTCTCGGCTACTACTCGTACCCGGATGAGCGGGAGGGCAAGACCTATGTTTTTCCCCACCTCTTTGCCGAGGTCATGGACAGCTATATGAAGGTGCACGGCGCCACCGAGCGCGACTTCGCCGAGATCTCATCGCGCGAGTACGCCAATGCAACGTACAACCCCTATGCCCAGATGCAGAAGATCGATGTCTCGGTGGACGAGGCGGCGACCCCCGAGGGGCGCAACCGTTACATTGTCGAAGGGCTGCCGCTCAAGACCTACGACTGCTCGCAGATCAGCGATGGCTATGCGGGGTTGCTGCTTGCGACCGAGGAAGGTCTTTCAAAGCTCGGGATCGCCAAGGCCGATTGTGTCGAGATCGCGGGATATGGTCAGGCCACCGACCCGCTGCTCAAAGAGGGTCGAGACGTTCTCAATCCCCATGGCGCCTTTCAGGCGATGGGAACGGCCTACAAGATGGCCGGCGAGAGCCCCGAAGATGTCAACGTCGCTGAGATCCACGACTGTTTCACGGTGATGGCCGCCATCGGCACCGAGGTCATCGGCAAGGCCGACTTCGGCGAGGGAGCCGCGTACTGGCGCGAGGGCCATGCCGAAGCTAAGGGAAAGTGCGGGATCAACACCTCGGGCGGACTCATCGCCAAGGGTCACCCGGTGGGCGCCACCGGCATCGCCATGATCGGTTGGGCAGCCTGGCAGCTCCAGGGCAAGGTGCCGGTCGAGCTCCAGGTGCCGGATCCAAAGATCGCGGCCACCTTCAATATCGGTGGGCCGATCTGCGCGTCTGTCTGCACGGTGCTGCGGCGGGCGGAGTAGGCGGTAGTTTTTAGTGTTGAGTTTTTAGTTTTTAGTTCCATCGCACGAACTCCACAACGCTCTGCGGTGCCTGCTTACTAAAAACTTAGAACTAATAACTAAGAAC
>CBESWV010000312.1:0-4476 GCA_965533305.1 uncultured bacterium | reverse complement strand
TCGATGAGAGTGAAACCTTTTTGTCTGCGCATTGCGATCCTCCTTTTCAATCCAATCAGGTTTAAAGCAATGTCCATGCCAGGTTTCTGACCAGCGTATCGACGACCGGAGTGACGCTCAGCGTCATCGGCTTTGGGAAAGCTGCCCTCAAACGTCATTCAAAGAGCTCGCCATCCCACTCCCAGTGGTGCGAAGGGGTCCAAACCCCTGGCCACTCGACGTTTGAGGTGACCCTGATTCGGATGGCGTCACACCAGTAGTCGTAGGCTCTTCCGTCCTTGGCGTGCACCGCCACATCAACCAGATAGTCTCCCGGTGCGAGATCCAACGCATCGTAGCTGCAGCGAATCTCACCTTCGCCGGCGAGAGCCCTCGGCACATGGCCGTCAAGATCGGTGTTGTGGCCGGTCACCAAGGTGCCGTCGGGGCGGTGCCACGCCACTCCCACGACGAAATCGTCGATCTCGCGCTGCGCCCGGTACCGGATCTGCAAACGACACGACGTCCCGGTTGGTACGAGCCGGGTCGTTCCGACGCCGGTCGCCAGCTCCACGGAGACGATCTCAACCTCGTTGCTGCCCCATCGTTGGCTCCGGCCATCGTCTCGGGAACTCGATGTCGGGGTCTCGGCCGACGTGTCGGGGGCGCCGGCGACATCGCCGCGATATCGCGCAATCACCGAATCCACGGTGCCGCGGGATCGCACCCGGCCCTCCTTGAGATAGACGGCGCGATCGGCAAAGGTCTCGACGAGGTCGAGGTCATGCGATACGAGCACCATGGTGACGCCGGCCTGCCGCATCCTCGCAAGCCGATCAAGACACCTCCTGGTGAACGCCTCATCCCCTACCGACAGGACCTCGTCGATGAGAAGTACATCGGGTTCCACCGCTACCGCCACCGCAAACCCGAGACGGACATACATCCCCGACGAGTAGGTTTTGACCGGCTGATCGATGAAATCACCGATCTCGGCAAAATCCAGGATCTCCGGGAGACGGGCCTCGATCTCGCGGCGATCGAGTCCGAGGAGCATTCCATTGAAGAGCACATTCTCCCGACCGGTGATCTCGGGGTGGAAACCGGCGCCGAGCTCGATGAGCGCAGTCACTCGACCGTCAACATCGACGGTGCCTTCGGTGGGTTGCAGAATGCCACCGGCGAGCTTGAGTAGAGTGGACTTCCCCGATCCGTTCGGCCCGATCAGCGCCACCGCCTCACCGCGTTCGATGTCGAGATCGATCCCATCGAGGGCAACGTGCTCCTCGGCCGTCGGCCGGCGGCGACGCCACCAGGAACCGAGGACCGCTCCCTTGACCGACTCGTTGCGCACCCGGGTCCCGCGCCAACGATAGACCTTCCGAACTCCGGCAAACCGGAGGCGCCCCTTCACACCGACTCCACCAGGGTTTCCCGGAAGCGGACAAAGATGGACGCCCCGAGAATCCAACCCGCCAACCCCACCACGAAGGCGATGCACCACAGTCCGAGCCCCGGGATCACACCGGTGAAGACGACGTCTCGGTAGACCTCCACGAGGCTCGCGAGAGGATTGAAGCGGAGGATCCGCTCGAGCCACGACGGGACCTCGAGTCCGTCGAGGCTGTAGATGATGGGTGTGGAGAAGAAGAGGAGGTTGAGGAGGTGGCCGACGAGATCGCGAAGATCGCGGAACTTCACCGACAACGCCGAGATCCCGAGAGCCGCCCCTCCTGCCAGCAGCAACCATGGAACCAGCGCCAACGGCAGCAGCCACACGGTCAGGGGAAAGGGATGCCAACCGGCGAGCGCAGCCACCACCAACGCCGCGAGCAGCACCGGCAGGGCCAGGAGATGGTGAACGAAGTGGGACACGACGGTCACCGCGGGAAAAATCTCAGGTGGGCACATCACCTTGGCAAGCAGAGGGCCGTTGTCGATGAGCGTGACCGAGGAATCGAGCACCGTGCCCGACAAAAAGAGCCACGGAAGCAACCCGCTGAAGAGAAACAACGGATACGGTTCGCCACCCGGGAAGCGCGGGTTGAAGATGTAGGTGAAGACCACCGCGTAGACAAAGAGAAGCAGCAGTGGATTGAGAAGCGACCAGAGAAAACCGAGCATCGAAGCCCGATATCGCGCGTTGAGTTCGCGACGCACCAAGACTGCGATCAGCGCCCGCTGGCGCCACAGCAGGCGCACGAGGGTCATGGGTTAGTTGCCTTCGGCTCCGGTGACGAGGAGCTCTCGGACTTCGCGGAGAATTCTCTCCCGTTCGTTCGTGATATAGCGTTGGTAGCTCTGAACCTGGCCTTCGTTGACGATGAACATTTTGGGGTAGTGCTTGACGTCCCCATAGTCGTCAAAAAGGATCGGTCCGGTGACTCCCATCAGTTCGTTCATCCCGAAGTGGAAAGCCCTGCGGATCTGATTTGTGTCGGGAGGATCGGCGATGGTCATCACCTGAATGGTCAACCACATGGCATCGTATCCGTGGGCGGCGAAGACATCGGGCGCCTTGCCGAGTGCATCCATATAACGATTGACAAACCCGAGGACCGGTTCCTTGTCCGAGGTCCGGTCAAACGGCGGAAGCGGGAAGAGAATTCCCTCGGCCGCCTCGCCCGCCTCGAGGATGATCTGGTCGTTGAAAAAGGCCGACGTGGTGACAAAGCGCCCCTTGTAGCCGGATTCCCTGAGATAGGTGATCACTTCGAGAATCTCCGGCGCATAGCCGATCACATAAACCGCACCGACTCCGCTTCCCGGCACGACGGCGTCGGACGCCGACCGCCAGTCGGGGTCGGCCAGATCCACCCGCGACACGACCTCGCCGCCGAGCGCCTCGACGTACTGATTCATGAACTCCGGTTCGATGCCGGCGGCGTAGTCGCCAGCACCGGAGTAGACAACAGTCCGCGGCTGGCCGAGCCGATCGAACATGAACCGGGCTGCGGTGTGACCTTCGAGCTCGTCGGACGGGAAGATCCGAAAGAAGAGTTTCGACCTCTGGCTGATCCCGGGGGTCGAGGCCGTGGGCGAGAGGCACACCACCTCGAGTTCGTCGAGAACCCCGACGAGGGCCTGTGCCTCGTTGCTCGTGGCGCCGGCGATCACCATCTTGATGCCCCGCTCGGAGGCCAACCGCCGCAGTTCACTGACCGCGCGCTCCGGGTTCGATTGGGTATCCACCCACACGACATCAAAGCCCTCGGGCAGACCCTCGCGATCACGAGCATCGCTAATGGCGAGCCGAATGCCACTCTCGATGGACTCACCATAGGTCCCCGCCTCACCGGTGGTCGGAAGGAGGACCCCCACAACCGGCTCGTTTCCACACCCGACCAAGACCACAATGAGCACAGCTATCGCACCGATGGTCGGACCGACTCGCCGGAACATATGGCACCTCCAGTAGGTCGCCTCAGGATATCACAGACGTCGCCGCGACAAGAGCAAAGAGGCGAGGAGACTCGCCGTCTTCAACTCATCTAAAAGTACTATCAATCATCAGTTATCTCATCAACAATCAATGAATCGAAGACTTCGCGCCGCCCGACACTCAGCTCTTCGGCGACTGCCTTCAATGCCTCCCTACGAGTCAATCCTGCCTCGACGGCAACCGTGTAAGCCTGCCTGATTCGAGCGGGATCAACCGGCCCGGTCGGCCCGGGACCCACGGCAGGGCCCACCACCACGACGTACTCACCTCGCGGATTGCCGGCTTCATCACCAACGGCGAGCTCGCCGAGGGAGGCCGAGACCGCCCGTTCGTGCATCTTGCTGAGTTCAGCGAGGAGGGTTGCCGGCCGGTCGGGGCCCAAACCCCTCGCCATATCTCCCAACTCGGCGGCGAGGCGATGGGGCGAGAGAAGCACAACCAAGGTCCAGGGGACCCCGGCGATCTCCTCGATCCGGCTCCTGCGGGCCCCGACTCTGGCGGGAAGAAACCCAACCAGGGTGGCCGGCAGAGGCGGCTGGCCCGAGGCCGCGAGCGCGGCGGTGAACGACGACGGGCCCGGCACGGTCGCGACATGGATCTCTTCAGTCCGTGCCGCCCGGACCAGCACAAAGCCGGGATCCGAGAGTACCGGCGTGCCGGCATCGCTCATCAGGACCACCGATCTCCCGTCCCGGAGAGTTTCCAGCGCCAGGGACAGACGATCCGCCTCGTTGTGCTCGTGGTGGCTCTTCAACCGCCGGCCGGGCGCGACCCCGACATGGTTCAGCAGCCTACTCGCCCGACGGGTATCTTCGGCGAGGATCAAGGCGGCGCCATCGAGGACCCCCCGCGCCCGGGGCGCGAAATCGTCGAGGGAGCCGATGGGAGTCGCCACGATCCACAGTGTTCCACACGAGTCCGACACGCTGTTATGATACCAGGGTGAAACGTGGTGTGATTGCCCTCATCTTACTGTTTTTCAGTCAGTTGGCCGGCGCGCAGACCCTCGTCCGCGAGCCGGTCGAGGAGGGGGTGGCCGTCGTAGATCGGACACC
>CBESWV010000311.1:0-4496 GCA_965533305.1 uncultured bacterium | reverse complement strand
CGAACAGCCGATGCCCGGTATCGGACGATCAGCCATGGCACAGCGGCCCAGAGTGCCGAAATGAGCTGGCCCGGCCCTTGCAACTGAGACAATGAGTGAGTCGTCGGGAGGTCACATGGGCCACGGAACGAATGAGCGGCAGATTGATACGGAGAACCACGGTAAAGCATCGTTTCTGAACGGCCTCCTACACGACCTGATGCTGGCCGGACGACGGATCTTACGGCGACCCGGCTTCGCGCTGATCGTGGTGATCACCCTGGCGGTCGGGATCGGCCCCAACGTGGCGATCTTCAGTGTGATCAAAGCGATGGTTCTTGAACCGTTGCCCTATCCGGAACCCGACCGACTGGTCCAGGTATGGACGACCCCCATTGGATCCTCGTGGCAACAGCCCTTCTCCTATCCGGACTACCTCGACATCCGGGATGAGAGTTCCTGCTTCGAAGCCTTCGGCGTCATTTCGCCCCGCTCCTACAACATCGGAGATGGTGAACCGATTCGAGTGGAAGGATTCATGGCGACCGCCGGCGTGTTGCACGCGTACGGCGTCGAACCGAGCCTCGGCAGGTTCTTCACTCGCGCCGAGGTGGAGACCGACAGTCGATTGGTGATCCTCAGCGACAAGCTCTGGCGGGAACGATTCAGCGCCGATCCCGACATCATCGGTGCAACCGCCACCATCAACGGAGAAGCCCACGTGGTGGTTGGTGTCATGCCGGCAGGCGCCGAGTTTCTCTCGCCATGGAGTCGGGCTGGCGACATCAAGCTGTGGACGCCGCTGGAGATTCCACCTTTCTTCGCCGGACCGGAAGGCAGGGGTCGCAACTGGTTGCTCGCCATCGGCCGACTCAAGACGGGAGTGGAGCCAGAGGTGGCCGAGGCAGAACTCAAGAGCATCGCCGCCGTTTTGCAGCAGCAGTATCCGGAGAGCAACGCCAGCAGGACGGTCTGGATCAATCCGTTCCTACGGCAGATCGTCGGCGGCATGTCCGGGCAACTGCTGGTGCTTCTGGGCGCGGTGGGCCTGGTGCTGCTCATCGCGGTCGCCAACGTGGCGAGCCTGCTTCTCGCCAGAGGCGCTGGTCGGCAGCAGGAGATGGCGATAGTCGCGTCGCTGGGCGCGTGCCGGACGCGGATCTTTTCCCAACAGCTCATGGAGAGCCTGGTTCTGTCGTTGATGGGCGGTGCGGCTGGGCTTCTGCTCGGCACCTGGAGCATTTCCTTTCTGCGCAGCGTCATCCCCGCCTCGGTGCCCCGTTCCGGTGGGATTGCATTGGACAGCGGCGTCATCCTATTCGTGCTGATCCTGGCACCGTTGGTGGGCCTGGCTGCCGGTCTGATTCCGGCGCTGACGGCGTCCCGGACGAGCATCATGGGCAACATCCGCCAGTCGAGTGGCACGATCACCGGCAGCATTGCTCGAAACCGCACGCTCCGGGTTCTGGTCGTAGCCCAGTTGGCGGTCGTGTTTCTGCTCACCAACGGCGCCGTGCTCCTGATCAAGAGCTACCAGAACGTATTGGTTTCGCCGCAGGTCTTCGATACCGATGAGGTACTCACGGCCAATATTTCGGTCGCCGGAGGAGAAGGTGATCCCGAAGCCGACCAGGCACGAGTTGAATTCTGGGAGAGCATTCTCGAACGTTGCGCCGCCCTGCCGGGGGTGGAGCGGGCTGCGGTCACGACCAAACTCCCAATCGAAGGCGGCAGCTACAACGGTTCGGTTTTGGTCGAGGGCGAATCCTACGATCCAGAGAGGCAGACCAAACTTATTGAGCGATCCTTCGTGAGCCCCGGCTACTTCGAGGCGATGGGCATCCCTCTGCTGGCCGGCAGGGCGATGGACTCGAACGAAGGCACCGATGCCGAGCGCGTCGCTGTGGTCAACAGAGCGTTCGTTGACCACTACTGGCCCAACCAAAATGCTCTCGGTCAGCGAATTCGCCAGGACGCCGAACATTCCGAGTGGTCTGCGGTGGTGGTGGGAGTCGTGGAAAACGTACGTCAGTGGGGCGCAGAATACCGACCGCTGCCTGAGATATACCAGCCGTACTACATCTACCCGGAACCGGACTCGAAGCTCATTGTTCGCGGAAGTGGCGAGGTCACGAAGCTGGTGCCGGCCATCCGCCGGCAGGTGCTCGATCTCGATGCCAACCAGCCGATCTCTGATGTGCGGACCATGGAACAGGTTCTGAGCGGGGCGACCCGAGGGCGTCAGTTCCTGCTTCTGCTGGTGAGCCTGTTTGCGGTCATTGCGGTCCTGCTCGCCGCCGCCGGCGTGTACGGCATCATGTCCCACAATGTCGCACAACGGACACGAGAGATCGGCATTCGGGTCGCCTTTGGCGCAATCCCATCCGATCTGGTCTCGATGGTGCTGCGCCAGGCCGTGAGTCTGGCGGCTTTCGGTCTGGTTCTGGGGTCGGTTCTTTTCGCGCTGTCCGTGGGTGTCATCAGCAATCAACTCTATGGTGTGACCTCGATCAGCGCCATACCTCTCGCGGTGGGTGCACTGATCCTGCTCGCCGTAGCCTTGGTCGCGTCGGTCATCCCGGCATTGAGAGTCGTCCGGTTCGACCCCAACCGGGCTCTCCATGGTGATTGACCCGCAGTTCTTGAGCTGGGGCGAGGCTGATCCCGCGGCGTTTGCATTGTGGAGCCGGTGGTGGCGATCAGCGACCAAACGAAACGAACTGAGATGTGGATCGGATGGTGGCCGGTTTGAGGGCGGCGTCCGGTCCGAGAATCTCCTCAAGGTCGCCGCGGGCGCTGGTTCCGATGGGTTTCAGATCGAACGAGTCGACCAAGACCTGCATCACGTTCGGGGTCAGAAAGGCAGGCAACGAAGGCCCGATGCGGATGCCGCGGATGCCGAGGTGCAGCAGCGAGAGCAGCACGACGACGGCCTTCTGCTCGTACCAGCTGATGATCATCGACAACGGCAGGTCGTTGACGCCGCATTCGAAGGCTTCGGCTAGAGCGGAAGCGATTCGTATGGCCGAGTAGGCATCGTTGCACTGACCGATGTCGAGCAGGCGAGGAATGTCGCCGATCGTTCCCAGCTCATCCTGGAGGTGGTTGAATCGGAACTTGCCGCAGGCAAGGGTCAGAACCACCGTGTCATCCGGCGACTGCTCAACGAAATCGGTGAAGTAGTTGCGGCCGGGCTTGGCGCCGTCGCAGCCGCCGACGAGCAGGAAATGCTTAATGGCGCCACCCTTGACGCCTTCGATCACTTTGTCGGCCAAACCGAGCACGGCGTCGTGGCCGAAACCGGTCATCAGCGCCTTTCCGTCCTTGGCTTCGAATCCACCCAGCTCCTTGGCCTTGCTGATGACCACCGAGTAGTCGTCGTCGACAAGATGCTGGGCGCCGGGCCAGCCAACCAGGTGAGTGGTGAAGACTCGGTCGGCGTACGACGGAAGCGGTCGCTGAATGCAGTTTGTGTTGAAGATGAAGGCCACCGGCCGGCCGTCGAACTCGACCTGCTGGTTCTGCCACGCGGTACCGAAGTGGCCGACGAGAGAATGGTGGGCCTTGAGCTTGGGATAGCCGTGGGCCGGCAACATTTCGCCGTGTGTGTAGACGTTCACCCCGGCGGCGTCGCACTGCTCGAGAAGCCGCTCGAGCATCGGCAGATCATGGCCGGAGACAACGATGGCCGGCCCTGCCTTCTGCGAGGTCGATACCTTGGTCGGCTCGGGAACGCCGAAGTGGGTGACGTGGGCCTCGTTGAGCATTTCCATGCAGCGGATGTTGACCTCGCCACAACGAAGGCACAGGGCAACCAGTTCGTCGGCAGTCAGGTCGTCGCGAAGCTCGGCTGCGAGCGCCTCGGAGATGAATGAGTCGACTTCGGCGTCTGTGGTACTGAGCTCAGCGGCATGCTCGGCGTACGCCGCCAACCCTTTGAGACCATAGGTGAGAAGCTGGAGAAGAGACTGAAGATCGGGGTTTGGGTTGAGTCCGGTGATGGGATGGAGCATCGCCTCTCGTAGGAGGTCTCCATTCGAAAGACCGTCGGCGCGGATTCGCGCGGCTTCGGGGATGTTTTCGTCGTTGAGGTCAAGCCCTGCGAGCTTCGCCGCGCGTGTCGAGACGTCATCTGCGCGCCGCACCCACTCGACCACGCGTTCGATCTCGAAGTTAACGTTGGTGACCGTGACGAACAGCGCCTGAATCAAAAATCGATCGACCTGTTCATCACGGTGACCTTTGGCCGCGGCCTGCTCGGCCAGCCACGCGATGCCCTTGGTGCGCCACACCAAAAGGTCAAAAAGGTCGGAGACCTCGGCGGGTTTTCCACACATCGTCATGCCATCGCACCCGGAACCGAAACGAGCTTGCTCGCATTGATTGCAAAACATCATGCCTCCCGATTCGGCCGCCTGCATTTTGCCAAAACCGGCTGCGGCCGAAGTCGAGCTTAAGATGCCCTGGCGGTTCGTTTCGGTCCTTGACGCACGTCAAGGCATCTTGGAAGAGTGCCA
>CBESWV010000310.1:0-4506 GCA_965533305.1 uncultured bacterium | reverse complement strand
TTACATCGCACATCGCACATCGCACATCGCACATCGCACCGCTCCCTGGAGAGTCTGCGATGTTCATTCATAATTCATAATTCAAAATTCATAATTCTTCATTCGTCAGTCCACCTCGACGCACGCGATCTCCCCGCGTAGCTTGAAGGCGACGCGGGCGAGGAGGAACGTTGCGACGGCGATGAGCCCGGCGACGATTCCCCACCAGAGCCCCTGGGGACCGTAGCCGAGGCGGAAGCCGAGGACGAGGCTGGTGGGCAGACCGACGAGCCAGAAGCCGAGGATGTTCACCACCAACGGCACCCGGGTATCGCCGGCGCCGCGGAGAACACCGGCCGCCACCACCTGAAGTCCGTCGAAAACCTGGAAGAATCCGGCGATGGGGATCAGCGTCGAGGCAATCAGCAGAACCTCTTCGACCGAGGTGTAGGCGCGGGCCAGCCACACCGGTATCCCGATGAACAGGGCGGCCGTGAGAGTCATGAAGCCCGCACCGAGGATCAAACCCGCCGAAGCGGCCCGTCGGGCGCCGCCGCTGTCACCCGCACCGATGGCGTTGCCGACCCGCACAGCCGTCGCCTGCGAGACTCCCAATGGAACCATAAAGGTCAGCGAAGCGAGATTGATGGCCACCTGGTGCGCCGCCATGGTGATCGTCCCCAACCCACCCATGAGAAGGGCGATCACCGAGAACGCCACGATCTCGAGTTGGAGATTGAAACCGATGGGAATGCCCAGCCGCGCGGTCTTCAGCAGCGGTCCCAACTCGAACGATGCCCGGTCGAAACGCAGCAACGGCCAAAGGTCTTTTCGATCGACCGACAGGAGGATGACAAAGAGCAGCGTCCGGGCGATGGTCGACGCCCATGCGGATCCGAGGGGTCCGAGCTGTGGGATCGGCCCGGCGCCGAAGACCAACGCCCAGTCGGCGACCAGATTGAAGATGTTGACCGCGATCACGGTGGCGACGATGTGTCGGAGGCGGCCCATGGCCTGGAGGGCCAGCCGGAGGACGACCCAACCGTAGAAGGGCAGGAGCCCGGGGATCGAGATGTGGGAGTAGGCGGCGGCCAGGGGCACCGTCTCGGCTGGTTGACCGAGAAGGGCGAGGATCGCGCCGATGGGAAGCAGAAACAGGATGCTGGGGATCATCAACACGGCCGCCAGGATGAATCCTCGCTGCACCGATCGCCGGAAGGCGTTTCGGTCTCGAGCTCCCAGCGCCTGGTTGAGCAGGGGATCGATCCCGAGGAGGACGCCGACGCCGAAGGACGAAATCGTGATCACCGCCACGTGGCCGAGGGCCACCGCCGCGAGCGCCTGTGACGAAAGGCGCCCGACGACCATGGTGTCGACCACGCCAAAGAGCATCATCCCCACCTGGACCACCACCACCGGGATGGCCAGACGGGTCATCTTGGCGATGTCGGCGCGGCTGGGTTTCTCGAACGGCACGGTCATGACGGCTCCCGGGCGGGGAGGATAGCACCGACCACCCACGGGTTGAATCGCGAAGACGCTCACGACGAAAAGACATCAGGGCCCGGTCACGGACCCCGATTCCTTCCCCCCGGTCCGCGGACCGTGGCAGCGCCCGGGGACAGCGCCAGCGGCCCCGGTCCTGCTACTCTTTTCCCCATGCCGAGCAACGTGGAAATCAAAGCAAAACTCAGAGACCGCGGCGCGGTTGAAGCCCTCGTCCGCGCCCGCTCCGATCACGGCCCGGAGCTCATCATTCAGGAGGATGTGTTCTTTCCCTGCGAATCGGGGCGCCTCAAACTTCGGGCGTTCTCCGGCGATCGGGGTGAGCTCATTTTCTACCGCCGGCTCGACGGCGAGGGACCGACAAGGTCGGATTTCTTTAAGGCGCCGACCGCCGATCCGGACGCGTTGTCCACCACCCTGAAAGCCGCGTTGGGTGAGGCTGGAACCGTCCGCAAACGACGCACCCTCTACCTTGTGGGTCAGACTCGGATCCACCTCGATGAAGTCGACGGTCTGGGTGACTGGCTCGAACTCGAGGTCGTGCTCGAACCCGGACAATCCGCCGAGCACGGTGCTCAGATCGCTCGCGACTTGATGCTGGCGCTCGGTATCGAGGAAATGGATCTCGAGGCGCGCGCCTATATCGATCTGTTGACGGCGCGGGCGGAGGATCGGTGATGAGCTACAGGATCGTCGAGGACTGCTATCGTCAGGAGCACTTCGACTTCTTTCGGGCCTACGAGATGCCCTTCTACTCGATCACCTTCAACATCGAGATCACGGCGGTGAAGGCTTTTGCCGAGGAACGCCGTTTCTCCGTCTATCTCACCCAGTGTTTCCTCTTCGCGAGGGCCATGAGCAGGGTCGGGTGATGGTCCCGGTCGGTCTCGGTGTCAATCACATCTTCATCGACGGCGCCGCCCTCGGCCGGCTGGTCGAGGAGGTCCAAGCGGAGTACGACAATCCCTCAGAATTATGAATGATGAATTATGAATGATGAATTCCATCGCACCATCGCAAATGGCCTGCTGCGATGTCATTCATAATTCATCATTCCTAATTCATAATTGGCGCTTATCTGAACCACCCCGGCTCCGCCCCCTCTTTCCTCGCTTGGCGGATGATCGTGGAGAGCTGTTTCTTCTCGTTTATGATTTCGGCGTCGATGGTCTGCAGATTGCGTTCGGCCTTGGCGATCCGATCGAGGGCTTGGCCGTCGAGCCTGCCCCGCTCCAGGCGGTTGAGCTCTGCCTCGGCGTCAAAGCGCCGGGCCTGGATTCTGGCTATGACGCTGCTCTGGGCCAGGACCCTCTTTCGCCATTTCTCGCGAGTCTTCGGATCCGCCCGATGGTCGGTTTCGACCGGAGGCGGACCGGCGATGGTGGAGGTCATCAGGGTCAGTGCGGCGCCCCTGCCCAGTTGAGCCAGATTGTCGTCTGTGATGACGATGACACCGGTTTCATCAAGCTCCGGAGCGCGGATGAGCGATCTCGAGCTCGCGACTGCGGCCAGGGTGCCGGGTTTCGGGGTCGGTCTCGGGCCGGGGGGTTCGGTGGCCGGAAGGACAGATGTCCAGCCCAGACCGAATACACATCCGAGGATCGTAAGTTGACGTGGGATTTCCATGCCGGATTCCTTTCCGGCGTGGACGGGATGAGATTACTTTAGCCGCACGGATGGTCCAATGCAACTCATGAGGCCATATACCCAAGCGTGTTGATGTGTGGGAGGTGAGGAAGATCGCATGTCGTAAGTCGTGAGTCGTGATTCGTAAGTCGTTTCACGCGAACACTTGGAGTGTCGAGCAATGGTGCGGTGGCTCAGGAACGTGATGGTCTTTGCGATGTTCTTCGCGTTCTTGGCGGTCTTTGCGGTGAAACAAGCGATGTGGTTTTCCCGTTTCAACTATCTCGAGATCGTTGGACGAAGTCGTCGAACGCCCTCGAAACGAGCAGCCGACTCACGACCTACAACTCACCAATCCTGACTCACGTAACGAGCCACAGCATCCCGAACGTGTAGATCGTGCAGACTACGATCAGCGCCGTCCAGCCCGAGACACGGATCTCGACGCCGGCTTTCCTCGCCGTCCCGTTGGCGTTCCACAGGATCGTCGCCGAGAGCACGGCGCCAAAGACCACCCATGCGACCCGGATGAGGCTCATAATGGTGACGGCCGGACCGGGCCAATGGGCCCACCACGTGTCCGGTTGAGCGACCACGACCAGCGATTCCAGAAAGGGAATGTGTCCCATCTCGTAGGCCATGAGTGGCCCCCAGCCGAGCACCAACAACGAACAGGCGGCGGCGGCGGCCAGCGCGGTGCTGTGACCGCGTTCCTGGATTGCGGGAGACAGGATCGGCGAGACAAGCGCCGCCGCGAGCAGGCTCGACCAACAGCCGATGCTCAGCCAGAGCGGATCGGCGAATACACCGCCGCGTTGAATGAGGATGATCATCGGCGAGAGGAAGAAGACGGTGAGGGCAAAGGGAACGAGATAGCTTTCGGTACTCGCGAGATGCCAGGCGGAGCGTACGCGTGGTCGCAGGTAAAGACCCGCCGATCCATGGGGACAGCTCTGAAGGCAGATGAGACATGTCTTGCACCGGTGCGCCTCGCTGACCAGCTGGGGGTGGTGCCACACCGGGCAGCCGGGCAACTCGTCGTTACCTTTGTAGCAGTCGTGGGTCGTGCAGGTCGATGCGCAGATCGATTGGCGGGCGGCAACCGTCAACGGAGCAACCGGGGAAAGTGCGACCCCGAGCCGGCCGAGGGGACAGAGGTGGCGGCACCAAACCTCTCGCTGCCAGATCACGCAGCACACCACAGAGGAACCAATGAGGGCAAGAAGTAAGATCCCGGTGGGGAAGGGGTTCTCGACCATGTGGAAGAACTCCTCGGACCACAGAATGAGCACGAAACCCGCTGCGGAGAGCCAGCTTCCGGCACGCAGAATCCAGGCCGGCGGTGGTCGGTCGAGGGAGACCCAACGTTGGACAGCTCGGCCGCCGGTGGACAGG
>CBESWV010000309.1:0-4506 GCA_965533305.1 uncultured bacterium | reverse complement strand
AGAAGGTCCAACTGGACCTCGGCGCGGACTTCTCCGAGAGGACCACCATCGTTTCGCTGTCGATGATCTTCACGTTTTAGTCCCTGTGTCACCCTGAGCGAGCGAAGCGAGTCGAAGGGTCCCCCGAAGCTCGGTGCGGCGCTCACGACGAGCGGAAATAGTCCTTTGAGGGGATCCTTCGACTCGGTCGTCGGACTCCCTCGCTCAGGATGACATGGCGATCTGACCGATCTGTATTTTCAGACAACCGCCTCGACATCATCGACCGTGATCCGGATACGGCCCTCATCGTGCACCCTTTGAACCGCAGCGAGCGCGATCTTCTGCAGGATGTACGGTCGCCCGTCCGCCTCTTCGAGTAACCGGTCCACCGCCTCGGTGTCGATGGCAATCACGCCGCCCAGCGGCTGAGTCGCCAGACCCCGGGCGGCTGCCTCGTCGATGGGCCCCACCTCGAGCTCCTCGAAGAAGTTGTACCAGGGGCTGCCCTCGTGATCCCACTCGCGGGCGATGCCGACCCCGGCGGCCACGGCCACCAATTGATCGGCGAAGCCGCGCATGAAGAGACTGCGCAATCGCTGGTTGGTTCGGTACGAATAACCATTGAGCTCATCGATCTCGTCGAGGAGCAACACCAGCTTGGCCCGCTTGTCATCGGCACACTCGATGGTGGGCAGAACCCGCCTCAGATCACGCGTCAGCTCGCGCGAATCGTACCCGTCGGCGGCCCGGGCGGCGGACATCTGTTCGTCACCGATGGCCTCCCCCACCGCCTCGGCAACCGTGGCAAAGAAAGCCTCTTCAGGAATCCCTTGGAGATCGATGGGCACCGGCACGAAACAAAACCTCGGGTGATCGAGTTTGGGCAGCCGAACCCGCAGCTGATGCAGCATCGATGTCTTGCCGATGCGCCGCTCGCCGAGCAGCAGCAGGCTGTTGTTGGGCACCGTCGCCAACACCCGGCCGAGGAGACGGCCGCGGCCGACGAAGAGCTCGGGATCTCGCACCGGAGGCCCGGCGACGTATGGGTTGAACCGACGCCGCCGGAGCCGACGCCGGCGGAGTTCTCTTCGGATCATCACGACCGCAGCCCCAAGGAAGGCGAACGCGATCAACGCTCCCCACAACCACGGCGACCGGATGAGCGGACGTCGATACCCGACCGCGTATTCGCTGCGCGAGTTCAGACCCTCACCGTCGGTGGCGACCACTTCGAGGTTGGTCAGGCCCACCGACAACTCGGCGTCGAGTCGGAACTCGGTGATGGTCACACCACCGACCACCTGGCTCGAAAGCTCGCTCGCCACCGGCGTCCCATCACTGGTGGCCGCCATCAGCTCCACCGCAGTCTCATCGATGATCACGCCATTCAATCGGAAGTCCGAGTCGCGCACCATGTGCACCAGCGATTCGTCGGGCATCACTTCGCGCATGTCCGCAAAGCGGATGGCTGGAGGGAGATTCTGAGCCGGACCTTCACCCAGGAGCCGCCGACTGAGCAAGCCATAGGCCTGCTGAATCACTCCAAGGGCCTCGGTGTTGCCGCGATCTCGCGCCAGCGCCAGATTCGCGGCGGCGAGAGCCCCCTCGAAGTCGCCGAGGTCGAATGCTCTCTGGGCCTCGGCGAGCAAACGACCCACCTCGACGCTCGTTTCTTCATCGGCCATGCGCCCCAGCAGCCGACTCTCGAGATCCTTGGCGCGATCATCGCCGGGCTCGAGTGCCAGCACCTGCTGGACCATCTCGAGGGCGACATCAAACTCGCCCCTGGAGAAGAGCTCATTCGCCGTGTGCAAGCGTTGGGTTCGATCGTCGGACGGAAGGTCCCGGGATTGATCGGCGAGCTCGACCTGCACTTCGGCCAAGAGACCGCCCGCGTCGCTTTCCGGCGCCAGTTCGGCCGCCTGGCGGTAACGCGCGGCAGATTCAGCAAGCCGGCCGCTCTCGCGCAATTGTCTGCCCTCGTTGATGAGCTGAGCAACGCGGTCGCGTTTCAGGCGTTCGTCCTCCCGACGAACAACCTCCTCGCGCAGGGAATCCGCGAGCGCCATGGCGTCGTTGTTCTCGGGCGCCAGGGCGAGGGCCCGATCGATGGCGGCCATGGCCTCCTCCACCCGACCTCCTTGTCGGAGATCCCGTGCCTCGACGAGATTCTGTTCGATGAGATCGCCCACCGACTGTTCCTGCTCGGCCCGCTGCCGCTCCAGTGCCTCGGTCGCTCGGTTCCGGAATCGGGTCAGTTGGTCGGAGGCCGGCTCCGATCCGCTGACGGCGCCGAGCTGTTCCTCGGTGTCGAAGGCGCGCAAGGCCGATTGGTACTCGCCGGCCTGGAAGTAGGCGATCCCGAGCTTGAGGTACGGAAAGTAGTCGACGACCCGCATTCCGTATGTACGCACCCGCGCACCCGAATCGCCGCGCCGTTCGATCGCCTGGTTGAGCTCGATGATGGCGGTGGCGTGGTCGTTGTCCATCAGCGCCTTCTCGGCCCGAGCGTAGTGCTCGTACCACTGGTCTGCCCAGGCATGAGGCGCCACCGCGACGACGACAACCACCAGCACAAACCCCAACAACCGACGCGTCTTCATCAACCGAAGTGTACTCCGGGTGCATCTGCCTCGACCACCCGTCGGGAATCACGAGGCCGCTCAGCACCTTGTCTATTGGGACTGAACCCTGCGAGGCAACACATGGCATCTGATAAAGACGACCTGATCTGGACCAAGGTACTCGACATCGATGAGCTCGGCGAAGGACGGGTCCAACCCGTGACCTGTATGCACCGGACGCTCTGCATGACCCGTTACAAGGGGGAGATCGGGGCTCTGGACAATCTCTGTCCCCACCAAAAGGGGCCTCTCGGTGAGGGCAGTATCGAGAACGGACTGCTGCGGTGCCCATGGCACGGCTGGGACTTCGACCCCATCACTGGCAAGGCGCCGGGCTACGACGAAGGTGTCGAGACCTTCGAGATCGACGAGCGGCCCGACGGTGTCTATGTCGGGATGCCACCGGAAAAAGATCACGTCCAGACCATTGGCGACGTGATGATGGAGACCCTGACCAACTGGGGCGTCAAACACGTTTTCGGGATGGTCGGTCACTCCAATCTGGGGGTCGCCGACGCCATCCGTCTCCAGGAGGAAAAAGGGCGCCTCAGCTTCTACGGGATCCGACACGAGGGCGCGGCTTCGTTCGCCTGCTCGGCCTACGGCAAGCTCACCGGCCGTCCCGCGGCGTGTCTCTCCATTGCCGGACCCGGCGCAACGAATCTGTTGACCGGGTTGTGGGACGCCAACGTCGATCGCTCACCGGTCATCGCCCTCACCGGTCAGGTGGAAACCCAGGTCCTCGGTCCGGGCGCCTTCCAGGAGGTCGACCTGATGGCCGCCTACGGCAAGGTCGCCCAGTGGCAGCAGATCGCGCTGCCCGGCAGTCGCCACGCAGAACTCGTCAACCTGGCGTGCAAGAGCGCCGCCCTCAACCGCGGGGTTTCGCAGATCATCTTTCCAGACGAAGTGCCCAAGATGGCCGCCGGCGAGAAACCCCGAATCGGCAGACCCGACGGACGCGTGGCTCCGAGCGAGATCTCGCCGCCCGAGGAGAGCCTCGAAAAGGCGGAGGCGCTGCTCGGCGGCGCCAATAGACCGGTAATCATCGTCGGTCACGGCGCCCGTTTCCAGATGCCCGGCGTAATGGAACTCGCCGAGATGCTGCACTGCCCGGTGGTGACGACCTTCAAGGCCAAGGGCCTGATCCCCGACGACCACCCGCTGGCGGCGGGAGTGCTTGGCCGGAGCGGGACCCCGGTGGCGAGCTGGGTGATGAACGAGTCGGACTGTCTCCTGGTCCTCGGCGCGAGCTTTGCCAACCACACCGGGATCACGCCCATGAAACCCACCATCCAGGTCGATTTCGAAGCCATGGCCCTGGGCAAGACCTTCGCCGTCGATGTTCCGGTCTGGGGCGAGATCGGGGTGACGTGCCGCCTCTTCGTCGAGCGCATCGGTAAAACCGCTCAGGCAACGGACCAGCGAGGCGATCTCGCCAACCGCTGGGCCATCTGGCGAGCCGAGAAAGAGAAGCGCACTCACGATGACCGCGGCCGCGGGCTCAACTCGGCATCGATCTTCGCATCAATGAGCCGCCTCGTCCCGGAGGACGCCATCATCGCCGTCGATGTGGGCAACAACACCTACTCTTTTGGCCGTTACTTCGAATGCCGCAGACAAGCGGTGCTCATGTCGGGCTACCTCGGTTCCATCGGCTTTTCATTCCCGGCCGCCATGGGCGCGTGGGTGGCGACCCAGGAGGACGATCCACTCTACGCCGGTCGCAAGGTGGTGTCGGTCTCGGGAGACGGCGGCTTCGGCCAGTATCTCGCCGAGCTCACCACCGCGGTCAAGTACGGGATGGACATCACCCACATCCTGCTCAACAACAACGAACTCGGCAAGATCTCCAAGGAGCAGCGGGCCGGCAACTGGGATGTTTGGCAGACCTCGCTGC
>CBESWV010000308.1:0-4511 GCA_965533305.1 uncultured bacterium | reverse complement strand
GGGCATCGACCGCGGCCAGCCATACCGTCAGGGACCCGCCCATGACGATGCTCCAGAACGCGGCCGTACCGCTGACCCGGGGCCAGAACAACGCGCCCAGGGTCGGCAGAAACAAACCCGCAACCATGAACGAATAGGCGAGGAGGATCGAGTCGATCACCCGTGGCGTGGTCAGCGCGAAGGCGACGGAGCCGAATCCGACCGCCAGCGTCAGAAACCGCGAGAGAACCAACTTCGACCGCTCCGACGATGACGGCAATATATGCCGGCCGATGATGTCGTCGACGAGGTTGCCGACACTCGCGAGCAGGCACGAGTCGGCGGTGGACATGATGGCGGCAAAATACGCGGCGAGGACCAACCCCGTGGCGCCGAGGGGCAGGACGTCGCGGATCAGAAGCGGGAGACCCATTTCGGGATCGGCCTCTGGAAAGAGGACGCGGGCGAACATCCCCAGGGTCGCACCGATGAACGCCATGGCGGGGTACTCGAGCAGGCCGGCCACAAACCACGCCCGCCGCGCCGTCGCCACGTCCCGAGACGCGTGAATGCGCTGATAAAGCGTCATGGCGACAAACCAGATCGGGATGATCGTCACCATCCAGGTCGCCACCTGGATTCCCGAGACGTTGCAGAGCGAAAAGTACTCGTCCGGCAGAGCAGCTTTGAGGCCCGACCATCCACCAACGGCCGAGTACCCGAGTGGAATCGCGAGGAAGATCAGACCTATGAAGAGGATCCCCCATTGGATGGTGTCCGTGTAGACCACCGCCTGGAGTCCGCCCAACGCGGTGTAGACAACGATGACCACCGACATTGCCACCACCGCGGTTGTCAGGTCGAGGTCGAAAGCTGCCGACGCCAGCTTGCCCCCGGCAAGCAGCTGAGAGCCAGTGAATCCGGCGTATCCCACCGCGGAGACCACAGCGGCCACCAAGCGTGTTGGCTCTCCGAACCGATAGGCAAGGAAATCGGGAAACGACCGGTGGGTGTGGACTTCGCCGAGCGACTTCACCCGAGGCACCAGGAAAACCGCCGCGAGCCAGGCGCCAACCAGACCAGAAAACAGGAGCCACGAAGCGGACAGGCCCATGACGAAGCCGAGGCCACCCAGACCGATGGAGAATCCACCACCGACATCGGTGGCGACCACCGAAAGACCGATGTGTCGCGCTTTCATGTCTCGCCCGCCGACAAAGTACTCGTCGAGGCCCGTCTGGCGTCGATGAAAGTACAACCCGACCGCGAGCATGCCCGCGAAGTAGACGACGAGAATCACAAAATCGAGAACGTGCACAGCGTTCCTCCCGCCTCAGACCGGGCGCGGGTCGGATCGAACTGAAGCGGCAGGTTTTTCCATCGTGGTCAAAGTAATTGATCGTGTTGATCGAGTCAAATACCCGGAAAACAACGTACACCCCAACCACAGGGCAGAATGATCGATTAGAATGCCACTGGAGGCACCGTCATGGCGTCGATGGACTCACAGAAGAAGCACGACCATCCGTTTTCGGCCAAGTACGTCATGGCGTCGCTGCGCCGGATCATCCGCGCCATCGACCTCCACTCCAAGGCCCTCGTCCAGAAGTACGGTCTCACCGGCCCCCAACTGGTCGTGCTGAAAGAACTGGTGGAATCGTCGCCCCAGACCGTCAGCCGCCTCGCGGCGGCTGTCAGCCTGAGCCAGGCGACGGTCACCGGTATTCTCGATCGTCTCGAACGCAAGCAGATGGTCACCAGAACTCGAGACTCACTCGACAAGAGAAGGGTCCTGGTATTGCCGACCACCACCGCAGAAGAGGCCCTCGCCGGAGCGCCGCCCCTCCTCCAGGAGCACTTCACCAGCGCGTTCGAACAACTTCCAGATTGGGAACGGACCCAGATCTTGTCGTCGCTCCAACGCATCGTGGCGTTGATGGAGGCCGGCGACGTCGAAGCCGGTCCGATCCTCATCACCGGCCCCCTCGACGCCACCCCCGAGAAGACAAAAGCGTTTCTCGAGAGCAGCCCGGCGTCCGACGACCTGCTGTAGCCGCGGCCTACACCTCCACCGAACGAATCGTTTGGAAGCGGTCGCTTCTGGACAAAAAAACGTTCTATGCTATTATTTTGTGGGCGATGAATTGTCGTTCATTTCTCTTCAGCGAGCTGCCCCTGTAGGCGTGAGTCCCCTCCGAGGCCGGGCCCAACTCCGCGGCCGAAAGGAAACCCCATGTCAAACCCGGAAAAGCTACCGACGACCCTCGGGGTCGACGATAACCCCTGGTATAAGGAGCGCTCGATCTGGCGTGACGTGCCCATGGACCAGTGGAACGACTGGCACTGGCAGATGCGCAACCGCATCTCAACCGCCGAGGACCTCGCCCAGGTGGTCCCCATCAACCCTCGGGAGCAGCGGACCATCGAAAGGGCGCTGGAGAAATTTCGCTTCGCGGTGCCGCCGTACTTCGCCTCGCTCATCGATCCCGACGATCCGGAATGCCCGATTCGACTGCAGGCCGTGCCCGGAGAAGGCGAGCTCAACCTCTCGGACTTCGACATCAAGGATCCCCTGAACGAAGACGGTGATTCGGTCGCGCCGGGGATGACCCACCGCTATCCCGATCGGGTGCTCTGGGTCATCATGCACGAGTGCGCCATGCTCTGCCGGCACTGCACTCGAAAGCGGAAGGTCGGTGAACGACCCGAGCCGATCGGCGGCGACCGACTCGAAGCCGGGCTGTCCTATCTCAAGGCAAACCCCAAGATCCGGGATGTCCTCCTTTCGGGGGGTGATCCGTTCCTTCTCTCCGATGATCGGATCGAACACATCCTGAAGCGGCTTCGCGACGAGGTGCCGTCGGTCGAGATCATCCGCTTCGGCACCCGCGTTCCCGTGACCATGCCGCAACGCATCACACCAGCTCTGGTCGAGATGCTGAGCCGGTACCATCCGATCTTCGTCAACACTCACTTCAACGTTCCGAAGGAGTTCACACCGGAATCCAAGGCCGCGCTGCGGCTCATGGCCGACGCCGGGATCCCCCTCGGCAACCAAAGTGTGCTCCTGCGCGGCGTCAACGACTGCTGGGCACTGATGCGCAAGCTCATGCACAAACTGACCGCCAACCGGGTCAAGCCGTACTACATCTACCAGTGCGATCTCGCCGAAGGTCTGGAGCATTTCCGGACCACCATTTCAAAGGGCATCGAGATCATGGAGCATCTTCGAGGCCACATCTCCGGTCTCGCCGTGCCGACCTTTGTCGTCGACGCCCCCGGCGGTGGCGGCAAGATTCCGGTTCACCCGAACTATGTGGTCTCTCAACACGAGAACAAGGTCATTCTGCGCAACTTCGAGGGCCGGATCGTCGCCTACGAGGAACCGCGAGAGTACGTCGGGATGTGCAACGAGGGCCACCCGTGCGCCTACTGTCGCGAGATCTTCAGCAACGGTGAGGAGACGGTCGGCGTTGCCGGCCTGTTCGATGACAATCCGGAGAACATCGCGCTGGTGCCCGGTGATCCGAACGTCGGCAACGAGGAGGTTTCGAAACAGGTGACCACGGGGAGGTCCGCATGAGCTCGATCGACGGGGTCGACGTGGCAGGCCCGGGCAATGTCCCGACCCATGTACGCGGTGACGGCTTTGACGCCAGGATCCTGTTCAGCCCGCTCAACCAGAGGATCCAGGTGCTGTCCTACGAAGCGAACCACACCCAAGCTCTGGTCAAGAGCCTCGCCAACGGCGCCCGCGAGGCCAGTTTCGGCAAGGTCTTCCTCAAGGCGCCGGCGCACGAAAAGGCCGGGTTTGAAGAGGCCGGGATGGTCACGGAGGCAACCATCAGTGGCTATTTCTCCGGCCAACCGGCCGTAGTGATGTCCCTCTTCCTCGATGAGGACCGACTGCATCAGCCTCACGCCGAGGAAGAGGAAGCCATCCTCACCTCGATCTGCGCGAAACCCAAAAAAGCGCTCCGTTCGACCATACCTACAGGCCACACCATGTCTCGGGCCACCAATGGGGACGCCGGCGATCTTGCGGCGTTGTACGACCAGGTCTTTGCGAGCTATCCGTTTCCCATCACCGATCCCCGCTACCTCATCTCGACCATGAATACCCACGTGGTCTATCGCATCGTCAGGAACGCCACAGGAAAGCTCGTCGCGGCGGCCTCGGCGGAGATCGGCCTCGAGCACCACAACGCGGAGATGACCGACTTCGCGACCCTGCCTGAAACCCGCGGTCTCGGTCTCGCCCAACACCTCCTGGTGGCGTTGGAGGACGACATGGCGGAACGCGAGATCTGTAACCTCTACACCATTGCCCGCGCCCGCTCGGCAGGAATGAACAGGGTGTTCTTCAACAACGGCTACAGCTGGACGGGAACTCTCGTCAACAACTGCCATATCGCCGGTGGATTCGAAGACATGCATGTGTGGTGCAAGAACATCGCCATCCACTGATTCCGCTGTGATCGACCGCAATACCGCAGTCCCAGCGGCAGCCCGGACATCAGCCGGTGCCTCAC
>CBESWV010000307.1:0-4571 GCA_965533305.1 uncultured bacterium | reverse complement strand
TGCAAATGCCCAGAGCGCAAGGAGTTGGTGCAGATCGCCGGTGAGAATCGCTCAACTTAGGTCAGACCCTCACGAGGCTCGAGTGAAGAACCTCGTCGAGACGCCGGTGATCCACCGGCCAGCCATCCGGCAGGAGACCGGCGAATGCGTCAGACGCAAACCATCTGTCGTCCCCGGGGTAGGTCGGGACAACCAGCCGGGGGAAGCGGGTCACGATCTCGCGATCGGGGACCGTTCGCCTGCGGGCGATCTCCACGCGTCTGGTTTCGTTTGCATCGAGACCCGTAAAGAAACCGTCGGCCGCCCTCAGTTGCATCAACAGATGGCCGTCGGATACCGTCGGGGAGCCGACATCCGGACCCAGCAGAGCGCGCGCGAGCAGGTGTCGCGCCGCACCGACCACCCCACGATCTCTGAGCCGCTTTCGCCACCTCTCGGCGCGGTTCGGAGCCGGAGGCGCTTCGCTGAAAGGATCCGCCGCCAACGATCGAAGACTGGTATCGACATCGACAAAGGCGGTCAACCGGTGGAGGAACGTCGCATAGACCGAAGGCCCAAAGGCGAATCGGTAGTCGTCATCGGCGCACGAGAAAAAGGTCCGTAACGCGTTGCGTTCAAAGAGCACCCCTCGGCGAAAGTCGCCGAGTCCCGAGGAGGTTGCTCCCCCACGGTGTCGCGCAACGGCGTCCGGAGCGGCGACAACCGTGCGACCGAATGCCCACAAACGCCACCCCAGTTCGACATCCTCGAAGTAGGCGAAGAGACCGGGGTCGAAACCGCCGAGTTCATCCCAATCGCGACGCCGGATGGCCATATTGCCGCCGCACGCAAAAGGCAGCGGCTCTCCGGCCCGCGGAGGAGCCACTTCATCGGCCGGCCAACCCTGAGAGATCTGGAACGCGTGAATGTCGAAGGTCACACCACCGCGCACAAAATCGTGCCGTGCGCCATCCCAGCTGGTCAGCCGCCCCGCCGACGCCGCAGCCCCGGGGTACGCCGCCAGGGTCTCGAGATGCGCCTCGACAAAACCCTCGCCGGCTGCTGCATCGTCGTTGAGCAGAATCAAGACCTCGCCGGTCGCAGCCTCGGCACCGAGATTGACGCCCCCCGCGAAACCCAGATTGCGCTCGGATCTGACGACCCTCAGCCACGGCCACCTTTTTGAAGCTGCCTCGCCACATTCATCGGGCGAGGCATTGTCGACCAGAATGATCTCGCTGCGGCCCCGCTCCCCCTCGGCTTCGAGGGACACAATACTGTCCTCGAGATGATCCATCCCGGCGTGGACAACGATGATGACGCTCGCCCGCGTCATTTCCCGATCCACCGCTTCAGGGATCTCTTGACTCGCCGGACAACCGGCTCCTCTGCGGAACTCGCCGCAGGCGCGAGATCAACAAACCGATCGCGGTGGGGATCTCTTCGGGGCTTCGCGGCAAAATCCAAGAGCGGTTTCGAGACCCTCTCCCAGCGCCGACCCTCTGCCCAACGGCGCCCTGCCGCACCGGCCCGCTCTCGAGCATCGGGATCGGCAAGCAACGCAACCACCGCAGCCGCGAGTTCGGCGGCGTCGCCCGGCGCCACGATCCGTCCGGCGCCGACCGCCTCGACGATCCCGGACATGGCGCCGCCACGGGTCGCCACCACCGGCAGACCGAGCCAGAGCAGATCGACCATGCGGGTCCGCAAGCTGAGATCCGTTTCGAGACCGGGGCGGTGGGTCACGACTGCGAGGTCCGCCGCCAACGCCAGATCGAATCTCCGGTCATACGGCCTCCAACTCTCGAAACGAACCGTGGACCCCAACAATCCCTTCTCCTCCGCGATCCTTCGAGCTGTGCCGGCGGCCGAAAGCGGCGTGTCATCCGGATGAGGATGATCAACGAAGACCACAACCACTTCGGGTTCGCGCTCGATGATGGCGGGCAAGGCTCGGAGCACAACCTCAGGGTCATACCAATCGTAGATACCCCCAAAATAGAGAACCGGCGCATCCTCGCTCACCCCTTGCAGAAATCCAGGATCATGTTTGCGGGGGGGCGGTCCCTCCCGGGGGGTTCCAAACGGCAATTCAGTGATCAGGCCGTGCAACTCCGGGTCGTCTTCAAGGATGAGTGGATTGACCCGTCCGAGGGCGCCAAGCCACCCGAGATAGAAGAAGCGCTGCTGGGCTGAAGAACACAGAAAGAAGTCTCCCCGACCGAGCTGGAGCTTCCAGGTCGCATGATCGGTTCGATACGGCTCGAACCCGAGCTCGCGGTGATAGTGGAGGTTTTCGACGAGAAACGGATCATAGAGATCCACAACCACCGGAAGGTCGTCGCGCTGGGACAGATAGTGGTTTCCCAGATGGCCGTGGATCAAGACCCAATCGTGACCATCGGCCTGGGCCCCGAGGGTGTCAGGGGTGGCCTGCACAAGCCCAATCGGTGGTTTAACGGCTTCGGCCTCGGCAGGATCATTGGGAATGGCGAGCGTGACGTCGTGGCCGGCACGACCCAGGACCTCTGCCAGGGCGACGAATCGAGTCCCGACACCGGCCGTGAGCCGGCGGATGGGCTCCGGGCAGATCATGAAGACCCGGCTCAGATGACGCTCCGGATCAGGCATCGTCGCAATTCAGCTTTCATGGGCGGATGGTAGCAGAGGCAGACGACGCAAAATAATTATGAATTTTGAATTATGAATTTTGAATTCCGTCACAGGGTTCCTCTGAGCATTTGCGATGTCATTCAAAATTCAAAATTCATAATTCATAATTCAAAATTGACCGCTCGGTGTAATATCTACAGGACGATGCAACTCAATCTCGCACCGCCCACTGAAACGACGACAGTCTCTGCGCGTCGGGTCCTGGTCATCGCACCCCACTTCGATGACGAGGTCTTCGGCTGTGGAGGTCTTCTGGCCCAGTTGGCCGAGTCCGGTGCCGAGATACGTGTCCTGTACCTCACCGATTCTTCGGGTGGTTCGGAGATCACCGAGGACCGGGATACCTATGCCGCAAGACGCAGGGCGGAGGCTCAACGCGGCCTCGACATCCTCGGGATAGCACAGCTCGAGATGCTGTCCATTCCCGACGGTGCTCTCCGCGCATCCGTTGACACGGCGGCCGAAGCGATCCGACGCGTCATTGTCGACCATCGACCGGATCTCCTCCTGTCGGTCTCCCCTTGCGAAATCACAGATGATCATCGGGCTGCGTTCGCTTCGCTTCATCAAGCTCTGACCGAGCTGAGGGGCGGCACCGATCTCGATGAGATCATGATCAACTGCCGGATTCTGCTGTACGAGGTCAACCACCCCCTGTACCCGAATCTCCTCGTCGATGTCAGCGACAGGATCGAGACCCTGACCTCGACCATCAACGCCCACACGAGCCAACTCGAGCTGCACAACTACCGCGAAGCGGCCCTCGGAATGCGGCACTATCGAGCCCTGTCGCTTCCGGCCGCAGTCAAGGCGGCCGAAGCGTACCGGGAGATCCGAGTCATGGATCTCGTCACCCACAGCCGGAGCAGTCTGGTGCGCCGGCTGGGCGGAGTCCCCGAGCACACCGAACGGCTCGAGGGACCGTTGGTCAGCATCGTGGTCCGAACCAAGGACCGACCTGAGCTACTCGCCGAAGCGCTTGCCAGCATCGCGATCAGCACCTATCGACGGGTCGAGGTTATTCTGGTCAACGACGGCGGCCGCCCGCCAGAGCTCCCCCTCGTCTTCCCGTTTCCCGTCGTCGTCGTCGAAATGGGGACCAATCAAGGACGCGCCGCTGCAGCGAACGCCGGTGTCGATGCCGCCACCGGGGAGTATCTCAGCTTCCTCGACGACGACGATCTCATGGAGCCCGAACATCTCGAAACCCTTGTCGGACTCGTCACCGCCGCCGGTGTTCGCGTGGCCTACACCGACGCCGCAATCGGCGTCTACGAACTCGACCCCGACGACGGTTGGCGGGAGGTGGAGCGCCGCCTCCCCTACAGCCGTGATTTCGACCCTGATCTTCTGCTCGTCGACAACTACATTCCCTTCAACACCCTGATGATCGAGCGAGTGCTCTTCGACGAGGCGGGAAGGTTCGACACCGAATTCGATTTTTTCGAGGATTGGGAGTTTCTCATCCGTCTCGCTGCCGCCACAGATTTTCATCATCTGCCGCAGGTGACCGCCGAGTACCGGCATTTCCGCGGTTCAGGTCACCACATCCTCGGCGACCAGCCGCGCCAACGCGAAGACTTCCTCCGAATGAAGGCGGTGGTCATTCAGCGCCACAGTGACCGGCTCGGGTCCGCCGCCATCGCAGGCATCGTGGACCGGCTTCGCGGGGAGACCGTCGCCTCTCTGGAAGCCGATTCCATCGCACGGCGAGAGCTCGCCGATCTCCAGAGGGCTCAGATTGCGCGAGATGAGGCCTACCACCGGATGAACGGCGAATGTGAGGCTCTCCGCGGGGAACGGCATCGGCACATCGACGAGATCAGCCGGCTCGAAATGGAGCTGACCCGGCATCGCGAGACCGTCGACGAACTCCAGAAGGAAACCGATCGACTCCAGGGCGAGGAGTCCGGCCTCCG
>CBESWV010000306.1:0-4591 GCA_965533305.1 uncultured bacterium | reverse complement strand
TGCGACGGTGCGGTGCTCGGCGATTCTTGCGTCTTCACGGTTCAACTCTGCGATGAAGCCTCGACCCTGGCATAATGCTCAGACCTACTGAGGAGGCAGCATGAACGCCGAAACCTATCGCTCCCGACGTAAGCACCTGCGAGCCAATGTCGATGGTGGCGCCATCCTGATTCTGGGCAACAACGACGCGCCGAAGAACTACGTCGACAATGTCTACCCCTTCAGGCAGGACTCCCACTTCCTCTACTACGCCGGGATCAACGAGACCGGGATGGCGATGCTGATCGAACCCGACGGCCGCGACATCCTCTTCGGTCGCCCCTACGATCCCGATGATCTCGTCTGGCACGGTCCACGGCCCCACGTGGGTGACCACGCGACCGCAGCCGGCTTCGTCGCCAACATGGATGTCTCCACCCTCAAATCGGAGATTGATCGCCTCATCGAGGCCGGGGTCCGGATCCACTACTTGCCTCCATACCGCGCGGAACGGAGCTTCCAACTCGCCGATCTTCTCGACGCCAATCCCGAAAAAGTTGGGAACGGCGTCTCGCGTGACCTGGTGCGTGCCGTTTGCGCCCAGCGAACAATCAAGACCGACGAAGAGATTGCCGAGATCGAGGCGGCGCTCGCGGTCACCGCCGAAATGTACCGGGTCGCCATGACCGAGGCACGGCCCGGTCGCCACGAGTTCGAAATCGCCGGTCTGATGCAGGCCCGTGCACTGGAACTCGGTCTTCAACCGGCCTTCACCCCCATCGTCTCCGTACGGGGCGAGGTCCTCCACAACCACAGCTATGACAACCAACTCGCGGACGGTGATCTCCTCCTCATGGATTCCGGCGCCGAGTCGTCCGGGGGTTACGCGTCGGACATCACCAGGACATTCCCGGTGAACGGACGCTTCAGCGACCAACAACGCAGGATCTACGAGATCGTGCTTGCGGCTCAGATGGGAGTGATCCACGCCGCCGATCCGGCGCACGACAACAAGGAGATGCACCGCCTCGCGGCCCGAACCATCGCCGGCGGTCTCACCGCCCTGGGACTCATGAAGGGCAACCCCGACGATGCGGTCGAGGCCGGAGCCCACGCGCTCTTCTTCCCGCACGGGATCGGCCACATGATGGGGCTCGACGTACACGACATGGAGGATCTCGGCGACATCGTCGGTTATCCCGAGGGCGAGGAGCGCTCGACCCAGTTCGGCCTCGCCTTTCTTCGGATGACCCGAAAGCTCGAACCGGGCTTTGTGATCACGGTCGAGCCAGGGATCTACTTCATCCCGGCGCTCATCGACCAGTGGAAGGCCGAGGGAAGGCACACCGAGTTCATCGACTACGACCGGGTCGAGGACTTCAAAGACTTTGGCGGAATCCGCATCGAAGACGATGTCCTCATCACCGAAGACGGCTGCAGGGTACTCGGCCCCGGAATCCCGAAAACCGTCGATAAAGTCGAAGCTGCAACGCAGGCGAGTTCTTAGTTCTCAGTTTTAAGTTTTGAGTTTCATCGCACCAGAAATCGAGCACTCCAGATTTGGATTGCGATGAAACTAAGAACTCAAAACTGAGCCTCTTGCAAAATCCGAGAATCGGACACCGAGATCTTCCGACCCTCGTCGCCATCAGGCCGGCGAGACGCCGGCCCTACAGTGGATCTCAGCCCTTTGTAGTGCTGGCGTCTCGCCGGCACAGAAACCACGAACCATCGGGGAACAGGGTTTTTTCAAGAGGCTTGGTTCTCAGTTCTTAGTTTTGAGTCTCATCGCACCAGAAACCGAGCGCTCCAGATTTCGATTGCGATGAAACTAAGAACTTAAAACTAAGAACTTAAAACTGAATCCGCGGAATGCTGAGACGACCGCGGGATGTTCTCTGTGCCGTGCGATTCCATCTCATCACCATCGTTCTCGCCCTTTTCCTTGGAGCAACCATGACCCATGCCTCCGATGCTGGGGGAACATCCCCTGCCGCCACGAAAAAGAACCGTCTCGCCGCCGAAAAGAGCCCCTACCTCCTCCAGCACGCCGACAACCCGGTGGATTGGTATCCCTGGGGTGAAGAGGCCTTCAAGAAGGCCCGCGAGGAAGACAAACCGATCTTTCTCTCCATCGGATACGCCACCTGCCATTGGTGTCATGTGATGGAGCACGAGTCCTTCGAAGATCCCATCGTCGCCGCCCTGATGAACGAGGCCTTCATCAACATCAAGGTCGACCGCGAGGAACGGCCCGACATCGATCAGGTCTACATGACCGTCTGCCAGATGCTCACCGGATCCGGCGGTTGGCCGCTGACCGTCATCATGACCCCCGACAAAGAGCCGTTCTTTGCCGGAACCTATTTCCCTCGTGAGAGCCGCTACGGCCGGGTCGGGATGATCGAACTCGTGCCGAAGGTCCAGACAATCTGGTCCACCGAGCGCGCCAAGCTTCTTGAATCGGCCGAACAGATCACGGCGCGATTGGCCTCCGCCTCGCAGCCTCGCGAAAGCGGTGATGCCGACCCCAACCTGCCCGATCTCGCCTACCGCGAACTCGCCGGCCGTTACGATGCCACCTACGGCGGCTTCGGATCGGCCCCCAAGTTCCCCTCGCCGCACAATCTCATCCTGTTGGCGCGGTACTCGGCCATCCGAAACCAACCCCAGGCCCTCAAGATGGTCGACCACACCCTCCACGAAATGCGACGCGGTGGGATCTTCGACCAGGTGGGCTTCGGTTTCCACAGATACTCCACCGACGCCGAGTGGCTCGTCCCCCACTTCGAGAAGATGCTCTATGACCAGGCTTTGCTGGTTCTCGCGTCCACCGAGGCGTTCCTGGCCGGCGGCACGACGAATCACCGCCGCACCGTAGATGAAATCGTCACCTATATTCTTCGCGACATGACCTCCCCGAAGGGCGGTTTCTACTCCGCCGAGGATGCCGACAGCGAAGGTGAGGAGGGCACCTTCTATCTCTGGACCATCGACCAACTCGCCTCGACCCTCGGCAAAAGCGACTCGGTCTTTGCCGCCTCGGTGTGGAACGCAACGGCCGACGGCAATTTCTCCGAAGAGGCGAGCGGCGAAGAGACCGGCACAAACATCCTCCATCGAGACGATGACGACTCCGCCATCGCCAAGCGGATGGATCTCGATCCGGCCGCATTCGACACCCATCTCGAGTCCATTCGTACTCGTCTGTTTGATGATCGGGAAGACCGGATCCACCCTCTCAAGGATGACAAGGTGCTTGCCGATTGGAACGGCCTGATGGCCGCCGGTCTGGCCAAAGCAGGTCGGGTCTTCTCGGAGCCGTCCTACATCGACGCCGCCCGAAAGTCGGTGGCATTTGTCCTTGGGTCCATGCGCGACAAAAAAGGCCGTCTTCACCATCGTTGGCGCGAGGGCGAACTCACGGTGCCCGCATTCCTGGACGACCACGTCTTTATGATCTTCGCGAACCTTGAGCTCTACGACGCCACTCTCGATGCCGAGTATCTCGAGCAGGCACTTGAACTGCAGGCGACAACCGACACCTTCTTCTGGGACAAAGAGAACGGTGGCTACTTCTTTTCACCCACGGATGGTGAAGAGCTTCTTGTCCGCCAAAAGGAAATCTACGACGGCGCGATTCCGTCGGGGAACTCCGTCGCTGCCATGAATCTGCTGCGACTGGCACGCCTCACCGGGCGAACCGATCTCGCCGATCGCGCGGACACGATTTTCAAGGTCTTTGCCGCCGACTCATCCCGGGGCGCCTCCGCCCACAGCCATCTCGCCGACGCCATGCTCTTTGCGTCGTCGCCGTCGTTGGAGATCGTCATCGCCGGCAAGGCGGGCGCCGATGACACCAAAGCACTTCTCGCCGAGGTTCGCTCACACTACTTGCCCCAGGCTGTCACCCTGCTGGTCTCGCCCGGAGCCGAGGGCGACGCGGTTCGAAAGCTCGCCCCCTTCACCGAGCACCACGCCCCCATCGAAGGCAAAGCCGCCGCGTACGTGTGCCGCGACTATGCCTGCAAGATGCCGGTGACGGATCCGGAAGCCCTCGCGCGGCTGCTCGACGCAGTCGGGGAGTAAAGGGACACAGAAGACATCGCACCATCGCAAATTGCCCGCAGATCACGCAGCCGGACCAAAGGTATTAGGTATTAGGTTTTAGGTATTTGCTTCATCGCAATCATCGCACCGTCGCAGGGTTGCAATGCATAGAACACAAGGGTCGACCATCCCAAAGCGCGCAAAGGCATCCTCCCTTCATGTCACCCTGAGCGAGCGAGTGCCGCCGAGCGAGTCGAAGGGTCTCCCGACGGGATGCGGATTGCCCCAACCCTCTGCGTGACGAGGTAAGTAGCGCCGGTCTCTAAACCGTGGGGAGACCCGCAACTCGGTACGCTCGCTTAGAATGACACGCGTTTAAACGTCCCGCCCTCATGGTGCCGCTGAGTGTTCCCGCTGCGATCCTGAACTCGCGTGACAGGCCACAACCTGCTTGAATTTCCCTGAAGGTGGGGTCCACGCGACGGCGGGAGCGGATTGTGAGCGGGGCCGGCTCGCGGGAGCGGCCACCGTTCACCCGCTCATGACGTTGGGACGCAAGCCG
>CBESWV010000305.1:0-4593 GCA_965533305.1 uncultured bacterium | reverse complement strand
GCCGACATGCCGGTCGTCATCGCGCTGCTCAACTCCTATTCCGGTCTGGCTGCGGCCGCCACCGGTTTTGTCATCGACAACAACGTGCTCATCATCGCGGGCTCGTTGGTCGGCGCCTCGGGCATCATCCTCACCAACATCATGTGCAAGGCCATGAACCGGTCGCTGGTCAACGTCCTCTTCGGGACCATGGGCCCCACCGCCGACACCCCCGACGCCGACGATGTCTATCGCAGCGTCAAGTCGACCAGCGCCGACGAGATCGCCATGGTCCTCGACGGAGCGCAGCGGGTCGTCATCATTCCGGGTTACGGCATGGCCGTGGCCCAGGCTCAACACGCGGTGCGCGATCTCGCGAATATCCTCGAGGGCCGTGGCGTCAATGTCGAGTACGCTATCCACCCCGTGGCCGGTCGGATGCCGGGCCACATGAACGTGCTTCTTGCCGAGGCCGATGTGCCCTACGAGGCTCTGGTGGAGATGGATGAGATCAACCCGACCATGGCCCAGGTCGATGTCGCCATCGTGGTCGGGGCCAATGACGTGGTCAACCCGGTGGCGCGGACCGATCCAAAGAGCCCTATCGCCGGGATGCCGATCATCGATGTCGACAAGGCGCGGACCGTGGTCGTGATCAAGCGCAGCCTCAGCCCGGGCTTCGCCGGGATCCCCAACCCGCTCTTCTCTGGCGACAATACGCTCATGTACTTCGAGGACGCCAAGAAGGCCATCCTCGATCTCGTCACCGCGGTGAAGGAACTCTAACCCCGGCCTGTTGCGGCGGAGCCGGAAACGCGAGATCGGAAAGACCCACCGCTGCCGTAGCGCAGGGATCCACTTTGGCTCGACGTACTAGGAGCCTGTAGTGAATAGAATCGGCGGCGCCTTTCGGGTGTCGTTTGGCCCGTTTCTCGGCGCATTTTTGGCCCATACCACCAGTATGAACCGGCAAATCCGCCGAAAAACGGCCTCAAACGACTCACCGAAATTCATCCGCCATCTATTCACTACAGGCTCCTAGCCGGCGAGGGGCAACCTCACCGCTATTTTCGCGCCGCCGCCCGATCGGGCTCCGGCGCTGACGGTGCCGTGATAGGCCTCGACCACGGCCCGGACGATGGAGAGACCGAGACCCGAGTGGCCGCCGTCGTCGGTAGGATCCGGCCGGTAGGAGAAGAATCGGTTGAAGATTCGCTCGTAGTGTTCTTCGGGGATCCCGGGGCCTTCGTCGGCGATGGTCGCAACCGCATGCTCGTCTTCGACCCGAAGGGTGATGGTGACGGCGCCGCCCGCGGGCGAAAAACTCACTGCGTTGGCCAGGAGATTCTCGAAGACCTGGGTCAAGCGGTCGGCGGATGCCGTGACCTCGACTTCGCGATCGGCCAGCGCCACGGTGAACTCGGGGCCGCGGTTGCCGCGTCGCAGACGGAATGCCTCGACGACGCCCTGAAGCAGTTTATCCAGAGAGACCGCTTCAAGGTCCTCCTCGTCGATGCGCGCGTCGATCCGCGAGATCTCACGGGCCTCGTTGAGGAGGCGCTCCATACGGGCGACGTCCTGCAGAATCATGGTGAGAAAGCGGCGTCGTTCGACGGGTTCATCGACCTCGAGGGCCATCTCGGTTGCCGAGCGGATGGCCGCAAGGGGATTCTTGAACTCGTGGGAAACATCGGCGGCGAATGACTCGGTGAACTGAAGGTGTTCCTCCAGCCGTCTCGTGAGTTCGGCCAGTGCCCGTTCGAGATCGCCAATCTCGTCGGTCCTCCTGCTGGGTTCGAAACTGCCGCGGAGTCGGCCGCGCCGGTCGAGAATCGCTTCGGCTCGACGGCGCAGACGGCCAAGCGGACGAGCGATGGTGGTCGCCATGAGCAGGGTCAGAACCATCGCCACGGCGAGACTGCCGAGAAAGACCCGGAAAACATCGAGACGGACCGAGTAGAGCGCCTGGAGGATCCGTCCGGTTGATTGGGATACGAGTACCGCGCCCTCGACCACGCCATCGATGCGCACCGGGATCGCGATGTAGAGGCTCACCGATCGTTGGCTGCCCGGAGTGATCCTCGTCGTGGCGCCGTAGCGACCATCGAGGGCGTCTCGGACCTCGGGAGCGTCGAGGAAACTCGCAGGCTCCCAGGCGTCGTCGGGATCGTCGACCGGCGGTTGAGTGAATCGCCGTAACGCACGAAAGGGGAGGGAGCCGATGCGGTAGAGGAACGGCGACTCGGCGGGTTGTACGGCGGGCTGTTCGGGAGGCTCGATCTCGTCGCGCCGTGGTCCGAGGCTGGCTGAATCGGCGAAGAGCTCGCCCCGGCGATCGACGACCCTCAGACGGGCCAGGTGGCGCTGACCGAGTTGAACCAGGATTCCCTGAGCGTCTTCGGAGGCGAACCTTCCGGTTGCCTCGATCGCGGCTGCGAGCAGTCGACCCTCTTGGCCCATGGTCCTCTCCTGGGCCTCGAGGAGGTGGCTCTCATAGGTGTCGAGAACGAGCACTCCGGCCATGGGAAGAAAGACCACGAGCACGTTAAACGCGAGTAGCCGGACGGAGATGCGTGAGAGCCAGCGAAGCGATGCCATGGGCACTTGCCTCCGGGGATCAGGCGCCGGGCCGTGAGGAGCGGCCACCGATCACGTTTCGGGGACCTCCGTATAGCGGTAACCGAGGCCGTAGACGGTCTCGATCTTGTCGAAAGTCTCGTCCAGGCTCGAGAACTTCTTGCGGATGCGCTTGATGTGCGAGTCGATGGTCCTATCCGAGACATAGGTGTCGTGCGGATAGCCCTGTTCCATGAGTTGCTGCCGGGTCTTGACGTGGCCGGGCCGGCGAACCAAGGCGTTGAGCATCATGAACTCGGTCACCGTCAACGGGACCGTCTGATTGCCCCAGCGGGCCGTGTAGCGACGCAGATCGAGGACCAGATTGCCGATGGTGAGGAGTTCTTCTTCATCGGTTGAGGATCTCTCGTTGAGCAGTGACAGTCGGCGAAAGAGCACCTTGACGCGCGCCACGAGTTCCCGCATGGAAAACGGCTTGCACAGGTAGTCGTCCGCGCCGAGTTCGAGACCGAGAACACGATCGAACTCCTCGTCTCGCGAGGTCAGGAAAACGATGGGGATCGTCTGCGAAAGGGTCCGCAGGCGCCGGCACAACTCGAGTCCATCCATGCGAGGCATGATGATGTCGAGGATCACGAGATCGGGGAGGTTGGCCTCGAACGCCTCCCAAGCGGCGAGACCGTCGGCAAAACTCTCGATGTTGTAGCCCTCTCGTTTGAGAGCGAAGCCGACGTTTTCGCGGATATTCTGTTCGTCCTCGACGATTGCAACCGTGCCTGTCATCCATCAACAGTAGCGAAGTGGCGAATCAGGCGCAACGAAAAACGGCGCCGCAGAGCGGCGCCGTTGGGAAAATCTACGGGTCTGGAAACTGCGCTTACTTTGCAGCCGGAGTCGTCGTGGCGGCAGGAGTTGTCTCGGCAGCGGGTTTCTTCGCGGTGGTGGTCTTCGTGGCAGCGGTGGGCTTCTTCGCAGCCGCAGGTTTCTTTGCGGCGGCCGGCTTCTTCGCAGCGGTAGTCTTCTTGGCTGTCGGTTTGGTGGTCTTGCGGGTGCGCGGTTTCGGTGTCTTGGTCACCCGGAGGCTGTCGATTGCCGCGGTGAGGTTTTCCACCCGCTCGGTGAGGATATCAATCTCTTCTTTGGTGGGTACGCCCATGCGGTGGATGATACCGGTCACCTTCTCATCGAGGACCCGCTCGAAGGTCTCCCAGTAGCTCTCGGCGACGACTTTGACGCCTGTGACGGCGCCCTTGGCCTGCTCGACCCGGCCCTTTCCGACCTTCTCGAACTCCTGGCCCTTCTTGACGAGGCCCTTGAAGACCTTGCCGCCTTCTTCCTGGGCGGTGGCGACGGCGCCGAGTCCGGCGAGCCAGATCTGGTGGGCGTTCTCCGCGATTTCGGTCTGAACCTGCTTGGCTTTCTTCTTGGCAGTCATTTGATCCTCCTTGCCGGCTTTCCGGCTCGTGTGGCGCTCGAGCGCCGTTTTTTTCTGATTCTCACCGGCTTTGCCGCCCTGCGGCATTTCCGATGACCAGAATATAACGCGCTGCGGCATGAGTGTCAAGGGATTTTTGCCACCCTGCGGCAAAAATCTCCTAACATATTAAATTAGAATGAGTTCTATCTAGACTCTATGTTCGCTATCTGTTGGAAAATGAGCGAAATGCCGCAGATTGAATGTCGCACTGCGGCATTTCTTGGGTGCTGTGCCCGGGTACGCGCGCTGTTGAGGGCGTTGCAGACTTCGCCCTGAACGGACGTGCCGCTTGTAACATTGTTCGGGGTGTGATGCCGTGCCGCGAAGCGACTGCCGGCACATTGTCATGCCCGGCACCTCGAAGTGGCGCTACCAAGCGCGTCGCTCGGTATCCCTGGCGTTTGAATCCGAGGTGCGCTACCACCCGTCCGGGTAGGTGGTGTCGACTCCGATGGCCGAGTTGACCAGTTCCTTAGCCGCCTTGGCGTAGGGAAGCAGGGCGAAGAGGCTGCCTTTGGAGAGTTTGAGCTTGCCGCCCATGAGGCCGACGATGGGGTCGG
>CBESWV010000304.1:0-4603 GCA_965533305.1 uncultured bacterium | reverse complement strand
ATCCAGAGCGCAAGAGCTTGGTGCAGATCGCCAGTGAGAATCGCTCATCTTAGGACGTCGTTACGCGTAGCGGCGTCTGGCGACTGTCACGAAGATCAGTCAGTCCGCCGCGGGCTATCGAATCCTGCAGGACACTCCGGCGATCTGAACCGCGAGATTCCGGCAGCACTCGATCTCGTCGTCATCGAGGGTATGACCGACCACTGATGCCTGAACCTCGCCGATGTGGTCGGGTGAGCGGGCGAGGAAGTCGAGCATCTCATTCCAGAAGATCTCCGGAGCAGGGGAGCCCATGCCCGAGATGGTGCCCGGATCGGGTTTGCAGAGTTCGACATAGCGCTCGGCCGTCGGCGCGTTGAGCGAGACGTTGACTCGGTCGATGACCTCGCCGAGTTCGGGCAGGACGTCGCGGCCGTGAATGAGGCAGGCGTGGCCGTTGGTGTTGAGTCGGACTTTGGCGCCGGAGGCTCGGAATTTCGGGCTCGCTTTGAGGATCAGATCGAGGCGGATCGTCGGCTCGCCATAGCCGCACCACACGATCTCGCTGAACCTCCCTGGCCCTCCTTTGGATTCCACTGCGGTGAGAAGCTCATCGAGGCCGGGCTCGTCATCACCGAGCAGCATGCCGTCACCGAGCCGCGCGGTGCTCGATCGTACGCAGAACGAGCAGCGGTTGGTGCACCGGTTGGTGACGTTGAGATAGAGCTTCTCGGGATCGCAGTATTGATACGCCCAGTCCATCGAGGGCGAGTGTAGCTCGTGAGCGGCTCCATTGGATTGAATTCCCGTCAAAAAAGACGAAGAGCTCCGTCCATCCGTAGAACTGGAAAACAATGGAGGCCCCGATGCGAATTGCAGGCAGCGTCGTTTTGATCGCGGTCATGATATCGATCCCCTCCGCCGCCGCGGACGATCCCGAGATGCCGGCGACCCGGCCGGGGACTCCGGTGGATGTGATCCGGGGCCACGCTCTCGGCGTGTGGATTTCCGGTGATCATCAATACCAATAGTGATGGCCATCCGATCTTTCTCCTTGGGATCGGAATCGGGTTCAACCAGCTGCTTGGCTAGCCTGTTTTTCCGCTTCGGCTCGCACCTCGAGCATCAGATCCGGGTGGTCGGTGAAGACGGCATCCACTCCGATATCCATCAGACGATGCATGTCGTCGGGCTCGTTGACGGTGTAGACGGCGACCGGGATCCCGTGACGGTGGCAGCGCTTGATCATGGCCGGAGTCACTCGCTTGCCCGAGATGTTGAACCCCCGTGAACCGACTTCCTGAATGATCTCCAGGGGATCGACGTCGGTGTGAAGCTCCTTATTGAACAGGGTTGCGGTGATGACGGCGGGATCGGTGATCTTCATCAACCGGAGCGCTTCGGGTGAGAAGGACGAGACGACCACCTGGTCGAGCATCCCGTGTTCGACTATCAGGGTCGCGACCTTTGGGACCACCCCGTGCTCCACCGCTTCCGATTTGATTTCGACGTTGATCAGAATCCGATCCTTCACCGTTTCGAGGGCCTCGCTCAGGGTCGGGATCTTCTCGCCTGCATAGTCGGGCCCAAACCAAGAACCGGCATCGAGTCTCCGGATTTCGTCCAGCGTCTTCTCGGTCGGCAATCCCTGACCGTCGGTAGTTCGATCAAGTGTCTCGTCGTGCAGCAGGATGACGTGGCCGTCGGAGGTCACGGTGACATCGATCTCGACCATGTCCGCGCCGACCTCGATGGCCTGGCGGATGGCGACGAGGGTGTTTTCCGGTGCGTGCCCCGAGAAACCACGGTGGGCGATCACGCGGATGGGGGAATCGATGTCCATGAAGTCGTCGATTGTGGTGGGGCTCTCGTCCGCGATGGCGGGGAGACCCACTGCGGCCAGAAAGATGAACACGGGGATACGGATCAGACTCGTCATTTTGAAAGCATACCCGGTCACCGGCGAAAACGAGATGATTCCCCGAACCCTCGATACTTCACCCCAATTGTGGCGGAGTACACTGGCGCCATGGCGGATCAACGGCAATACGACTCCCTCGAGGCCTCGGAACTCTTCTGCGGGACCTGCAAACAGGCCCAACCGGTTCGGCGGCACCTTTTGCTTGTGCTTCCCACCGGCAACAAGTACGAATACCGCTGCGGGGTCTGCGGGACTCCGGTGGGCGCCAAGGACGACACCGACGCGTCGGAGTACAACGCAATTCTCTCGGGCCGGAAGCTGAAATGAAGGCCGCGTTCTATCAGGAATTCGGCGGACCGATCGAGGTCGGGCTTCTGCCTGATCCGGAACCCGCCGCCCACGGGGTGGTCATCGAGGTCGAGGCGAGCGGGATCTGTCGCAGCGACTGGCACGGCTGGATGGGTCACGACGCCGACATCCGGGTCTTCCCCCACGTTCCGGGACACGAACTCGCCGGAACCATCGCCGAGATCGGGCGCGACGCCAGGCAGTGGAAAGTGGGTGATCGGGTCACGGTTCCCTTTGTCTGCGGTTGCGGCACTTGCCCCGAGTGCTCCAGCGGCAATCACCAGGTCTGCGATCACCAGACCCAGCCGGGCTTCACCCACTGGGGGTCATTTGCGGAACGGGTCTCCATCAACCACGCCGACGTCAATCTGGTGGCGCTGCCCGACGACCTGGACTGCGTCACCGCGGCCAGCCTGGGCTGTCGTTTCGCCACCTCGTTTCGCGCCGTCGTCGGCCAGGGTCGAGTACAACCCGGCGAGTGGGTCGCGATCCACGGGTGCGGGGGCGTCGGTCTGTCGGCGGTGATGATCGCGGCGGCGTTGGACGCGAAGGTCATCGCCATCGACATCGATCCCGCCGCCCTGGTTCTGGCGGAAAGCCTCGGCGCCGTTGCCGGCATCAACGCCCGGGATCGTGAGGATGTGGTCGACCGGGTCCGCCAACTCACGGGTCGCGGCGCCCATGTCTCCCTGGATGCCCTCGGCAGCGCAACGACAGCGGTGAACTCCGTGTCCTGTCTTCGCAAAAGAGGGCGTCATGTGCAGGTGGGACTGCTCGCAGGCGATGAACACCGACCGCGCCTACCGATGGAGCAGGTGATCGCAGGAGAACTTGAAATCATCGGAAGCCACGGTATGCAGGCGCACCGCTATTCGGAGATGCTGGAGCTGATCACATCGGGCGTTCTCCAACCCCAGCGTTTGATCGGCAAGACCGTGTCACTCGAGGATGCCCCACGCGAACTCGCGGCCATGGGTGGTTTTGACGGAACAGGGATCACGATCATCGATCAATTTTGACTCTGATCCCCTCGGGCCTTGGAGACGCATCCGATCCTTGCGATGAGTCAAGAGCGGTTCTTTGTGGGTCTTCGTGCTCTTCGTGTTTCAAACCCGGGCTCGGATGTCATCGAGTGGCACCTAAGATGAGCGATTCTTGTGGATGAGATGTGCCAAGATCTTGATGTTCTGGCAGTTGCGAAAAACGGAGGCATACCCGCTGGTATGTCGAGTATTTTCGCAACTGACCAGAACGCAAGAGCTTGGTGCAGATCGCCGCACAGAATCGCCCATCTTAGGTGGCAATGAGGGCAAGAAAAAACCCCTCCGAAGAGGGGTTCTGGTTGGATGTGGATCCGCTTACCAGCGGCTACCGCCGTAGCCACCACCGTCGCGACCGCCGCCGCCGCCGCCGCCACCGGAGCGCTGCTTGGCCTGCGCCACGTCAACGCGGATGGTTCGACCGTCGAGTTCGGTGCCGTTGAGGGCTGCGACAGCCTTGTCGGCCGCCTCGTCGTCATCGAAGGTGACGAAACCGAAACCACGCGAACGACCTGTGTCGCGGTCAGTGATGACGACAGCTTCGGAGATCTCGCCGTGGGCGCCGAACGCACTGCGCAGGCCCTCGTCGTTCGTATCCCAGCTCAGACTTCCAACAAACAGTTTCTTAGACATATCTCTCTTTTTCTCCGTGAGCTCTGCCCTTGTTTGAGGGCGCGCCCGTCTTGCGAACCGCGTTGAACTCTGTGTTCAACCAAACAGATGCCGGCCCCGCTGGTCGGCAACAAGCGCCATATAATACCAGGCATGTTCTTTGATTTCAAATCTTACCGTTTGGGATGTCCGATTTTTGAGCTTGCCCGGCGCGGTCAGTGGGACTGGGAGGTGGGTCGAACGACCGGGCTCTGACCCGGAAAACAGGGCTGGGGAGGGTCTTCTGTCCGTTCAAAGGCACGATGTGATCGATGAAATGATCAGTCGCCCGTGGGATGAATGCGTGAGGATCGGCGGCGGAGCCCCGGTGACTGACGCGCTGATAGGGCTCAGTAGGCAGTCAACGCCGTGGGCCTGTAGGTCTAACGCGTAGCCACCATGCCTTCGACCATCCGAAGCGCAATCGGTTCGGTGAGGTTGATTTGATTCTCCCAGATCAGAAATCCGTTGTGGAGAAGACGGAATGACGGGGTGCCCTGGGTGTTGAAGTAGGTCCACAACCGGCCGGTTTCTTTGACCGCGGTGAAGCTGATCTCCTTATCGATCAGAAGCTGATGGATAGCGGCGTCGGTTGAGCTGCGGTCGACTTTGGTGAAACCGATCACATCGAGCCCCTGGGCACGGTACTGGCGGTAGGTGTTTT
>CBESWV010000303.1:0-4604 GCA_965533305.1 uncultured bacterium | reverse complement strand
GGCGCGGGTTCGGGTCCTTCGCCACAAGGGCCGGTGGTGCGGCATCACCTTCCCGCAGGACCGGGCGCAGGCCGGGAAGTTCATCACCGATCTCGTCGACAACGGCGAGTACCCCATCCGGCTCTGGGACTGAGAGCTGAGCGAGTCATCACTTCCTGATAGACTTTCCCTGAACAGATGACCACTGACTCTCAGAGATTCCGCGAACGACTGCACGAAATCATTTTCGGCGCCGACACACCGGCCGGCAAGGCCTTCGATGTCGGTCTGATGATCCTCATCATCGCCAGCGTGCTCGCGGTGATGCTCGAGAGCGTCGGTTGGATCCACGACGAGTACGGCACATGGCTCCGCGCCTTCGAGTGGGCGATCACAATCGCCTTCACCATCGAGTACCTGCTGCGGCTCTACTGTGTCGACAAGCCCTGGCAGTATGCGCGCAGCTTCTACGGAGTCGTCGATCTGCTGTCCATCCTCCCGACCTATCTCAGTGTGCTCATTCCCGGCGCCCAGTCGCTGCTCGTGATTCGAGGATTGAGGCTGCTGCGCGTCTTCCGCGTCCTCAAGCTCGTCCACTTTGTCGGCGAGGCCAGCGAGCTCATGACCGCACTGCGGGCCAGCGTCCGGAAGATCATCGTCTTCCTCGGCGCGGTGCTCACCATCGTGGTCATCGTCGGCTCCGCCATGTATCTCATCGAGGGCGAGGAACACGGCTTCTCCAACATTCCACTCTCCATTTACTGGGCCATCGTCACCATGACCACCGTCGGTTTCGGCGACATGGCCCCGGAGACCCCCCTCGGCAAGGCGCTGGCTTCGCTGATCATGATCCTCGGCTACGGCATCATCGCCGTCCCCACCGGAATCGTATCGGTTGAACTCGCCGGGGTCGCCGCAAAGAAGGCCGTCACCGGCCGCGCCTGCCCCGGCTGCGGCGCCCACGGTCACGACGCCGACGCCAAACACTGCAAGTTCTGCGGCACGGAGCTTTAGAGCGGATTCTGCTTGGGCAGTGACCGGGGCAGCAGATGTTGTCAGCTTCCTAAAAGCGCCCGTGACGAGTACTCCGGTATCTGGCGTCTCCTCCACCCGAAACCATGAACGCTCAAAACACGCCAAAAAAAGCTCACCGGGACGTGCGGGGTTTGACAATGTGCCCCATGAGACTTCCGGCTCTGCATCCCCTCCCGCACATTGTCATACCGGGCACTCCACGGGAAGAACGCTGAAAACCATCTCTCCCGGCTCAGAAGGAGGCCGCCGGCGCCCGAGTAGCGTGGTCACACACCTCCCGGCCTTCTCCTATGACCACGCTGCTCGCGCGACGCTGGGTCGCCGGAGGCGGCCCAGAAGGCCGGAGATGACAGGACTCTGCGTCCGTGACCGGGGCAGCGTCCGGGGCCGGGACCGAGACCCGTCCGATGGAATGTCGGCGCTACGAAAAACCCGAAGGCGGCGCGTCACTCTTGCGTCGTTGTTCAGGTTTCATTTTCGTGTCTCGTTTCGAGAACGGCTTCCCAAAAACACACACCACCGCTCTTGAACCGAGTCGAATTCCACCACCGATTCGTGGCATCACCTTTGCAATCCCTCTGGCATTCGGAGGGCGAAGCGAGTGGCGAGAACCAGGTTCTGCACACAAAAACCAGATGCATCCGCGGGTGAAACACCCCGCGGCGATGGTGTGTGCGATTCGGGCCACTCTCTTCAACAGCTTGTTTCAATCGGCGCGACAACACGAACGGAGAGACCCATGAATCGCCACTGCTGTGCCACGTCAGCTCTGTCAGGAATCTTCTCGCTCATCCTACTCATGGGAGCGGTAGCGACGGTCGAAGGCGCCGGCTATCCATTCGCCGATGACTTCGAGAGCGGGCTTGCCGCCTGGACCGCCGATGCTCCGTGGGGCGACACCACGGCGTTCTACGCCTCGCCCGTCTACTCCGTCACCGATAGTCCGTCGACCTTTTACGGCCTGTCGACGGACGCATCCCTGAGTTTGGCAACGTCGATCGATCTGACGACGGCGACCGCGCCGGTTCTCCGCTTCAAGCACCGCCACGCGCTCGAGGACGGCAGTGACTTCGCCTACGTCGAAACCTCCACCGACGGCGGGGCATCGTGGAGCGCTCCCGCGGCGACCTACACAGGCGGCCTCGGCACCTGGTCGCGTGAGCAGATCGATCTCTCGGCCATCGCGGGCTACAACGACGTCCGCGTCCGCTTCCGCATCGTCACCGACGGCACCGTCAGCGCCGATGGCTGGTACATCGACGACGTGCTCATCGCCGAGGCGCCGGCCGCGGTCACCATGGCGACTCCATCGGCCGTAACGCCGAACTCGGTCGACCTCTCCTGGAGCGCATCGGCCGAACCGGCCTTCGTCGCCTACCGCGTCTACCGCGGAACCGGCGCCGGGTTCGACTGGCGGACGGCAACCCTGGTCACCGAGATCACCGCCATCGCCACAACCACCCACACCGACATCACCGTGACCCCCAAGACGACCTATTTTTATGTGGTCATGGTGGTGACCTCGGACGAGCTCCACAGCTTGAGCAACGAGGAGTCGGCTGCCACTCCGGCCGGGATGGACTATCCCTTCCTCGACAACGGCGAGGGCGGCAACACCGCATGGACCGCCGACCCGCCCTGGGCCCTCTCCACCGAGGCCTCCTTCTCCGGCAGCCACGCCTGGTCCGACTCGCCCGGCGGCGACTACGGCAACAGCCTTGCCTCCCAGGCTCTGACCCTGGTCGGCCCCATCGATCTGACCTCGGCCACCGATCCGGTCCTCAGCTTCGTCCATACGTGGGATTTCCTGTCGGGCGATTCGGCCAACGTCGAGATCTCCACCGACGGCGCCAACTCGTGGACACCGCAGGCGGTCTACACGAACGGGTCGTCCAATGGGTGGCTTCGCGAGCGGTTCGAGCTCGATCCCTACACATTTTCGAACGACGTCTTCGTCCGTTTCCGTATCACCACCGATTCGTCGGCCCCGGCCGACGGCTGGCACGTGGACGACATCTCGGTGGCGGAGAGCCCCACCGAGGTCGATCCGCCGATTCTCGACCTGGTCACCTCGCACTCCATCCGGCTCACCTGGTCGCGTTGCAACGACCTGCTCTTCTCGCACTACGCGGTGTTCCGCAGCCCGGCCACCGGGGTCGGGATCCAATCGACGCTCGTGGCCGAGATCCACGACCAGGACACCACGGGGTTCAACGACACTGGGCTCGCCATCGAAACCGACTACTTCTACCGGGTCTACGCGGTGAGCCCGTACGGCACGTTTTCTCCTGACAGCCCCTCGGAGAGCACCGCCCGAACCGGCGGCAACCCGTACCCCTTCTCGGAGGATTTCGAGGGCTCCCTCGACGCTTGGAACCTCGACGGCGACTGGGCAGCCACCGACACCGACCAGCACGGCGGCAGCTGGTCACTCACCGACTCTCCGGGCACCACCTACACACTTTCGACCACGAGCAGCGCATGGACCTCCATCGACCTCTCCGGCTCGACCTGGCCGGTGCTCACTTTCTGGGATCGCTACGCCTTCGCCGACACCGGCGACTGGGGTTACGTCGAGGTCTCGCTAAACGGCAGCACCTGGTACCGACTCTACTCGGCCACCGGCCCCCGCACCGCCTGGGTGCAGCAAGCCATCGATCTCTCAACCTGGAAGAACGAAACCAACCTCCGGATCCGTTTCGGCGTTTCGACCAACCACACCGGTGTCGATGACGGATGGTACGTCGACGATCTGTCCATCGACGAGCACCCCGGCGGTCCGGTCTCGCTGCCCTTCTTCGGCGACTTCGAGGCCGGCACCGGAAACTGGCTCACCAGCTCCTGGGCACCGTCCACCGATGACCCGCACTCGGGTCTCCTGTCGGCCCGCTCCACCTACAACGGCTACATGAGCACCCGCTCCGAGCTCGCCATGGAGCTCGCCGGCGAGCTCGACCTCGCCGGCGCCACGAATCCCCAGCTCACCTACTGGCTGCGCGGCGCCGTCGGTGACGACGGCTACCTCAACACCCAGGTCTCCACCGATGGCGGTCTCATCTGGACCTCGCTTCCCAACGGCGGCATCACCCAGTACTGGTCCGGAGGGTGGACCCGGTTCCAGGTCCCCCTCGACGGCTATCTGCAGAGCGGTCTTCGATTCCGGTTCCTCAACTCCAACAGCAACTATGAAGGCCGGTCCGATCTCTACATCGACGATGTCTCCATCGAAGAGATGCCTCAACCGGTGAACCTCGCGGCTCCGGTCCCCCACCTCAAATCGGTGGATCTGTCATGGACCGAGAGCGCTCTCGGCGACTTCGACCGCTACGAGATCTACCGTTCGACCGCCGCCAACGTCACCACAGCCAACGACCTCGTCTTCTCCTCGACCACAAGCACCGACACCAGCTTCACCGACATCGGACGGTCTATCGGCGCCACCTACTACTACAAGGTTTTCACCTACAACACCCGCCAGGTCGCTACCCCGTCCAACGAGCGGATGGCCACCACCGTCCCGCTGTCATTTCCGGTGTCCGATCCCATGGAGAGCCTCGACAACTGGGACACCAACGGCGCCTGGGGCCCGG
>CBESWV010000302.1:0-4673 GCA_965533305.1 uncultured bacterium | reverse complement strand
GACACTGAACCTGCAACCTGAGCCTTCGACCTGCTCCCTACTCTCCCTCCGGCCCCTCCCACCTCCGGAAGAGATCGTCCTCGAGCTCGATGTCGAGGAGGTCGAGGATCCGGTTGACGGTCTGGTCGACGATTTCCTCCACGGTCGCAGGCCGATGGTAAAAGGCGGGAACCGGCGGCATCACCACCGCTCCCATCTCGGCGACCCGAACGAGGAGGCGGAGATGCCCGAGGTGAAGCGGGGTCTCGCGAGGGACCAGAACCAACCGACGCCGGTCCTTGAGCGCCACCTCCGCCGCGCGGATGAGAAGATTGTCGGCGTAGGAGTTCGCGATCCCGGAGAGGGTCTTCATCGAACACGGCACGACGACCATTGCCGATGTCTTGAAGGATCCGGAGGCCACCGCGGCCGCGATGTCCCCCACCCGGTAGACCCGATCGGCCAGGGCTTCCACCTCTTCAACCGATGATTCCGTTTCCAAAACGATGGTTCGCTTGCCGGCATTGGACATCACCAGATGGACCTCGACGTCATCGACCCCGCGAAGCACCTCGAGGAGTCGAATGCCGAAAATGACACCGCTTGCACCGCTGATACCGACCACAACACGTTTCATTCGAATGGGTTCCTCCCGGCCAGACGAGACTGGATCTTAGCAGAGGCGTGCATCATCTCAATGGTGATCGGCAGCAGATCACCACCCGACCGTGGCCGCCGCACGACGCAGGAAGGCCTCCCTGCCGACGAAACCGATATCTCCGCGCCCGGTAACCCGATTGTCAAGATTTAATCACATCAATTCCCTTTTTCTCCAGGTGCTGTAATAATCCGCATCAGCAAATTGTTGCGACTCATTGAAGCCACAGCGTTTCGTCCAACAGCGCGTTGGTAGCCGTCAAAAACCAAGCGACACAGATGATCTACAGCAACCCATATCAGCATCAATCAGCGAAAGGGGCTCGAAAATGAAAAAGACGCTCGGACTACTCATCATTCTTGGACTTGCCGCCACTCCGGCCTTGGCCCAGAAGGTCAACATCGACTACGCACACGACTACGACTTCAGCGGACCGGAGACCTTCCAGTACGTCAACACCGAAGAATCCAACGCCTCCAACCCGATGATGGCCGACCGCATCGAGTCCATGATCAAAGCAAAGATGAAGGCAGGTGGAGCCACCGAAGTCACCGAGAACCCCGACCTCTTCATCACCTATCACATCACCTCCGAGCAGGAGACCTCCTACACCACCACGAGCTTCGGCTATGGCGGCTATGGCGGCGGCTGGGGTGGTTACGGGCGCTACGGCTACGGCGGCTACGGTGGCATGGGCGGCATGGGTACGTCCTCTACGACCGCCAGGAACTACACCGTTGGCACCCTCATCGTTGATGCCTACGAAAGCACAGAGAAGAAGATGATCTGGCGCGCCACCGGCGAAGTCACGGTCAAGGATCAGCCCGAAAAGCAGATCAAGCAGGTGGAGAAGATTCTCACCAAGATCGGCAAGAAGTGGCAGAAGATCCTCGCCGACAAGGGCAAGTAAGAACTCGCAAGACAATCAGAAGGACCCGGCTTCGGCCGGGTCCTTTTTTTGTCTTCCACCGCCCGGAATTGACCCCGGTCAAGGTGAGATTCGCACCGTTCCCGCATGGTTTCACTGTGGTATTGTCCAAGCAGCAGCACCGATTTCGAAACAACCGTGCGGGAGGATGAGGAATGCGACACGTCAGCCTGATCGTGGGATTCTGCCTCGTGATTTCAACCGGAGCCCTGGCCGCCGAAGACCCCAAAGTCGCGGGCGCGTGTATGACCTGCCACAAGGACAAATCGCCGGGTCTTTACAAACAGTGGTTCGACTCCGAACACGCGGCGCACAACGTCACCTGTCTGGGCTGCCACCAGGCCAAGAAGGGCGACGCCGACGCTTACACTCACTACGACGCCACAATCGCGACCCTGGTGACCCCGGCCGACTGCGGCCGCTGCCACCCCAAGGCCGCCGAAGAGGTCGGCAACTCCTACCACGCCTCGGCGGGCAAGATCCTCGACTCGGCCGATGCCTATCTCGCCCACGTGGCGGCCGGCGACCCGGTGGCGATCATCGGCTGTGAAAGCTGCCACGGCGGCAAGGTCCAGATCGACAAATCAAGCCCCAACAAGCTCTCCCGGAAGAGCTGGCCCAACTCGGGCATCGGCCGAATCAACCCCGATGGGTCCCTCGGCTCCTGCAACGCCTGCCACACCCGCCACAGCTTCTCGAAGGCACAGGCGAGACAACCCGAAGCCTGTTCCAAGTGCCACCTGGGACCGGATCATCCTCAGAAGGAGATCTACGAGGAGTCCAAGCACGGCAACACCTACTTCACCAGCAAAGAACAAATGAACCTCCACGCCGATTCGTGGGTCGTCGGTATCGACTACGCCGCAGCTCCAACCTGTGCTTCGTGCCACATGTCGGCCACCAAAAACCAGGACGTCACCCACGATGTGGGCCAACGGATCGCCTGGACCCTCCGGCCGCCCGTGTCCAAGTACAAGGACAACCACACGGCCAAGCGCGCCAACATGCAGGATGTCTGCACCGCCTGCCACACCAAAACCTTCACCGACGGCCACTTTTACCAGTTCGACGCCTCGGTGCGTCTCTACAACGAGAAGTTCGCCATCCCCGCCACCGACCTCATGAACCTTATCCGCTCGAAGAAGCTCCTCGAAAACCCGGCGAGCTTCTCCAACAAGATCGAGTGGACCTACTGGGAGCTCTGGCACCACGAGGGTCGCCGCGCCCGCCACGGCGCCGCCATGATGGGCCCCGACTACACCTGGTGGCACGGCTTCTATGAGGTTGCCCAGCACTTCTACTTCAAGCTCCTGCTCGAGGCGCGCGAACTCGGCGACCCCGATGTGGATGCCTTTGTCGACGAGCTCCTCTCCAGCGATCCCATGCACCAATGGGTTCGTGAGCAGACCGCGGATCTGAAGAAGCAGATCCGCTCGGGTGACATGCAACAGATCTACACGAGGTTCTTCGAATCCGAGGAGTGAGCATGTTCTCGAGCTACCTCGATTTCGTCCGGGCGGTCGCCCTCGACCGCCTCGGTCGCTGGGGCGTGATTCTCGTCACGACGTCGTTTGTCAGTTTCCTGGTGATGCAGGTCGGGATGTTCCTCGGCGTGGTCACCAACGCCTATGTCGGTCTCATCGTCTATCTGCTCTTTCCCCTTCTCTTTGTCATTGGCCTGATCATCATTCCGATCGCCTGGTACCGGCAGCGCAAGAGGACCGGATTGACCACCCAGGAGCTTCTCGAGCGGCAGTTCGGCAGCGACGGGGTGCGGGGCGACGCCGCCGGATCGAAGGTCTTTCGCACGGTGGCGATTCTGACCCTGGGAAACGTCCTCATCCTCGGGATCGCCAGCATCAAGATGCTCCACTTCATGGATTCGGCCGAGTTCTGCGGCACCGCCTGCCACTCGGTCATGAGCCCGGAATGGACCACCTACCAGGCCTCGCCCCACGCCCGGGTCGCCTGCGTCGAGTGCCACGTCGGTGAAGGCGTCGGCGCCCTGATGACCTCAAAGCTCAACGGAGCTTGGCAGATGGTCTCCGCCACATTCAATCTCTACGAGCGGCCCATCCCAACCCCGGTCCACCAGTTGCGTCCCGCGCGTGAAACCTGCGAGAAGTGTCACTGGCCGTCAAAGTTCTACGGAAGCAGGCTGCAGACCCGGGTCTCGTATGCCGATGACGAAGGGTCGACCCCCCACTACGTCACCCTCAACCTCAAGATCGATCCCGGTGCGGCCGGCGACACCGGGGTCCACTGGCACGTCGATCCCGAGAACGTGGTCCGCTACGCCTCGGTCGACGATCAGCGGAATGAGATGATCTGGGTCGAAAGGGTGCAATCCGACGGGGAGGTCCGACGCTTCGTCAACACCCGTCTGAGCGTGCCGGACGCCGCCAGCCAGGACCACCGAATCATGGATTGCGTGGACTGCCACAACCGGGCCACCCACATCTATGAAGAACCCGACAGGGCGGTGGACGAGAAGATCCGCCTCGGCGCCATCGACCGAGAGCTTCCCTATATCCGGCGACAGGTCGTCAAAGCGGTAAGGGGCGGATACCCGTCACTCGAGGACGCGGAGCGTGGGATTCGTGCCGGACTCGAGAGTTTCTATCGGCGAAACTACCCAAACCAGACATCGGGGTGGTACGACCGGATCGACCAGGCCGTAGAAGCGGCCATCGATGTCTGGTCGCGCAACATCCATCCTGGGATGAACATCGAATGGGGCGCCTATCCCAGCTTCCTCGGTCACAGCGACACCCCGGGGTGTTTCCGCTGCCACACCCGCGATCTTCAGGATGATCAGGGACGGTGGATCTCGGATGACTGCACCCTCTGCCACTCGATCCTCGCCTATGGCGAGTCGACACCATTCGCCTATCTCGAGCCGGCTGAAGAAAAGGCTCCGAACCGACCCATGCACGAGTACCTGCGCGACGAGTTCCTGACCTCGATCCAAGATTGACGGCGAGACTCCGACCCGAGTTCACAGGAGAGTTCAGATGCAAAGCAACAAAACCAACAGGATGATTTTCGTCCTCTCGGTGGCTCTGACCGTCGCGCTCGGCGCGATGCCCATCGCCGCCGAGGAGACCG
>CBESWV010000301.1:0-4738 GCA_965533305.1 uncultured bacterium | reverse complement strand
CTGATCCGCGGCTGTCAGACAGCGGTGGATCAGAATTGAAGGATCGGATCATTCAAGCCCCACAACCACTGCTATGGCCATGAAGACGGCAGCGACGGCGATGAGTTGGAGCAACAACGGCACCATGAATCTCAGCCAACGTTCGTAGGGGACGCCGGCGAGACCGAGGGAGGCCATGAGAATCCCCGAGGTCGGGATCACCATGTTCGAGAAACCATCGCCGCAGGTGAAGGCGAAGACCGCGGCCTGGCGGGTGAGACCGAGGACATCGGCCAACGGCGTCATGAGCGGCATGGTCACCGCCGCCTGACCCGAGCCGGACGGGATGAAGAAGTTGAGAGTCGCCTGGAAGACGAGCATCCCCTCCGCTGCGACCAGGCTCGGCACGTTGAGCAGGACGACCGATGCCGATTGAATGAGGGTGTCGAGGATCAGCCCCTCGTTCATCACCACGGTGACCGCCCGGGCGAAGCCCACCACCAGTGCCGCCACCGTCATTTCTTCCATCCCTTTGACAGTGGCCCTGCTGGCGTCCGCGAGGGGCATCCGGGAGATGGCGATGGCGACCAGACCCATGAGGATGAATCCGCCGGCCATTTCGGGCAGCCACCAGCCCCTGGCCTGCACAGCCCACAGGATGAAGACAAAGATCGCGATGCAGGCCACAACGATGGCCACGTGCGCCTTGGTGAGTTGTGGGGGCGCGGTGGCGTCGTCGATCTCGAAATCGATGTCGGCGACAAATGAAGCGCTCGGATCCCGCCTGATCTTGGCGCCATAGCGCAGCATGTAAACGAGGGTGATGACCATACAGACGGCAAAAAAGGCCAACCGGAATCCGATGGCGCTGTTGAGCGGCAGACCGGCGATGCTCTGGGCGATATTGACGGTGAATGGGTTGGTCGTGGCGGCGGCGAACCCGACCGCCCCGGCGACATAGACCAGCGCCGTCCCGTAGATCCGGTCGCACCGGATCTCCCGCGCGACGATGAGGAAGATCGGCACCAGGGGAATGAACTCCTCGCCCATCCCCAGGGTCGATCCGCCGATGCCCATGAGCAGCATCAACACCACGGTCAGGAGTTGCCAGCGATTCCGGAGCCTGTCGAGCACCGCGTGGAGGACGGCGGGGATAGTCCCGGTCTTCTGGAGGATGCCGAAGACTCCGCCGATGATGAAGATGAAAAAGATGATGTCGGAGGCGGCGATCATCCCGCGCGGAATCGAGCTCAGGAACCCGTCGAGACCCACAGGGCTTGCTTCGCCCTCCACCGACTCGGTGAAGACGAGGCCCTCGATTGTGCGGTGTTTGGGCATGGTGGTGTAGGTCCCGGCGACAACCATTTCCCGTTGGGAGCCGCCGACGAGACGGGTCTCGCGTTCGAACTCGCCCGATGGGACGATCCAGGTCAGAATGCTGCAGACAAAGACCACCCCAGTGAGCAGGGCGAAGACGTGGGGAACTCGAATTTTCAATTCTTAATTTTCAATTGCATCGCAAGCTGGGTGTGTCTCATGAGCCTGGTCCGACAATCGCTGGAACACCTCGATGTACGGGTCAGAATCTGCGATGTAATTCATAATTCAAAATTCATAATTCATAATTATTCTGTTCCCGACATCACATCCGGGTCATCGGTGAGCACCCGGCTGATCTTGGCGAAGGCATCGATGGCCTCATCGGGGTGGCGGGTCGCAACGGCGGTGGCCAGGGCGTTGATCACCACCGTCATGGCGGCCACCGCGTTGGTGAAGGTCAGGTTGTCGCTCTTGACGGCGAGTGAAAGCCCTGCCCGCCGGGCCGGGGGAGCGATGAGTCGGTCGCTGAGAACTACCGTGGCGGCCCCAGCTTCAGCCGAGGCGTCAACCAGTTCGAGGCTCTGGCGCGAGTAAGGCGGCAGGGAGATCACCAGCACCAGATCGCTCTTCTTGAGGGCGACCAGCTGCTCCTTCGGGGAGGAAAACCCGGTGGACATGGGGTGGGCGGCGACGCCGACTTCGACCAGAGTGTAGGCGGCGAGTTCAGCGAGGATTGCCGAGATTCCCATCCCGAAGGTGTAGACGTGGTCAGCCGAGAAGACGAGTTCGGCAATTGCGGCGAAGACCTCACGGTCAGTGTTTTCAACGGTCAGGCGGATGTTTCGTCCCTCGTGTCCGGCCACCGACTCCAGAAGATCCTCCCCGAGATCACTGGCTTCTCTATTCTCATCGACGCCGAGACGGCTTTGCAGCAACTCGACGAGCGCCATCTTGAGTTCGGTAAAACCCGAGAACCCGATCCGCTGACCAAAACGGACGATGGTGGCCTCAGAGACTCCGCACCGGCGGGCGAGTTCGGGAACCGACAGAAACGGGACCGTGTCGAGGTGCTCGAGTAGGTATTCGGCGATGTTGCGCTGTTGCGGAGGCAGACTGTCAGCGTGTTTCAGTATGCGGTCGCGGACATCGGTGCTGGAACTGTCGTTCGGCATGGCTCAGGTCTCTCCGTCTCGCGCGACCAGAACACTGTAGCGCAACGCTCGGATCATGAATTATGAGTTGTGAATTTCATCGCACCATCACACCGGGTGCTTTGCGATGGTCATTCATAATTCATAATTCAGCATTCATAATTGGTGTTTAGAGTCCGACCTTCTCGAGAATCGTGTCAAAGGCTTCGAGCTCGCCTTTGGTGGTATAGAAATGCGGTGACAGTCTCACCGAGCCCTGACGGACTGAACACACAACCTTGCGTTGGGCGAGTCTCTCGGCGGCTTCCCGGGGCGCCACGCTCGCGGGGCGGGCGGCGACGATACCGGCGATGGCCTGACCCGAGCCCGGTGAGAAGACATCCCACCCGTGGGCCAGCAGAATCCGCGTCAACAACCGGGCGAGGATCTCGACCCTCGCCTGGATCTGTTCGTAACCGACGTTGTTCAAGAGATCGAGGGCGGCGCCGAGCCCGGCGATGCCGACGGTGGTGGTGGCGCCCGGTTCGAAGCGCCGACCGCTCTCGAGGAATTCGAGATCGTGCAGGAAGAAGCTTCCGGGTTCTCGTTGGATGTTTCTCCATCCGCTGATGGCCGGTCTGAGTTGCTGCCGGAGGGACGGGGAGGTGGCCATGAGCCCCGCGCCTTCCGGGCCGAGCAGCCACTTGTGGCCGTCGGCAACCACGGCGTCGATGCCGAGGGCCCGCATGTTCAGGGTCATGACGCCGAGCCCCTGGATGGCGTCGACGACCATGACAACGCCCCGCTCCCGGCACAGGGTCGCGAGGGTGTCGAGGGGGGCGATCCAGCCGCTGTGGAAGGCGACCCACGAGACGCTCAGCAGCCGGGTGCGATCGGTCATGGCCGCTTCCACACACGCAAGATCGATCCGACCATCGGGTTGCTGGAAGCGCACCACCTGCACCCCCCGCTTTCTCAGGTTGAGCCAGGGGGCGACGTTGGCTGCAAACTCCTCCTCGCCGACCAGGACCTCCTCGCCGGTGTTCCAATCCAGGCCCTCCGCAATGAGGGAGAGCCCTTCCGAGGTCGATCGGATGATGGAGATGGCGCTCGAGTCGCAGCCGAGCATCTGGCCACCGAGATGGCGACAGGCGAGCTCCGAGTTGTGCCATTCCTTCGAGTTGGCATATCCGGTCAGCTGCTGATCGGTGACCTGCCGGCGCATGGCTTCGGCGACCGGGAACGGCAGCGGGCACACCGCCGCGTGGTTGAGATAGAGACAGCTCTCCCGGATCGGAAACTCGGGGAGCCAGTGGCCGAGATCGAAGGGCATGGGGGGATTGTAACCGGGGTGTGGAGGGCGGACAGCGAATTTTGAATTATGAATTGTGAATTATGAATTGCATCGCACCATCGCACTATGTCATTCCGTGGCGCGGCGATGGTCGTTTATTGGGAGCATTGTCGCGAGGCGCACGCCGCTCATCGAATCCTTGGCGGGTCCCTCAGATTCCCGGCAGCAGATGAATCCGCTGAAGCTGCAACAACCCCGCCTTGACCAGTGAATTCGTGTCCTGGAAGGCGAGGGGGACGAGATCGGTCTCGGGGATGTTGGCGGTCTCCATCTGGGGTCCGCGGAGAACGCCGTAGCCCGATGCCGGGCCCGTTCGGTCGCCCTTGTCGCTCATGATCCTGGCGAGGTCGATGAGTGTCTCCCATTGATCGACGGGAAAGTTCGGCTGGGTTGAGAGGGGATAGATGACATATCCGACCCGGGTTCTGAGACCGGCGGCGCGGAGAAGATCCGAGCGACCGGCCAGAGTGAGAAACCGCTGGGCCACAACATAGGCGTGCTGCGGGTCGATATCGCGCAGGACGACGAGATGTTCGTCATCGGCGAGCTTGAACGGGATGTCGGAATCCCGCATCGCTTCGCGAAGGAGCTTGGTGACGTGGATGCCGATCTGGTTTCCGCCCTCGATGGACGAGGGGAACCAGTCGCCGCTCACCGATTGCAGGCGAACCAGATAGAGGCCGACAAATGTGCTCGTGAGGACATTCCGCGGGTCATTGTTTCCCATCATGGCGCGTCGTTGGGCGAGTCGCAGCTCGTACGGCATGAAGACCCGGAGAAAATCCAGATCCGGCAATGGAAGATCGTGGTTCTCGTTGTCGTCAGCCATAGGTCGATGGTCGCAGAACAGTCGTCAGCCGTCAATCAGCAGCCGATGCACATCCAGGGGCGAAAAGAGCCACTCGTCGATCTCATGACCTGCAAGCCGTTGGTGACTGCTGTCGAATTATGAATT
>CBESWV010000300.1:0-4768 GCA_965533305.1 uncultured bacterium | reverse complement strand
TCCAACCCGGGTTCGATGGAAGACCCATGGATGATCCAAAGAAGACATACGCGCGACCCTCGGTGGACTGACCGTTCGAGTAATCGGGAGCACCGACAATCAGATCTCCGTATCCGTCACCGTCGATATCGCCAGCCGTTGAAACAGCCCTACCAAAGCCGGCATCGTCGAGGTTAGCCTCATAGGACCAGTCAGGCGATGACGAGAGTCCGCCGGCCGAGCCATAGAAGACATCCACCCTGCCCTCATCGATCTCGGGGTTGCTCGCATTGGGCGTCCCCACCACGAGGTCCCCGAATCCGTCGCCGTTGAGATCTCCCGCGGACGCGACCCCCACCCCCGTCCAACCTTCCGGGTCCTGACCGTCAAACGACCAGTCGGGACTGGAGAGTGATGGATCCGTGGAGCCAAAAAAGACGTGGACACTCCCCTCCCTGGAAGACAGGACATCGTGAAACGGAGCTCCGACCGCAACATCTGAAAATCCGTCACCGTTGAGATCCCCCGCATTCCTCGCAGGCGACCCGAACGCCGCGCCTGCGACCGAGAAGTCATGGTGTGTGTCGGCCTCCAGCGCCAACACATCCGCCCCGCCGTGGTAGATGAAGACGGCGCCTTCAGCGTGCTCGGATGCGGCGTACTGCGGCGCCGGCGCCACGAGGTCGGAGTACCCGTCGCCGTTGACATCACCGGCGGCTGGCCGGGTTCCGCCAAGGAACAGACCCGCCGCGTTGCCTTCGATCACGTTGTCCGCAACCTCCTCGACCGGATCGGTGCGGGAGTTCAGAATGCCTCCCTCCCGACCGTGGAACACGAACAGGGCCCCCTCGTCCACCTCACCATTGGCGAACCGGTCGGCGCCGACAACCACGTCGGAGAAACCGTCGCCGTTGACGTCGCCGATCCCCGCGACCCGATTACCGAACTCGATGCTGCCGTGGGGGCTCGGGTTGCCCTCGATCACCGTATCGGCTGCGACGGTAACTGATGCGCTCTGGTTGGATGAAATGCCCGAAGGGCCCCCGTGGTAGATCAACATAACGCCTTCGTCGGCGTGCGGGCCAGAGTCTTCCCAAAGGGGCATACCTAGGATGAGGTCGGCGTAACCGTCGCCATTGACATCCCCCGCACCAGCGAAGTTTATATAGCTATATACCAGGTTCGCCTCGATCAGCGAATCCGCGGCCGCTGCCAACGCCTGGGTTGGATTTCCCGGAATTCCGGCCAACCCGCCGTGAAGGATGGCGATCCCTCCCTCGTTCAACTCCGGGTTATCCAGTGAGGTAATGTCCACGGCCACGTCGTCAAATCCATCACCGTTGACATCTCCCAGTCCCAATGTCGTCATGCCCGACCAAAGATCCGCGCCGTTACCCTCAAGGACGGTAGCCGCATGGGTGATGGATGTCGCTGAGATTCCCAATGAGGAACCGTGAAAGATAAACCCAGCGCCCTCGTTCGGCTCCGCCACGTCATCGCTCCAAAGCCACCCGCCCGCAATCAAATCGGTGAATCCATCGCCATTGACATCCCCTGCAGAATTGACGGAGACCCCGAACGCGGCACCCAAAACATTGGAAACGATCCGGGTTTCGGCGTCGTTCAGGCTGGTGGCGGAGATGCCTTGCACCGACCCTTCGAAGACCCACACGGCACCCCACACATCAGTGGTCGAGGGTGGATTTACCGGATCCCACCGGGTCTCTCCCGCGGCGATGTCATCGAATCCGTCGCCATTGACGTCACCGATGACGGCCAGGCTGGTGGGAAATTGAAAGCCGGCGAGATCGGACTCGATGATGGCGTTGGGCACGAGTGCTCCAGCGCCATTGCTGGCGATTCCCCCAGGACCTCCGTGAAAAACCAGCACCGCGCCTTCGTCGGTCTGGCCACCGTCCCAACCCGGCGCCCCCACAACCACATCTGAGAATCCGTCGCCATTGACGTCTCCCGCGCTGACGTCTTTACCGAGGAACTGATCTACGACATTGCTCTGCAATACGGTATTGGCGGCACCGGTGAGCAGGTTCTTCACGGTGACCGGCATGACCGGATCGGATTTGGCCACGGAGATCAAAAGACGGCCGTCAACCAGACCGAGTTCGGCAGAAACCGGTTCTCCTGAGGCGTCAAGAACCTCTCCGATGGAGTAGGTCAGTCGGCGACCGGTGGTGGTCCGAAGCTCCACTGAATCGGCGGTGACATTCAGACCGGCAGAGACGAAATCGAGTTCGATCGTCATCGGCGCCAGCCGCGACCTCGTCCCGCCGATCGTGATGACGTGTTCGAGTCCCCGCTCGCTGTTGACAAAGCGCTCGGTCAACCCGTCGCGCCTCACCACGACCCCATTTCCAGTCCGCTCAAGGGTCGATGAACTCACGATCGTCTGTCTCGACGGGAGTGCAACCCTCAGTCGCACCAGTTCGGGGTTCCCGTTTGCGGTACGATCAGCAACCCGAAGCCCATCGACCGTGAAATAGAAGCGCAGGTTCTGCGACCGGTTGGCCGCGTGCCAAGCCGCCTCGAGATCGGGCAGGACCGTCTGGTCCTGCCAGGTCACGTGGTACTCCGACTCGCGGATGACACGTTGGATCTCGTCGATCGTCGGTGCCGGTTTGTCGGCGCCGACGGTTACCGGACTTGGAAGCAGCGCACAGGCAACGGTGAGAATGAACCGACCCGCGGTGGAATGGGACATTTGCAGCCTCCCGATCTTCATCGGTTGATATAACGCCGAAACGGCGGAAATCCCTCAGGTGCGTCCAAAACTCTGCTCGATCAAACCGGATCACTCAAAGCGACGGGCCGCCGGGTCATCTGCGGCGAGATCCGAAGTCTCGGAACAACGACCGGACGAGCCGCAATCGACTCGACACCAATCCGCGATTGCGGTTGCTCTGTTTGATTGAGACGAGAATACGCTGCCGAGATCGAAAAAACAAAAAAGGTGGGCCCGAAGGCCCACCTTGTGTCGTTCGAATGGAACCGATTGATCAGCCGGCGAGCTTCTTGACCTCTTCCACCATGGGTGGAATGACATCGAAGAGATCACCGACAATCCCGTAGTCGGCGATCTTGAAGATCGGCGCATCGGGATCCTTGTTGATGGCGACGATGATCTTCGACGAGTTCATCCCGGCGAGATGCTGGATGGCGCCAGAGATTCCGGCGGCGATATAAAGCGACGGGCTCACGACCTTGCCGGTCTGGCCTACCTGGTGTTTGTGCGCAATCCATCCGGCATCCACCGCGGCACGCGATGCGCCGACCGCACCGCCGAGGGCCTCGGCGAGGGAGCGGATGAGGGCGAAGTTCTCGGGACCCTTGAGACCGCGGCCGCCGGCGACGATGATGTCGGCCTCGGCGACATCAATTTCGCCGCCCCCGGTGTCGATGAGCTCTTTGACCACCGCGCGAATGGCGAGGGTCAGGCCATCGAGGGCGACAACCTCGGCCGAACCGCCGGTCTCCTCAGCGGCAAAGACGTTGGGCCGCAAGCTGATGACCTGAGGCTTGACGCCGGCCGAGTCGACGGTGGCGAATGCCTTGCTCGAATAGACCGGGCGGCGGGCCACAAACTGGCCGTCGTCCTGACTGAAGGCGACGACATCGGCCAGGGCGCCGACCCCGAGCGTGGCGGCGACCCGCGGCGCGAGATCACGCCCCATGGCGGTGCCGGCGAAGAAGACCGCTTCGGGGGATGTTGCCTCGACCGCCTTGACCACGGCTTCGCCGTAGCCCTCCGAGGAGTAGAGGGCGAGGTTGGGATCATCGGCGAGGAAAACCTTGGCCGCGCCGTAGGCGCCAAGCCCTGCGGCCGCGTCGCTGATACCCGAACCGACCAGAACCGCGGCGACATCGCCGCCGGCCTGCCGGTGAGCCTCTGAAATGGCCTGAAGCGAGGCCTGACGAATGACACCCATGCGCTGCTCAACAAAAACTAATATGCCAGCCATCATCGCCTCCCTAAATCGCCTTCGCTTCGCTGCGAAGCAGATTCACCAGCTGGGCCGCCGCGGCCGCCGGATCGTCCTCACCCTGGATGACGGTGCCTTCCGACTTGGGTGGCGGCAGCTCGAGGCTGCGGACGGTGTAGTACGAATCGGTCGCCTCGTTGATGCCCAGACTCGCAACCTCGATCTTGTCCACGGGTTTGCGCTTGGCTGCCATGATGCCCTTGAGTGCGGCGTAACGCGGCTCGTTGAGGCCTTTCTGACAGGTCAACAGGGCGGGCAACGGGCTCTCGACGATCTCCTGACCACCTTCGACGTCGCGGCCGGCGGTCAGCGAGGCATCGCCGACTTCGAGCTTGGAGACATTGGCCACGTGCGGAATGCCGAGCAGCACGGCGAGCATCTGGCCCACCTGGTTGCAGTCGGAGCCGACACCCATGTTGCCGCAGAGCACGAGATCGTACTCACGTCCTTCGATGGCCTTGGCCAGAACACCGGCGATGGCGAAACTGTCACCGAGATTGGACTCGCCACCGATGACATGCACCGCTTTTTGGGCGCCGCGAGCCAGGCAGTCTCTGAGCGCGGCTTCGGCCCGGGCGGGACCATAGGTCACGACGGTGACCTCACCGCCCTTGGCCTCGGTGATCTGAAGGGCCTCTTCGAGGGCGTACTCGTCAAATGGCGAGACGATCCACTTGATACCCGTCTCGTCGATGCTTTTTCCGTCGGGTCCGATCTTGATGACCGACGCCGTGTCCGGGACGCTGGTCACACAGACAATACAGTTCACGGCCTACCTCCCTGGTTGGATT
>CBESWV010000299.1:0-4781 GCA_965533305.1 uncultured bacterium | reverse complement strand
CGGATACGGATACGGATACGGATACGGATACGGATACGGGGGAAGGTAGAATACCCACCGCAAAGGAGAAGCCCATGACACAACGCGATATGCGCGGAGGCAACTACGCCGCCGAACTCGAACCCCCCGAGGTCTACCGCGAACGGAGGGCACGCTTGGCCGAGAAGCTCGGCGGCGGAACCATCGTCATGTGGGGCGCCGGGGACGACCGGGGCTACGGCGATGTCGGTACGTTTCGCCAGAGCTCCGATTTCTTCTACCTGACGGGGGTCGAACTCCCCAATGCGATCATGGTGGCACGCCCCGCAGAAGACTTCGATGCTCTTTTCCTTCCGCCTCGCAACCCCAACGTCGAACGATGGACGGGACCCAAATTCGGCCCCGGCGAGGAAGCCGTCGAGGCACTGGGGTTCGACGAGGTTCTGTCGACGGACCCATCCGAGATCGTGCTCGACGCGCGTCGACGGCCCGTACCCGGTTTTGAAGGCCGGCTCCAGGGATGGTTGGGAGAGACGGATGCAGTGCTCTGGACCGACTACCCGGCGATCAGCGCGTCAGCGGTTCTCCCTCCGACCCATCGGTTCATCTCGCAGCTTCGAGACCGGCTGACCAGCTTCGAGGTTCGCGATCTCAGCGGAGAGCTCAGCGATCTCCGTCTGATCAAGAGTGCTTCCGAGGTCGCCCTCCTGCGCAAGGCCATGGATGCAACGATGGCCGGCCAACGAGCCGCAGCCGGCGCCATTGGTCCCGACGTCAGCGAGGGTGCGGTGGATGGAGCCGTCTACGCAGCTTTCCGCGCCCATGGAGCCGAGGGCCTCTCCTTTCCGTCCATCGTCGGTTGCGGATACAACGCCACCACCCTCCACTATGACCAGAATGTAGGCACCTGTGTCGACGGCGAACTTGTCGTGGTGGACGTGGGAGCACGCTACGGCTACTACTGCGGCGATCTGACCCGCACCTACCCGGTCAACGGGAGATTCAACGACCGCCAACGGGGAATCTACGATCTCGTGCTCGAGGCCCACGACCGCGTCGCCGAGGCCATCAAACCCGGCATCCGGATCTTCGATCTCCGCAAGATCGCCTACGACATCATGGAATCGTCCGAACTCCGCGACACCAACGGAGAAAGGCTGGGTCAGTACTTTATCCACGGGCTCGGTCACTTCCTCGGTCTTGACGCCCACGACCCCGGATCCGAGGAGGCCACCCTCGTCCCCGGCAACATCATCACCAATGAACCGGGGATCTACATCCCGGATGAGTCCCTGGGGGTGAGGATCGAAAACGATTTCCTCGTCACCGAGACCGGTGGCGAAAACCTATCGGAGACGCTGCCGACCAGGGCCGACGAGATCGAGGAGATGATGCGGGGGTGAGGGCAGGGGTGGATGCTGGATTCCGGATCCACTTTCCGCCCTTGCCGCGCTGCGGTAGAATGTCCCGGCATCGAAGCGCACTTCGACAACCAGGCCGAAATATCTAGCTGGAGGGTCCGATGACAGTTGGCATCGTCGGTTACGGCGCCTTCGTCCCGAGACGCCGCATCAAACTCGAGGAGATCGCCAAAGTATGGGGAGCCGATGCTCCCGCGTACAAGCGTGGTCTTCAGCTCTTTGAAAAATCGGTGCCCGGCGCCGACGAAGACACCGTCACCATGTCGGTGGAAGCGGCGCGGCATGCTCTGGCCCGTTCCGGGGGGGTCGACCCCGCTGAGATCGGCGCCCTCTACGTCGGTTCCGAATCGCATCCATACGCCGTCAAACCCTCGGGCACCATCGTCGCCGAGGCCATCGGCGCTGTTCCGGTGCTTCACGTCGCCGATCTCGAGTTCGCCTGCAAAGCGGGGACCGAGAGCCTCTTCATCGCACAATCCCTGGTCAAGGCCGGCGAGGTCAAATACGCCGTCGGCATCGGCGCCGACACCTCACAAGGCGCCCCCGGCGACGCCCTCGAGTATTCGGCAGCCGCCGGCGCCGCGGCCTTCATTTTCGGCGCCGACGAGGATCTCATCCTCGCCGAGATCATCGACACCTACTCGTGGACGACGGACACACCCGATTTCTGGCGCCGCGAGTACATGCACTACCCACGCCACGGCAGCCGCTTCACCGGCGAGCCGGCCTACTTCCGCCACACCATGAACTCGGCTCAGGGGATGATGGACAAGGCGGGGATGGAGCCCAAGGACTTCGCCCACGCGATTTTTCACCAACCCAACGGCAAGTTCCCCATGAGGGTGGGCAAGAAACTCGGTTTCACCCATGAGCAACTCGAAACCGGGTGGCTGTCTCCGTGGCTCGGCAATACCTATTCAGGCGCCTCCCCCATCGGCCTCACGGCGGTGCTCGACATCGCGTCGCCGGGAGACATGATCCTGCTGACTTCGTTCGGCTCCGGCGCCGGATCGGACTCCTTCGTCATCCGGGTCACCGATCGGATCACCGAGGTTCAGGATCTGGCGCCCAAAACCCGGGTTCAGCTCGATGAAAACAAGATCTACCTCGAGTACGGCGCCTACGCCAAGCTTCGCGGCAAGATCCGCATGGCCGAGTAGGAAGGAGGTCGAAATGCGAGACGTAGCTGTTATCGGTGTTGGAATGACCTCTTTCGGCGAGCTCTGGGAGACTCCCCTACGCTCACTGTGGGTCGAGGCCGCGTTGGCCGCCCTCGACGACGCCGGGATCGACAAGGTCGATCTCATCACCATCGGATGTATGTCCTCGGGGCTCTTCACGGGACAGGAGCACCTGGCTTCGCTACTAGCCGATGAACTCGGGATGGCCGGAGTTCCCGCCACGCGGGTGGAATCGGCCTGCGCCTCCGGCGGCCTGGCGGTTCGCGCCGCTTTTGCCGAGGTTGCCGCGGGGCTTTCCGACACCGTGCTGGTCACGGGTGTAGAGAAGATGACCGATGTGGATGGCGCGGACGCCACCTATGCCCTCGGCACGGCGGCCGATTCCGAGTGGGAGGGCTTCCACGGCGTGACCTTCCCGGGGCTCTACGCGATGTTGGCCAGGGTCCACATGCAGAAGTACGGCACCACCCGCGAACAACTCGCCCAGGTCGCGGTCAAGAACCACGCCAACGGTCTGCTCAACCCCCACGCTCAATACCACCTCAAGATCGATGTGGACGGCGTGCTCAACTCGACCGCAGTGGCCGACCCCCTCAATCTCTTCGACTGCTCGCCGGTGACCGATGGCGCGGCGGCGTTGGTCCTCACCACCGTTGAACGCGCCCGAGAGATCGCCGGAGATAAGCCGGTTGTGGTCATTACGGGTTCGGGTATGGCAACGGATACCGTGACCCTGGCCAACCGCGGCGAGCTCGCCGAGTTGGGTGCGGTCAAGCTGGCGGGCGAACGAGCCTACGCCATGGCCGGCAGAAAGCCCGAAGACATCAACCTCGTCGAGGTCCACGACTGCTTCACCATCGCCGAGATCATGGCCACCGAGGCCCTCGGCTTCTTCGAACCGGGTCAAGGCGGCCCGGCCGTCGAACAAGGTCTGACCAGCCTCCACGGCAAGATCCCGGTCAACACCTCGGGCGGGCTCAAATCCAAGGGTCACCCGGTGGGAGCCACCGGCGTTGCCCAGGTCGTCGAGATCACCACCCAGCTTCGCGGCCAAGCCGGTCAGCGTCAGGTTGCAGGCGCCACTATCGGCATGGCGCAGAACATGGGCGGATCCGGCGGCAGCTCGGTTGTGCATATCCTGGAGGTGGTCTGATGTTTTCTCCCGCACGAGCCTGGCGTGAATACCCCCAGCGATACCGCCTCGAGGCGGCCAAGTGCTCCAAGTGCTCCAAGATCCTCTATCCCCCGCGTCTGGTCTGCCCCGAGTGCGGCGGCCGGGATTTCACCGAGGAGACCCTGCCACGGGACGGCAAGGTCGTGACATATACCGTCATCCGGGTCCCGCCGGCCGGGTTTACCGAGCAGACTCCGCTGCCGCTCGCATTGGTGGAGTTGACCAATGGTGTGCGCCTCATGGTGCAGATCGGTGATGTCGAGGATCCCGAGAGCCTCGAGATCGGAATGCCCGTGCGACTCGAGTTTCGGAGGATCTCCTGGGACGGTGAAGCCGGTGTGATTTTCTATGGCCACAAGGCGGTGCGGGCCGTGGTCTGAAGCCAAATCGGCCCGTTTCGCTGGTTGACGCGTCGCGGCGTGATTGACCCGCTTGAATGAATCTGCAAAGATGACCGCATGAATGCTGATGACACCCCGCTCGAACTCTGCACCATCAACGAGATCGATCCCGAAGCGGTCGCCTTTGTCCAAGGCAAGGCGCTGCCCGAGCGTACCATCGAGCGTCTGAGCCGGCTCTTCTCGGCCCTCGCCGATCCGACGCGGCTCAAAATCCTCAACGCCCTCATGGTCACCAAGGAGCTCTGCGTCTGCGATCTCGCCGTCATCGCCGATCTCTCGGTTTCGGCGGTCAGCCACCAGTTGCGCCTTCTTCGCGATCGCGATCTGGTGCATGCTCGTCGCGATGGCCGCATGGTCTACTACAGCCTCGCCGATGACCACATTTCGACCCTGATGAACACGGGCATCGATCACGCCAACGAGAGCTGAACGGAACACCAGCCCGAGCCGGTTTCTCCAGACAAACTACCGCCAGACAAGGCCGGTCACCTCCGGTGATTGGGCCAGGTTTGTCTGCTGAGCCTCTTGCAAATTCCAAGAATCGGACACTGAAGTCTTCCGACCCCCGTTGCCATCAGGCCGGCGAGACGCCGGCCCTACAATGGATCTCAGCCCTTTGTAGTGC
>CBESWV010000298.1:0-4848 GCA_965533305.1 uncultured bacterium | reverse complement strand
GCCTCGCGCTGGATCTCAAGATCCTCTGGAGGACCTTCCGCCTCGCGATGAACGAAGCTCGAGGATAGCTCGGGTCCGCCCACGTTCGGGTTGAACCACAGAGCCATCGCAGCGTCGCAACCACCAAGACACGGGGAGCGTTGGTCTAGCGCGTGCTGGGAGTGCTGTGGCTGCCGCTGCCGCTGCCGCTGACCCCGCTACTCCTCCTCCAACCAATCCGGCGTCCGCTTCTCTTCGAGAAAGGTCCTCACTCCCCGTTTGCACTCGGGATGGAGTCGGTGCGACGCATTGACCTGCGCAGCGTGGGCGAGCGCCTCTCGCCACTCCATCCCGGCGGTTGCGTTGAGCAGTTCCTTGGTCGCGGCGATGGCGGCAGGGGAACATTTTCCGGCGATTCTTCTGCCGAGCTCACGAGCCCGTTCCAGGGCTTTTCCTTCCTCGACGAGCTCGTCGGCGAGACCGAGGGCGACGGCGCGCTCGCCGTCGAGGCGCTCGGGATCCAGTAGGAGTCGGCGGGCGACGTGGCCGGGGACCCTGCGGGTGAGGAAGGTCAGCACCAGGGCCGGAACATAGCCGATGGTGACCTCGGTGTAGGCGAAGCGCGAGCGGGGTTCCGCCACCACGAGATCGCAGGCGGTGGCGAGACCGCAGCCACCGCCGATAGCGGCGCCGTGGACCGCCGCGATGGTGAGTTTGGGATGGCCGAGGAGTACTTCAAAGAGCTCTCGCAGCGACTCCGAGTCCCGCCGGAGGCCTTCGGAGTCGCTCCCGGTCGCTACCTGCTGCAGCGCCGTCAGATCGGCGCCGGCGGAGAAATGGCGGCCGGCGCCGGCGAGAACGACCACCCTGACCTCGGGCGAATCCGCGGCTGACCGGAGCGCGTCGGTGAGCGAGAGGACGAGCTCGGCCGACAGAGGGTTGGCGCGATCTGGGTCGTTGAGAGTCAGAACCCTGACGGCGACCTCATCGTCGATGAGAACCGGGATCTTCATGGGGATGATCGTAACACCGTCAATGGCCGCGCCCCGCCGGTGGCGGTTGGTGTAAGATCCCCTCCCATGGCCAGTATCCGCTCCACCGCGCGTTTTCTCGGGCACCTGGGGCGTGATCTGTTGGGTACGCTCAGAGCCCGTGTGCGCCGCACTTACGAGTGGATCGTCTATGGCACCGACGATGTGTACGTCGGAGTTGATGTCTTCCCCTTCGCCGAGACTTTGACCGGGATCGGTTGGTACGAGTGGAACCTCCTGAGCGCCCTCGATAAGCGTGACGACGGAATCCGGTTCAATCTCTACGCCCACGCCTTTCTCGCGCCAGGAGAGCAGCCGCCTCCGGTGCCGGGCGACCGAAGGATGCGGCTGCGGACCCATCAGATCCCGGATGATTTTCTCTTCCCCGTAAGACCCTCGTTGTGGCTACTGCGGCACCTGCTGGAGCCCGCGCTCTGTCTGCTCGACGGCAACGATGTGATCTTTGCGCCCAATTTCAAACCGGCGCGGATGCAGCGGTTCTTTGGGCGTCGGATGGTCGTCACGGTGCACGATCTTGCCTTTGCGGCGATGCCCGAAGTGGTGGCGCCGGAGACGCTCGATGAACTCCGCTCACGATTTACGAAATCACTTCGGCATTCCGAGCGGGTCATCGCCGTTTCGGAGGCGACGGCCAGAGACCTGGTGGAGTATTTTCAGATCGACCGTGGCCGGATCCACACCATCCACGAGGGGCTTGATCAGCACTTCGCCGCGGTTGCCGATGACCCGGAACCCGATGCCTCCCTGCCTGAGGACTACCTGCTTTTTGTTTCGACCATCGAGCCACGCAAGAACGTGGTCGGTGTCCTTCGAGCGTTTGCGCTCCTGGCCGAATGGGGCTATTCCGGCAAGCTGGTTCTTGTCGGGCGTTGGGGTTGGCGAACCGAAAAGATCCGGGTCGAGCTCGAGGCATCGCCGGTTCGAGACCGCATCGTCCATCTCGACTACATCGAGCGTGACCGGATGGCCTCGATCTATAGCCAGGCGCGTGCGCTGCTCTTTCCGTCATGGATCGAAGGCTTTGGGCTGCCGATCCTGGAGAGCATGGCGTGTGGGACGCCGGTGGTCACATCGGGTCGTTCGGCCATGCCCGAGGTTGCCGGCCCGGCCGGGGTCTATGTCGATCCCGAGAGCGCGCACGGAATCGCAACCGGGGCGGCCTCGCTTCTCGAAGACCCTGACCACCACGCACGACTGAGGGGTCTCGGTCGCGAGCGCGCACGTCGGTTCTCATGGGACAAGGCGGCCGCCGCAACCGCGGGTGTCCTCCGCAGAGCGGCCGGGAAGCGGCCGGCCGGGCCCGATGAATATCGCGTGTGACGCTCGGGCGCTGGTCGGGCAGCGGACCGGAGTCGGGACGTGGACCGAGAAGGTCATGGGTGGGCTCGCCCGGCGCGGAAGTGGTTCGGTTCACCTCGCGGCGTCAAAGCCGATACGGCTGGAAAGAAGCGAACTCCATTCCAACCTGATGATCCTCCCGGCGCCGCGGTGGCCGACCCTCGGACCGGTGTGGCTCAACACCACCGTGCCGCGGCTGCTCGAGGCGTTGAAGGCCGATGTCTGGATCGGTTCCTTGGCGATTCTGCCCAACCGCTGCCCGGTGCCCGCCATCGCCATGGTGCACGATCTGACGCCGCGGACCCACCCCGCCAGACACACTCTGGCCAACAGGATCGTTTTCAAGCTCTTCCTCGAACGATCCCTCAGATCGGCCGACACCGTGGTCGCGGGCTCCGCGGCCACCGAGGACGAACTGCTGGCGGCGTTCCCATGGGTCGGTTCGAAGCTCGAGCGGATCGGTTATGGGGTTCATAAGTGGTTCTCACCCGCTCCATCCGGTGATCACGGAGATGTGATCCGCGAACGATTCTCCGGTGGCCGGCGCTATCTGCTCCATCTCGGCACCATCGAGCCGCGAAAGGGGATCGCGGACCTGGTCGCAGCGTGGGAACAACTACAGGCGGAGCTCCCGGATCCGCCGGATCTTGTGATCGCTGGAGGGCAGGGGTGGCAGACCGGGCCCATCCTCGACCGGATTCACTCGTCTGCGCTGGCCGCACGAATCCACCTGCCCGGATACGTCAGCCGCGAAGATGCCCGTGCTCTGCTGCGCCACGCCGAGGTTTTCGCATTGGCCTCCGAGGTCGAGGGATTCGGTCTGCCGCTGGCCGAAGCGATCAGCTGCGGAACGCCATCGGTGGCGACGGCGATCCCCGCCCTGCGAGAGGCCGGCGGCGATGCGGCGCTCTTCTGTCCGCCGAATGATCCTCGGGCCCTCGCGGCGGCCCTGATCGAGGCGCTCGAGCCTGGTACCGCCGCACAACTCCGAGAGCGTGCCCTCGACCGTGCCCCGACCCTCCGTTGGGATTCGGTGGTCGAAGCCTGGGCAGTGCTGCTCGCGAGGATCGTCGCAGCCTGAGGCGGACCTCTGAATTTGGTCTCTTCATCGCTGTCGGCCGCGAGGCCTTCTTCGTGGTGCGGGCGGTGGCGATGGTCGCGCTGATAAACGGTCAAACGCCCACGAGACGTGGGCGCTACAACATCTCATGGTCCTTTGTAGCGCCGACGTCTCGTCGGCGATGGTGGTGCTGATGAAAGGTCGAACGTCCACGAGAAGTAGGCGCCACAAGATCGTTTGGTCCTTTGCAACGCCCGCGTCCCGCAGGATGGCGATTGATTCTGCGCGGCCTACCGCGCTTCCAGATCTGCCGGTGTGAACCGCTCAACTTCTAGCTCCGCCGCCGGTTCGCGAACGGCGACGGTGCACACGGCTCCGGGAACCAGGGCCTCGAGAAGCGTCCAACGGGCGGCTTCCACCCGGTCGCCGGCGATGGCATGAAGCCGCGGTGGCGCCTGCGGATCGGGCTCGGTCTCGACGTCGCACAGGGGCATCCCGACCCCGAGACCGGTGGCCTTGAGAAAGGCCTCTTTCTGGGTCCAGATGCGGAGAAAGGCGTGATCCCGCGCGGCACCGTCGATGGCGTTGATCATTGATTGCTCACTGGGACTGAAAAATCGACGCGCCAAACGCGCGGCGTTGGAGACCTCCCGAAGGCCTTCGACATCAACACCGACATCGACCGGGCCGACAACGAAAACCACCACATTTCCAGAGTGTGAGAGGTTGAACTGAGGTGGATCAACGATTGCTGGGACGGCCAGCAGAGGCTTGCCACGTTCGCCGGTGGAAAAGACGAGATCCCCTGGATCCGTGTCTATCAACGATCCCAGGGACCGGCGAAGAACACTGTGGGCGAGGACAAAGCGATGACGGGCCGCAGCAATTTGAAAACGGGTGGCCCGCGCGTGTTCCTCCGGCGGAAGCTCCGCCAGAAGATCGTCGTAGAAGCCTTCGAAATCCCCGAGGGACATCCACACCAGCCGGAGTGAGTGATGGGTCATCCTGCCGATGCTACCGCTGCGCCCACCAGGGTGCTACCCTCGCCGTCATGGACCACTTGCCGTTTGTCACCGAAATCCAGGTGAGATGGCGCGACATCGACGCCAAGAGCCACGTCAACAACGCCACCATCGTGACCTATCTCGAAACCGCGCGGACCGAGCTCTGGCGACATCGATTCGGGGGTGGGATCGACATCCCATATGTCGTCGCTCGAGTCGAGGTCGATTATCGGCTCCAGATCACCATCGACGACGAGGTGCGGATCGGACTCTGGGTGGAGGATCTCAAGGGGGCGAGCTATGTCTTCGCCTACCGCATCGAGGTCAACGGAGGGCACGCGGTCGATGCGCGCACCTTGATGGTCCATGTGGGTCCCAACGGCAGGCCAAGGCGGATCGGACCGGAGATGCGCGC
>CBESWV010000297.1:0-4867 GCA_965533305.1 uncultured bacterium | reverse complement strand
CTCGAGACATCGGGAAGCCCGCAGGATGCGGCGTGGCGGAGAATGCTCAAGGTGGTGTCCGTGAGCTCGCCTTCGCCGGTCTCGATGGCGTCTTCGAGCAGATCCACGGCCTGTTCCGCGATTTCGGTGTCGGTCGAATTCATGAGGCAGGCGAGATGGTGGAGGGCCATGAGGTCGATCTCGTCGCTCTTGTGGATCTCGTCCAGGATGTCACGGTCGCCCGGTGTCGCGGAATGGGCGTGGATGTGCCTCAGCCAATCGATTTTGGGTTCCCGGCGCCGACGGCGGTCGCGATGTTCGGTGGCCAGCGGTGCGAAGTCGACCAGTTCGCTGTTGCCGAGCCAGAGCAGGGGAGTCGAGAGGACGAGGCCGAGATCGAGGGATCCTCTGCCGGTGTAGACGTAGACGACGGATCCGATCTGAATCTCGTTTCCCCCGAGCGAGAGAATCGTCAGCGGCGAGCCGACGCTTCCCAGGGTGAGGCGGTCGGTCTCGATCTCGAGTTCCTGGGCGGTGATCCCGAGGGCCTGAAAGAGCCAGTTCGGAACCGTGACCTCCGCGCCGCCGAGCGAGAGCGTCGTTCGACGGTACAAGAGCTGGATGGTGTCCGCGAAGTTGCGTTCGATGACTTTGCGGCGGTAGGTTCCTTTGGGAGTGAGTTCTCCGAGATCCGGATCGAAGTCACGATCGACGACGGCAAAATCAACGATCCGCTCGAACGGGGAGAGAAACGCATTGGCGCTCACCACGAGGGAACGATAGTGGGCCTTTCGTTCGCGGGCGTCGAGGGTCTTGAGATCGACCTCCTGAAAGTCGAAGTTGGGATAGATCAGGGCGGTGTTGTAGGGCCTGTGATCGCCGGCGAGGAAGATCCTTTCGACTGAATCGAAATCGCGAAAGAGGTTTTCGACCTTCTGCGGCGCAATGGTCTGGCCCTTGACGTTCTTGTAGATCTCCTTCTTGCGATCGACCATGTGGAACTGTCCGGTCGTGTCCTGTTCCATGAGATCGCCGGTGTGGAACCAGCCTTCCTCGTCGAACGCCGGCCGGCCCTCAGGATCATCGAGGTAGCCCATCATCACGTAGGGGCCGCGGATGACCAGCTCGCCGTCGTCGGCGAGTTCGGTCCTGATTCCGGGCAGTGGGACGCCGAGAGAATTCTCGACGTACGCTTCCGGCACCGTCATGGTGATGCCTCCCGTGGCCTCGGTCATCCCGAAGCCGCTCATGAGTTCGACGCCATAGCGCTGGAAGAAGCGAAAGACCTCGGGGTCGAGATAGCCGGCGGCGGAGAGGCCCCAGCGGAGTTTTCCTCCGGTGACGAGATCAACGGCCGCCACGATCTCGTCATCAGCGGAAGACTCGACATCGACCTCCTGACGGATGCGTTCGTAGAGTTGAATCCACTTCATCGGGATGCTGATGAACACCGTCGGACGGTAGTTCTGCATCTCCCGCACGAGGCCATCGATGGACGGGCTCTCGGCAAACCGGTAGGTGGCCCCCCAGAAGACCGACCCGCAGAGCTCGAGGAATCGGCCAAAAGTGTGAAAGAGGGGCAGATAGCAGAGGAACCGATCGTCCTCGCCGATCTCCGGCAGTGCGAGGGCGCGGGCAAAACGTTTGAAGACGATGTTGCGCTGCGAGAATCGGATGCCCTTAGGACGGCCGGTGGTCCCCGAGGTGTACATGACCGTGGCCAGATCATCGATGGAGGCACTCGCCCGCTTCTCGCCGAGGTCTTCGGCGGAAACCTCGATCGCCCTGCCCAGGATTTCATCGAATTCGATGACGTCGCGAGCCGATGCGGCCGCCCCTTCGTAAACGACGACATGATCGACCTTCGGCAGTTTGCCCCGGTGGGCCTCGATCTTCTTCAGCTGGACCGAGTTGGACACGATGATGGTGCCGGCGCCGGAGTGCCCGACGATATAGCCGACCTCGGATTCGGTGGCGGTGGCCGGAATCATGACGTTGACGATGCCGGTGGTCAGGCAGGCGAGATCGGTCAACGCCATCTCGAGCCGGTTCTCCGAGAGGATGGCAATGGGTTTGTCCCCACAGCCTGAGGTGAGGGCGACGAGCCCGCGGGCGATGAGTCCGACCCGTCCGGCGACCTGATTCCAGCTGACCGAGGTCACGGCACTGCTCCCGGGGATTTCGAAAAGCGTGCGTGAACCGTATCCCGCGACCCGCTGCTCGAAGAGCGGGCCAAAGGTGAAGTGAGATGCCTCGACGAGGCGCAGGATGAGATCGGACCACAGATCAATGGCATTCGCGCTTCTGATCCGAACGAGCAGGCTCGATCGACGGATGGCGTCGAGGAACGACCAAGCCTCCCAACGCCTCTCGTCGTCGGGTCGGGGAGGCCCGGAGCGCTGTTGTTCAACGAGACGCTCCCCGAGGGCATGGAGGACATCGAGGTTGACGTGCTCGATGAGTTCGTCCCCCATGGAGCGGTTTTCGAGGATCTGAACCGCGCGGGCGTCGGTCTCTTCTCGGCGTCCCGGGGCGTCGAGAGCGAGCAACTGGGTGAGTTCGCGCGCGGCGGCTTCGGGTTCAGAGTCAAGAAGGTCGTCGAAAGGGTCGGAAGTGGGATCGAGACTGCTCATGGGCTTCACTCTAACCGATTTTCGCCGTCCGCTTGAAGGGCAATCAGACGGCGGAAATCGGTGAGGACGGGAGTTGGGCCTATCCATCATCCTGAAAGACGAAAAGAAAAGAGGTCTTTCCCTGGTGGCCCACAACCAACGGGGCCGCCGGTTCTTTGTAGCGGCGGCGGTGCAGCGGTAAAAAACCAACAGCCCGAACAACTCATGAGCAGGTGGTTCAACTGGAGGCTCGGTTGAGTGGATTCGAGATCTGGCATCCGCGATCGAGAAGTGGTTCACTGATAAGCACGATGAGTGAATCTCGGTGGAAGCTCCAACGACGGTCTCGGCGACCCTGGTGGGTCAGACTGGGGATCAGCGCCGTTGCGCTCTGGGCTACCATCCTGATCACGATGGTGATTTTTGAAGATTCGATGATCTTCTTCCCCGAGCAGGACCCCAGTGGATTCTGGGATGTCGAGGCGGTTTCCAGCGGCACCGGAACCGTGGTGGAGGAGTGTTTCTTTCCCACCGATGATGGTGAACGACTGCACGGGTGGTGGTGTCGCCCGGAGACTCCGGGTGCTGCAGTCTCAGCCACCACCGAGATGGTGCTGCTCTGGTTCCACGGCAACGCCGGAAATCTCTCTCAGCGAGCGGGTCTCATGCTCGAACTGGCCGGGATCCCGGCGCAGGTCTTCATCGTCGATTATCGCGGCTACGGCCGCAGCTCCGGGCGGCCGAATGAGAAAGGGCTCTACCGCGACGCCCGAGCAGCCTGGCGGTATCTCAGGGAGGATGGGGGCGTCGATGCCGAACGGATCGTGATCCTCGGCAAGAGTCTCGGAGGGGCAGTCGCGGTGGATCTGGCCGCCGAGGTTGATCCGGCGGGCTTGATCGTCGAATCGAGTTTCACCTCGATTCCGGAGATGGCGGCCCACCACTATCCCTTCATTCCTCGTTGGTTGGTTCGGACAAAGATGGACTCGCTGTCGAAGATCGGTGGTGTGGATTGTCCGATCCTGGTCATCCATTCCCCGGCCGATGAAGTTGTTCCCTTCGTCCACGGTGAGCGCCTGTTCGAGGCTGCATCGGGTGACACGCGATTCCTCGAGGTGCCGGGCGCGGGTCACAACGAACTCTGGCTCGTCGGCGGATCGGACTATTTCAGCGCCTTGCGTGAGTTTCTCCTCCATTGCCGGGGAGAGGTGGGAGATGAGACATGACCGGAAGCGATCAACGTGTGGTGCTCATCACCGGGTGCTCGTCGGGGATCGGACGCGCCCTCGCCGAGGAATTCCTGAGGCGGGGAGACTTGGTGACGGCCACCGCTCGAAACGCTGAATCTCTGGCGGGCCTTGCCGACGATGAGTGCCTCGCTCTCCCCCTCGATGTCACCGACGGCGAGAGCATCGATCGCGCCGTTGCCGAAACAGTAGAGTGGGCGGGGCGGATCGATATCCTGGTCAACAATGCCGGCTACGCCCTGGTCGGTCCCGTGGCGGAAATCTCCGTCGACGATCTCCGCCGGCAGCTCGAGACCAATGTCGTGGGAGCGGTGGCGGCGATCCAGGCGGTGGTGCCGCACATGGCCGCCGCGGGCGGCGGGTGCATCGTCAACATCGGCTCGGTTTCGAGCCTGATGGCAACGCCGTTCGGCGGCGCCTACTCGGCGAGCAAGGCCGCCCTTCACCTGCTCTCGGATGCCCTTCGCCCGGAGGTGGCGCCTTTTGGGATCCATGTGCTCGTGATTCGGGCCGGAGGCGTGGTGACGAAGTTTCCGCAGGCTGCGGGGAAGGGCCTCGATCGTTATCGTGACCCGGAATCGCTCTATCACGACAAGGTCGGAGCCATGGAAGAGCGGGCGGCGATGTCAAAGAACCTCGCCATGCCGGCTGAGGAATTCGCGCGCCGCGTGGCCGATGCCGCGACGAAGAAGAAACCGCCGGCGATGCTCAAAATCGGCGGAGGCGCGAGGATCGTTCCCGCCATGGCCATGCTGCCGAAGAAGCTGCTCGCTCGTACCCTCGGCCGGAAGTTCGGGCTGACGTAGTCCTCAAGGGGGCGGTTGGGCTTTGAAACACAAAGGACACAAAGGACCACGAAGGGTCCACGAAGCATCGCATTTCTTGACTCGGGCTCCCTCCGACCTTGAAGGCACAGAGGGCCACAACCATAGCGCTGGCCTGTAGCGAACTGATTGAAACGCAAAGACCGCGAAGATCGCAAAGACCATCGCAAAGGACATCGCACTATTGACCCATCGCACCATTTCA
>CBESWV010000296.1:0-4884 GCA_965533305.1 uncultured bacterium | reverse complement strand
ACGTGCGGGGTTTGACATTGTGCCCCTTCGATCATCCGGCAGAGCCTGACATCCCGCACAATGTCATACCGGGCACTCCACGGGTTCAGCGCTGGTTACAGTGCTTCCCAGCTCAGAAGGAGGCCGCCGCTCGCGAAATCAGCGTGGTCACAGACCTACCAATTGACCACCGAATGACCACGCTGATTTCGCGACGCTGGGACGCCGGAGGCGGTCCAGAAGGCCGGAGTAGAGGGCCGGGTCGCTGGAACAATCCGATCGAGGAGCGCCCGTGACGAGTTCTCCGGTGCCACCCGTAGCATTGATCGGCATCGACGCTCTACCTTCTCCGGAAAGGCTCACCGCCGAACAATGCAACAAATGGCACCACACCACGCGTATCGTAACAACGCCGCCGGGGTGACCCGGCGGCGTTGATTCGTTCTATGGCCGGATCAGTTCTCGCCGAAAGCGAGATTCCACATCCCACAGTCGCCGGTTTCGAAACTGTCACCAAAGAGCATGCTCATACCTTCGCATGACATGGCACCCTCGATGACGACATCGTCGATGTTCCAGCCGCAGTAGTTCCAGCTACCGTCCGATGCACCATAGGTCCAGCGAACCTGCACCTGGTCGTGGCCCACCGCCTGCGGCAACTCGACCACCTGTTCGACCCACGCCGTGTCATCGATGGTGGTGCCGTCGTTCTCCCACACCGTCTGCCAACTGGCTCCGCCATCGGTGGACAGCCGGATTCTCGCGTGGTCATAGGTGTCCTGCTCGACACCGAGCCACCGTCGGAAGCGCAGCTGAACCGAAGTCGCGGCCGCGAGATCGAGGACCGGTGTGGTGAGCTTGATCTGGTTGTCCCCGGCACTGGCGGGCGCATCGCCCGCGAGATTGACGCCATACACGCTCGGCCCTGTGAATCCCGCCGTAGGATCGGGACCGCCATAACTGTCCTGACCCTGACCGGTGGGTTCACCGTAGGCCCAGCCGGTGGTCGGGAATCCGCCGTTGTCGACGGTCCACCCAGGATCGGAGTCAAACGTCTCGCTGAGGAATGTCCCCCAACCGGCCGTGTCCACCCCGTAGAAGGCCCCACCGTTGGTGTCTCGGCTCTCGTTGCCGTGGGCATCCGCGGCTCTCACTTCGAAACGATAGGTCGTACACGGGTCAACACCTTCGACGCTGATCTGGTGATCGGTGGTCAGTGTGGTATCGCTGAGAACCGTCGCGGGCGGCGTCGCGGTTCCATAGACCACCACGGTCGTGCCCGGCTCGTCGGTGGTGAAGCTGAAGGTCACCGATGATTCGGTTGCCGTCGCCTGCACCATGGAGATGGCGGGGCCCTGGCAATCGATCCCCGCCGACGCGGTTCGGGAAATGTTGGTCCCACCGACGCCGTCATCGACATCGAGATAGGTTGCGATGAGAGTGTCTCCATGGCCGACCGCGAGATCCGTGCCGAGGACTGCGGTGCCGACGAAGATGTTGCGATCGGCCGCGACCTCGGTGAGCGTCACCACCGTTGGGGCGCCGCCCACCGAAAGCTCGGCGGTTGTCGAGTCGACGGCATACAGGCTGGAACCCGGAATGTTGCTGTCGGCCACGCGCACCGTCACCGTGTCGGCACAGGCATAGGCGTCGGCATCGAGCGAGATCCGGCCGGCCTCACGAGCGACGAGTTCAAAGGAGGTCGGAATGAGATTCAAACCGTGGATGTGGCACCGGGTCGGATCACCCAAGACCGCTGCAGTCACGACTCCGTTGGCATCGATCAAGCCCGATCCGAGAAGGGTGACCCCACCCGCGTCATCGTAGAACGAAACGATGGCGCCACCGGCTTTGGTGAAGGGAGCTCCCGCGACCTTGACGGTGAGGGTCGCCGTACCGCCCATCACGCTGAAGTCGTCGGGTTCGTCGGGGAACTGGGGCGCCCGGGTCCGCGGCCACATGGTGCAGGCGCCAAAGAGGGTCGACTGCTCCATGAACATCGTACCCTGCGAAGAGTTGGAGTCACCGTTGACGTCCATGCAATAAAGCTTGCCGTTGACGTGCTGGCCACCGGTCGTGAATGCGGATTCGAGCCGGAGAGCATCAATGACGCCACGTTGGGCGTCGCACGGCGGCACCCATGACTCGTTTGTGGTGGCGCCTTCGAAGCTGACGGCCCCGCCCCCGTCCTTCTTCAACCACGCCTCGCCGAAACAGTCGCCGCCCGATCGGTCAAAGCGTCCGTTGACACATGCCACGCTCCAGATGATGGGCAGGGTTTGGGAGTTGGTCAGCATGTTGTTGATATCCGAAACGCTGAAACCGGATGTGGACCACGCGGTTTCGGACCCATGGCCGATGTAGAGGCCGATCGAGCGCCCGTCGTTGATCGCTCCGGCCACGGCCGCCTTTGAGGGACTGTGGTAGAGCTGGTCGAACTCGGTGAAATGATAGGCGGGTTGGATGAGATCATCGCGCAGGAAGTCCATCCGTGCCCAATCCGAGTATGACGGAGTACCGCCCGTATCATCACCGGCGACACCGAACGCCTTGGCGTACCACGCCCCCGCCGAACCCGCGTCAGGCGTCATCTCGTAGTCGAGGATCTTGTTGATCTGTGTGGTGACCTGCTCGCCCGTTTGCGCCGAGATCCGCGAGATCGATGCGTCAGGCCTGTTGTCGGCACCCTCGAGCTTGGTGTAACAGGGGTCGCAGGTCGCGCCCTCGTTGACACCGATCAGCGATGGAATCTGCTGCACGTCGCCGACCAGGATCACCCAGGTGAGACCATCGGATGCATCATAGACCGATTGGATATAGCTCTTGATCTGTGCCCCTGTCGAGCCGGCGCTGGACACCGGAACCACCATGGTCGGGTAGCCGACGAGGGTCTGCCACTCGGCAAAGGGCGCCACCTCGTCGACGAAGTCGTCGGCGGCGATGATGAGCAGGCGGCCGGTTTCGACCAAAGGAATGTACCGACCTCTGACGGTCTCATAGTTGATGGCGTGCAGTCGTGCGGTCGCATCAAACAGACCGCTCAACGGCCGGGCCGGCCCGAGCCGGGGGTTGTCGCCCTCGGCGCTGGCAACCACCCGGAACCAGGCTTCCTCGACCACGACGAGAGTGTTGGTCTCGGGTCGCCAATGGGCGGTGGGGAATCGCAACGCTGCTCCCCTGAGAGGTCCCGCAATATAGGGCCGGTCCACCCAGACATCCTCGGTCGGGAATCTGGCGGCGCCCTGGTAGATCTTGTCGTCAAAGACCCACGGCACACTCTGAGGATCGGTGGTGCGATCGAAATGCCCCTTTGAGGGTGCGACGCCGGCGAGGCCGTGGCTCGAAAGATCGATCTCGCGGAGCTTGGTGTTGACCAACTCGAGGGTGACCCCTCCGTTCCGGTCGAGCAGGTACTCACCGCTCAGATACGGCAGCGAGGGCAGGCCGCGATCCATGAGGTTGTGGCCACCCGGCACCTGGACCACCGCCCAGTGGGAACCGTCGATCTCGATGCGGTCGAGCCGCACCTCGGAGACCCGCAGGTGAATGATCGGATTTCCTCCAGCCTCGAATTCGAGACCGGTCGTCGTCGGGGTCAGGGAGATGATCTCCGCGGCACCCGCAACCGTCCAACCACCGAGCACAACGAGTCCTACCAACACCAACGTCATCGATCGTCTCATCCAGTCCTCCGGGAACAGCAATTCGAACCGATCTACGGTACCACTCAAGTCCTTTAATAACAATAAATTAAGATGCTGTCTCAACTAACGCGGGAGCCAAATCAGATCGACCCGGCTCGACCCCGTGTACCATGTCGCCATGGTCAGACTTGAATTGAAATCAGCTCACGGCGACTACCCGGCGATTGTGGGGCCGGGGAGCCTCGACCGAATCGCCGAAGTCCTCGAGCAAGAACACCTCGCCCTGCCGCGCTCCATCGTCAGCGATACGACAGTGGGACCGCTCCACGGTCGAAGACCGGCCGAGGCGCTCGGTCTGACAATCCTCGAGATTCCAGGCGGAGAGACGCACAAGAACTGGGCCGCCATCGAAGAGGTTTTCCGCCACTGGCTCGGCATGGGTCTCGACCGTAGCGGCTCGGTCGTGGCCATCGGCGGCGGAATCGTCACCGACACGGTGGGGTTCGCCGCCGCCACCTACCTGAGAGGCATCGCCTGGGTCGCGGCCCCCACCACTCTTCTGGGAATGGTCGACGCCGCCGTCGGCGGCAAGACCGGGGTCAACCTTCCGGAGGGCAAGAATCTGGTCGGTTCGTTCTGGCCCCCGCGGCTCGTCATTGCCGACACCCAAACCCTGGCCACTCTTCCCGCACGAGAGCTCCAGGCCGGACTCGCCGAGGTCGTCAAGGCGTCCTGGATCAGCGACCACGAACTCCTGGATCTTGTGCCCGACGCGACCGAATTCGGCTATGACTCACTCACGCCCCATGAGTGGGAGACCCTGGTCGCACGATCGGTGGCCATCAAGGCCGAGATCGTCAATGCCGACGAACGCGAGGCCGGTCTGCGCAAGGCTCTCAACCTCGGCCACACCATGGGCCACGCGCTCGAGTCCGCCACTCGGTACACGCGTTTCCTCCACGGCGAAGCGGTGGCATGGGGCCTCGAGGCCGCGGCCATCTTCGGCCGGCGCCGAGGGCTGCTCTCCGCCGAGGGGGAACGGGCGCTCCGCGCGGCCGTCGACGGACTCGGCAACAGACCCGGCATCGCCGATCTCGACGCCGAGACGGTCTGCGGCTATATCGCCGTGGACAAGAAGCGCGACGCCGACGGGATCGCGTGGGTGCTGCCCACCGATGACGGGGTTGTCCTCGATCAGCGGATCGAGACCGCCGAGGCGGTCGAAGTCCTCGAGGAGCTTCAGCGGGGTTGAACCGCGAGG
>CBESWV010000295.1:0-4886 GCA_965533305.1 uncultured bacterium | reverse complement strand
GGATCTTCGACACGAAGCCCGAGATCAGCGCCCGGCAGCCCGACCTTTGACAAACCGGTGCGGAAAACGCTCTGGCCGGTTATGAAGGATGAACGACCGGCGGTGCAGCTCTGCTCGCCGTAATAATCGGTGAAGATCATGCCTTCGTTGGCGATGCGATCGATGTTGGGCGTCCGATAACCCATCATTCCCATGGTGTAGGCGCTGATGTTCGATTGGCCAATATCATCGCCCCAGACAACCAGAATATTGGGTTGCTCCTGAGCTGAAGCCGGCATGGCCGCCACAAGGGCGAGACACACAAGAGACCCGAAAACCAAGATTTTACTGTCCATTCAATCCTCCTGAGGTCGGTGCCGCCACCGGCGGCATTTCATGTTTCTCGATGATTGATTTTCTGCTGCGAATGGTACCAGGAACTACCGGCAATCATGGTCCGTTACGGGGATCACCCGCCCCGGCACGCCTCACAGTTCGCGCCTCACGACTTGTGACTCACGACTCACTGCTTGTACTTCACCGAGCAGCCGTACGGCTTGGTCTCCGCGGTCGAAACCGCCTGGCCGGCGGCAACATCGTTGAGGGCGTTGGCCACATAGTTGGTCCGAGCGCCCGCCTCCATGTTGCCTCGTGGGTCGTCGTCGATGGCGCCCTCGTAGACCACAATTCCCTTGGCGTCGATGATGAACATATGGGGCGTCGTCGCGGCGCCATACGCGTGGCCGACGGCTCCATCCTGGTCGACCAGAACGGGCCAGCCGAGGCCCTCTTTTTTGACAAAGGCGGCATTGGCCGCGGCGTCCATGTAATTGGTGGAGTTGATGGTCAACCACACCACTCCCATGCTCTCGGAGTAGGCCGAGGTGAGGTTCTTCATGGAACCCTCTTTGTAATGGCGCTTGACGAAGGGGCAGTCGGGGTTGGTCCACTCGAGGACCACGACCTTGCCTTTGAAATCGGCCAGGCTGACCGTCTTGCCCGCGCTGTCGCTAAGGGTGAAGCCGGGCGCTTTGTCGCCCACGTCAATCCCCGGTCCGGCGGCGGCGCCTCCGGTTATGGCGAGGATGCCAATCAGGGTCATGGTTTTCATCATCTTGATCATGGTTCGTTCCTTTCGATGGACCGCCACCGACGGCCCGGTCAGTCGAGTTCGATGTGGGTGACCCAGGCGGATCGCTTCCCACGTTCATCTTCGATCACGATGAGCGACCGCAGCATCGTCGCCGGGTCTCTTGGGCTTTTCAAACGAGAAATACTGAAGTCAATCCGAGTCAGGAGTCCGCGGGTCTGAACCCGAACGCCCTCGACCTTGAGACCGGGGCCCGGGTCGGGGAAGAACTCAATGGTGCCGGGAGCCGCTTTCCAGTTCTGCCACACGGTGAGCTTGACCGATCCGGAATCGGGCACCGGACCACCGGTGACGGAGAACTCGAAGGCATCGGCTCCGCCCTCGCTCGGCATGAGTTCTGCCCACGATTCGAACGCTGTCTTCGAAGCCTCGAGATCGGCACCCTTCAGCGGCAGGTCCGCGATCAGCTTCGTGGATCCGAGGATGCATACATCCTTGCACGCGAGCCATGAGGCTTCGATCTCGGCGGTCAACGATCCCTGGAACTCGGTCGGCACTGTGACTTCGGCGGCCAGAACGACCGGTTCTTCGTAACCGTAACCGACGATCCTCCCCGGTTGTTCGAACTCCACCGGGGTCGGCCACTGCAGCACGGCCACCGAAAACCCCTCGGGCAGTCGGTAACGCACCTCGGTAGAGAGCCCTGCTTCTCCCGGGTTGCGCCAATAGACGTGCCAACCGGGTTCGGGTTCCAGGAGCACTCCAAGGTGGAAGCGCTCGCCGGCGCGTAGCTCGGCGACATCGGCCACAAGTCGCGCCCGGACATGGCTCTCCTCGGCAGCCGCTGCCGTGGCCATCACGATGGCGAGGGCGCTACCGATCCATTTAGGGTGCCTCATTACGATCACAATCTTTGGAAGCGGCACAAGGGCGGACATATTCCCTCGACATCGACCTCAATGCGGGCGGGACGCCCGCGCCACAACCGGCCAAACACCCTTGTGATGCGGGCGTCCCGCCCGCAAGAGGCTGACGAATCTGCATGACCAAAAGCAATTCAGGGCCGTTCGAACCGACTGATCAGGCGGCGGCCATTGATCGCGATTGCCGACAGCTACACCTTTGAAGGGCACGCTGGAAGCCTGCCCCTACAAGGAGCCCTGCGCTGTCGTATCGGCGAGCCTCCAGCTTGCCGTCGTTTCGTTTCGAGCGGATTTCAGCTCTCGGCGGCGTCCGGTTCGTTGACAAAGAGGAGCCGGCGATTCGTCCAATCGACTCCCACCACCGATCCGGTTCCGACAAAGCGGTCGACCCCAAGATCCTGGGTCAGAATGCGAATGACTCCGCCGTGGACAAAAAGCAGATGACGGCCGGGAACCAACTCGTTGACAAAGCCCTCGATCCGCGTGAGAAACGACTCGTGCGAATCGCCTTCGGGCATCTTGAAATCGCGGAAACCCATAAAGACACTGGCGTCGGCGGCGTCCACCTCGTCGAATGGAAGGCCTTCGTAAACGCCAAAGTTGCACTCGCGAATTCGAGGATCCGGAACCGCTTCACCCCAGGCGAGGCGCGATGTCTCCACCGCCCGCTGGAGATCCGAGGACCACACCGAATCGAAGTCAGCACCATCCAGCTTCGGGCCGACCGCCGACGCTTGCTTCCGTCCGAGGTCGGTCAATGGCGGGTCACACCAGCCGGCGATCCGCCGGGCGGCGTTGTAGGTCGTCTCACCGTGTCGTACCAGCCAGATCTCGATCGTGTCTTGTTCCATGGCCGGGGATTGTAGCCGATACGATATGCTGCGCCGAACGAGCACATCGAGGTGGAGTCATGAGCAAGTCCGGAACTTCGTATCGCAGTTGGCAGCCCGAAGGCGACTACGACGCTATTGTCATCGGTTCGGGAATCGGCGGCCTCGGAGTCGCCGCACTGCTCGCGAAACGCGCCGGCAAGCGGGTGTTGGTCCTGGAGCGCTATGCCAAGGCCGGCGGCTTCACCCACATGTTCAAGCGCAAGGACTATGACTGGGATGTCGGTCTGCATTATGTCGGTGAGGTTCACAACCCCGAGTCCACCATCCGGCGGCTCTTCGATGAGATCACCGGCGACCGTCTCGACTGGCAGGCGATGGGAGCGGTCTACGACACGGTCATCGTCGGTGAGGAACGCTTCGAGTACATCGCCGGGCGCACCGCCTGGCGCGACCGCATGGTCGAGTCTTTTCCCGATGAGGAAGCCGCCATCGACCGCTATCTCGAGCTCGTCAAAGAGACCACCCGTGGCGCCCGCGGTTTCTTCGGCGCCAAAGCGCTGCCCGGCCCCATTGCCGCCATCGCCGGGCCCTGGATGCGTCGGGGCTTTCTGAAGCACGCCTCGCGGACCGTCGCAGAGGTGCTCGACGAGCTCACCGACAACGAGCTGCTCAAGACCGTCCTCACCACTCAGTACGGCGACTATGGCCTGACCCCGAAAAAGGCGAGCTTCGGTATCCACGCTATGGTCTTCAACCACTATCTCCGCGGCGCCGGCTATCCCGTGGGCGGTTCGGGCCGGATCGCGGCCGAAATCATCCCCGAGATCGAGGCGGTCGGCGGTGCGGTGGTGGTCGGCGCCGAGGTCACCGAGATCCTCATAGAACGCGGCCGCGCAGTGGGTGTCCGCATGAAAGATGAGCGCGAGTTCCGCGTGCCCATCGTCATCAGCGACGCCGGCGTCCCCAACACCGTCCACCAACTCCTTCCGGTCGATGCCCCCGGGAGGCGTGCGTTGGCATCGGTGCTCAAACGGGTCACCCCATCCACCTCACACATCTGTCTTTATGTCGGACTCGACGCCAGCGACAAGGAACTCGGCCTCGGCACATCGAATCTCTGGGTCTTCCCCGGACCGGATCACGATGCCACCGTCGAGCGCTACCTCAAGGACCCTTCGGCACCGATTCCCTTGACCTACATTTCCTTCCCGTCGGCCAAGGACCCCGATTTTCAGAATCGACACCCTGGCAAGGCCACCGTCGAGGTCGTGAGTATCGCGCCCTATGAGTGGTTTTCCGCCTGGGAGGACAAGGCCTGGCAGAAACGCGGCGAAGACTACGAATCTTTCAAGGCCGGGTTCACCGAGCGCCTGCTCGAAATCCTCGTCCGTGAAGTGCCGCAGCTCGAAGGCCACATCGACTATCACGAGCTCTCGACCCCGCTCTCGACCCGCCACTTCGGCGCCTATGTCGAGGGCGAGATCTACGGCCTCGAGCACACCCCCGAGCGATTCAAGACCAAAGGGCTCCGACCCAAAACTCCCGTCCCCGGTCTCTGGATCACCGGCCAGGATGTCTGCACTGCCGGTATCGCGGGTGCGCTTTACGGCGGCGTACTCTGCGCATCGGCGATTCTCGGGAAGAACCTGATGCGCTCGTAGCGCGAGACGACCCATCCTCTTTTTCAATTCCTTCTGCCGATGGCGGGAGCCAACGGCAGAAGGAATTGAACGAGCGGTATGCTGACGAAGGAGGAAAGATCCTATGCACCTCATCGCCGACATCGCCATCATTCCCCTCGGAACGGGGCTCTCGCTCTCGCCCTATGTCGCCGCCTGCGAGCGCGTCCTGCGGGACGCCGGGCTCAAGACCCAACTCCACGCCAACGGCACCAACGTCGAGGGCGAGTGGGACGAGATCATGGTCGCCGTCAAACGTTGCCACGAGGTGTTGCATGAAATGGGCGCCCCCAGAGTCGCCACCAACATGCGCCTCGGCACGCGAACCGACAAGGTGCAGACCATGGGCGACAAGATCGCGAGTGTCGAGAGCAAACTCGAC
>CBESWV010000294.1:0-4898 GCA_965533305.1 uncultured bacterium | reverse complement strand
GCACCGACCTTCTCGGCGTCTGGGCCGATGTTGGGGTTGACCCGGACCGCGGTGAAGGTCTCGCCCGACGCGGCCGCAAGATCGCGCCCGAGACGAAGGGCCGCGGCGGCGTGGGCCCCATCGGCGGCGGCGGCGAGCACCCGTGTCATCTCGGTCTCCGGTTGGAGGCCGTAGCAGAAGACCACCTCACACGGCGTGTAGCGCAGGAAGAGCAGGCGTTCCCTGTTGAGATCGACGTCGGTGGTGTTCATCTCCCGCCGCGCCAGAGTGCAGAGCTTGAGCTTGTTCTTCCTGATCTGAACCAGGAGCTGCTCGCGGGTCGCTCGCAACCCGGAACAGCGGATCTCTTTGAGCCGGACCGAGAGAACTTCGCCCTCGCTATCCGACGTCTCGTGCTGTTCGGCCACCTCGCCATCCGCTTCGGCGGGGTCTTCCTCGCCGGCCGCGCAGAGTCCAGGCGACGCCTCGATCAGCTCCCTCACCTGCCGTGCGACGGGTGTCGTCTTGTCATCCGGGTCTTCCGTCAGGGAAATCTCGACGGTCTTGCCTTCACGGCTTTCGACATGCTGAAGAACCAGGAGATCGAGGGAACGCGCCTCGGCGAGCCGCACCGCCCATTTCAACTGAATCCCTACATCCAGGTCCGGTCCGAGCACCAACCCCATCAGTCCTTGAGCCATTCACTCCCCCTGTTTCACCCAATATAGCGGCTACCAAGGGTCGGTGCTTCAGATGCAAGGCAGGGGCTGCGAATTTTCTTGCTTTCAAGTGGTGACAGGGGTGGCCGACCACCCTAGATGTCTTCAGCCTCCGGTCGTGTTCTTGCAAGCTCCCTTTTGGCCGTGACCTTGACCCTTGCCCTGGCCCTTGCCTTGTCCCTGACCGTGACCCTTGCCCTGGCCCCCGCCATGGGCCAAGAGCTCACCACCGTTCTCGTCGTAGACCACGCCCCGCTCCCACTCGGACGAGGCGATTTCGTCATAGACCGACTGCTCGAGGCTCTGCGCCTGGTAGGCGTCGACTCCCTGCTTGGAGAGGTTCTTTGAAAAGGCTCTGAGATGGTTGCGCGACCCCTTGACCAGGTTGTTGGCGACCAGCTTGACATCGGCGTTCTCGCTGCTTTCGATCAGAGCGTAGAGATCGAAGATGTCCTTGTCCTCGATGCCGGCGCCCGCGCGGAACGCGTTCTCAAGAGAGGCTTCACCGCTTGCGACGTGCTTTTCGTAGAGCTCGCTCAGTTCGCGGCTGGTGAAGGCGCCGGCGGTGTCATCGGCCACCGGATCCTCGATTTCGTAGCGGTCGAGCAGTGCGTTGATCAGATCCATGTGCCGCTGCTCAGCGCCGGCAATGTTGCTGAAGACCTGACGATTCCACTTCGAGGCGAACGCGGTGTAGACATCACGCGCAAGTTTCTCCTCTTCTCGCAGGTAGACGAGTGCAGCCGCTTCATCATCGGACAACGTACCGACGGGAAGGGTCTCAAGCCGTTCCAGCACCACTGTCATCCCCTGATGTTGACCGTGACCGGCATTCTTGCCATGGCCCTGGCCGTTACAACCGCCGCAGCCTCCGCCTCCCGGTCCTTTTGCCATGACGACGGGAGCCGCCAGGATAACGGACACGGCCAGAAGACAAGCGAACGTGGTTGATCTCTTCATCATGATTCTCCCTGTGTTGCGGCGCCTCTCAGACCCTCGACAGGGCTGGCAACCGCACTCGATGCAAATCGAGAATACTACAGTTAAGTTTTTATATTTCTTTACTTGCGCATTCTCTCAGGAATGAGAATCATCTCCAAACGCCGCAGAATCCCAACGTTCCCTGCAGGAACCGCAAGGCGTGCAGGCATCGGCGGCCCGGGCGCAAATCACGAGAGAGCTGTATGGTGTTGCCATGAAATCGATCTTGATCGCAGCAGGTCTCTTCGCGTGCTTGGCCACACCCATCGCCGCCCAACAGGCGCCACCGACACCCGAGGAACTCGCGCTCTTCGAGGCGGCGTATGTCGGCAAGCTCGTCGATGTCGAGCACCTTGTGGCCGCCGGGACCACCGTCGATGCGGTGGATGCCGAAAGCCGGACTCCCATGATGTTCGCCGCCTTCAACGGCCACCGCCAGGTTGTCAGCTTTCTCCTGACCCAAGGCGCCAAGGTCGACTCCAAGGACCTCAGCGGCCGCACCGGCCTCATGTATGCCTCGAGCGGCCCATACGTCGAGACCGTTGAGGTGCTGCTCGACGCCGGCGCCGAGGTCAACACCCAGGGATCGCTGGAAGGATTCACCGCGCTCATGACCGCCTCGGCCGAGGGTCAGATCGAGGTTGTTCGGTTGCTGCTCGAACGCGGCGCCGATCCGACTCTCAAAGACGTGGACGGCGACACCGCCCTGAGCTTCGCGCGGGAGGCGGGCCACACGGCAGTCGTCGAATTGCTCGAGAATCCTCCCGTTCGGGAGTCATCGCGACCCTAAGGTGAGGCCCACCGCCGTTGGCCGGCATGAAACAGCCACGGGATGGGACCAAAGCCCGCGATGGCCGCTCCCACCAGCGGCAGCAGAAGTGGAATCCAGCGCAGACCGAGCCAGCCGCCGCCACCGATCCCCCCGAGAGCCAGGGTGGCGAGCCCGGCGCACGCCACCGTGCAGCCGACGAGCTGTCGCCACGCGGCGGCCGGACGGCCACCCGTTTCCGGTCGCTCGAAACGGGAGAAGAGAAGCAGGAAAGGCAAACACGCTGCCGCGTAAGCGCCGAGCCACGCGATTCGCGTCCACCACCAGACCGCGGTCGCCGGATAGGGTGCGAGCACGGACGGCAGCTGCCAGAAGGCAAGACCGACGAGGAGCATCATCACGGTCGAGTGCCAGAGATAGATGGTCATGATCATGCCGTTGACGAGGATGGTCGCGGCCCAGGGAATCCGGTGGGCGAGCCAACGCCGGGCCGGCGCCTCGAAACTCAATAGAAGCCCGATCTGTGCCGCCGCCAGCGCCAGGAGAGGCAGCTTGGGAGGCAGGGTGTTGCTGACCTCATCGCTCGGCACTCCGACCAGGCTCAGCGGGTAGGGTCCGAGGTGGGTGAGGGCGAGCAGGCTGAGAATCCCGACGACAAAGAGCGACACCCCGGTTTTGGCGCCGGCCAAGCGCCGATCGCGCCACGCATAGCCGAGCTGGTGGACGGTGAGCCAGACAAAGACATAGTTGACCCAGCCGATCCAGCTCAGACCGGCGGCGAAGGTGCCGAAATCAACGGCGATGGCGCCGACGACCGGCGCCACCACCGAGGCGAATCCCCAGCGTTTCCATGCCGCATGGGTGAGCGGCACCAGGGCCACCACCAGAATGTAGACGGCGAGGAACCACACCGGCACCAGGGCCACCTGCGAACCGATCCGGATCATGGTGGGACCCACCCCGTTGGCGTGAGCGACCACCACCATCACGCCCCAGCCGAGTACGAGCGGCAGCACCGGGCCGATGAGGCGCCGGATCCGGGCGTCGAACCAGGCGTTGTAGTCGAGCCCCTTGCGCATCGCCGACTCCCACGACACGCTGTTGGAGAACCCGCCGACAAAGAAGAAGACCGGCATCACCTGGAAGAGCCAGGTCAGCCACCGCGTCCACGGCTCGAGATCGAGCAGATGGGCGTAGGCCGGTTCATGGCCCAGAAAGTACGGCGCCGAGATCAGCCAGTGCCCGACGACGACGGCGAGAATCGACAGCGCCCGCAGGAAATCAACATAACGGTTGCGCGATTCCGGCGTCCGATCGGCGAGATAGAGAGCCCTCGGCCACATGCCGCGGGGCGGTCGGCTGTCGTCGTTGGCGGTGCTCATGGGGACCTCCCGTCGCTGACTCATTCATTCAAGTATCGCCTCTTCAACCGCAGGGTGAGGAAACCCACCCCCATCAACATCATCCCAGAGATCACCAGCGCCAACGGCCAACCCAGGCTGTCTTTGAAGTACTCGCTGGTAATTTTGACAAGAAAAGAGGCGAGGAACAAGGATCCGAAGGTCAGCAGAGCCTTGCTTTTGAGATGGACGCTCGCATACAGGACTACAAAAACGAGGCCGGGAAAAACCATTTCCCAGAACACGTTCTGGCTCGGCTTCCATCCACCGAGGGCAAGAGCCGCTCCCAGAAAGCTCACCACTCCGAAGCCGTAGAGGATGCCGGAGAGTGGATGACGCTCGGTGTCGTTGAAAGCAAACGCCAATATCAAGTAGCTCAGACCCACCGCGAGCGCGCGGTACTCGAAGAACTCAAACTCGTCGAAACCGGGGTTCGGGCCGACGATCCAACCGGTGATCGCAAAGAAGGCCCAGGTTGCATATCCGATGGCGTAGAGCAGCAGACTGTTCGATCGAAAGAGCAGGTACGCTGCCGCAAAGGCGCCCATCAGCACCACGGAGATCAGGCTCTGCCATCCAAACCGATCAGGCTGAAACCCGGCCTCATCCAAGACCACAGCCAACCCGAATGGCAGCACCAGGGCCGCGATGAGAAAGAAGGACGGTCCCGCAGCGCCGAGCCACCGACGCCGGCTGAGAAGCACCCCGGCGGCGAAGGCTGCGATCCCCGAACCGAGCGTCACGACGATGTGCATCACACCGCCCAGATCGTCCCAAACCTGTGCGATCAGAGCGACGATGCCCATGACGACCACGCCGCCGCCGATAAAATAGAGCACCGTCGAGTAGTGGGCACGGCGCTCGACAATCTCACTTCCGGCTCCTTCGCGGTAGGCGGCCGTAAGCTCGGCCTCGCTGAGCGCTCCCGCAGCTGAAAGGGCTGAAACGGACTCGAGAACACGCTGTTTGTCCATGATATTCACTCCTCGATCCAACCCAGAAAGGTCATGTTGTTGGCGTATCTGAATCCTTCGCCGATTTCGAGCTCGA
>CBESWV010000293.1:0-4901 GCA_965533305.1 uncultured bacterium | reverse complement strand
GATCTGCGGGCTACGATGGTGCGATGAAATCTTGTAACGAGAAACCAGCGTCAAGTATCAGACCACCCCGCGAAAGACCGCCAGGGTCTCCTCGGCCGCCCGCTTCCAGCTGAACTCGCTTGACCGTTCGAGTCCGCGTCGCTCCAGGTCGCTGCGCAGACCCTCATCCGAAACGACCCGGAACACGGCGTCAATCCAGCCATCGAGATCGCCCGGCGGCACGAGTTCCGCCGCCGATCCGGCCACCTCGGGCAACGCGCCGGCATCGGCGGCCACGACGGCGGTGCCGCACGCCATGGCCTCGATGACCGGCAGTCCGAAGCCCTCGTCCAGCGATGGAAAGACAAAGACGGAGGCCGCGCCATAAAGCGCAACCAGCGTTTCGTCATCGACACCTTCCACCACCCTGATCCAGGATGGCGAGACACCCGTCGAAAGTCCTTTTCCCCAGCCCGGCCCACCGGCCAGCACCAGCTGCAAGGGTTCCGCCCGGCCGACATTGAGTCGGTTGAAGACCTCGAGCAGAAAGCCGAGGTTCTTCCTGGGTTCGCGTGTGCCCACCCAGAGCACGAATGGTCTATTAAGGCCGAACTGCCGCCTCACCGCAGCCTGCTGGCCTTCGGTGGACGGCCGGAATCCGGCATCGACACCGTGTCGTACCACCGTGATCCGTTTTGGTTCGATCCGCGTGTGTTCGAGCACATCATCGCGGGTCACCTCGGAAGGCACGAGACACGCCGCCGCTCGCGGCCACCGCCGAGAAAGCCAGTTCCAGGGAAGGCGATAACGCAGGGGAAGCAGCTCGGGCCGTTTCACAAAGGCAAGATCCTGAACGGTGATCACCTGCGGAATCCCGACGCCTCCTGCGATGGATCCATAAGGCGAAAAAAATAGATTGGGTGCTTCTCGGCGAAGGCGTGGCGGCAACTGCCAGAGATCCCAGATCGGTCGAAACAGAGTCTGCCGGGGGCCTCTGACGAGGTGGAACTCAACCCGCAGCGAATCCGTTGGGAAGCGTGCCGATTCGTGATGGGCGAAAAGTACCAATCTCAGCTCGTCGTCCGCGTCCAGGAGGGCGGGTAACAGGCTCTCGAGATAGCGCCGGATCCCGCACGGCGGCTCCGCGAGCGCTCGTGCGTCGATCGCCACGCGCAGCGGGCGGTTCTCCTGCACTGCCGGTGCCGGTTGGTCCGAGGATCTCGTCACCATCTCGTTTAACAATGATCGTGAATGTCGGTTCTTGCAAGAACTTCGACCGCCCGGGGACACCGCCGGGTGCGTCGCGCGGTCCAGCCCCTTGACTTGCTGCCCATCTCGCGCGAACCTTGCGCCCTCGGAGGAATGATGGCAAACGAAGAGCATAAGGTGATCTTTTCCATGGTCCAGGTCTCGAAGACCCACGGCCAGAAGACCGTGTTGCGCGATATCTCGCTCGGCTTTTTCTATGGCGCGAAGATCGGTGTCCTCGGACTCAACGGCGCCGGAAAATCAACCCTGCTCAGGATCATGGCCGGGACCGAGGAGTCGTCCAACGGCGAGATCGTGCGGGCGCCCGGCTATACCGTCGGCATGCTCGAGCAGGAGCCCGAGCTCGAGGCGGGCAAGACCGTGCTCGAAATCGTCTCCGAAGGCGCCGTGGAGGCGACGGCCCTTCTCGAGGAGTACGACGCCCTGGCCGATCGCTTCTCCGAGCCCATGGATGACGATGAGATGCAGAAGGTCCTCGATCGCCAGGCGGAAGTCCAGGACAAGATCGAGGCCATGGGAGCATGGGAGCTCGATTCGCGGCTCGAACTCGCCATGGACGCGCTGCGTTGCCCGCCGCCCGACACCGTGGTCGATGTCCTTTCCGGTGGTGAACGCCGCCGAGTCGCGCTCTGCCGGTTGCTGATCCAACAGCCGGACATCCTCCTCCTCGACGAGCCCACGAACCACCTCGATGCGCTCACGGTGGGTTGGCTCGAGCGTCACCTCAAGGACTACCAGGGCACCGTCATCGCGGTGACCCACGACCGGTACTTCCTCGACAACGTGGCGGGTTGGATCCTCGAACTCGACCGCGGCCACGGGATCCCCTGGAAGGGCAACTACTCATCGTGGCTCGAACAGAAGGAAGAGCGGCTCCGGCAGCAGGAACGCAGCGAGGGCAAGCGACAGAAGACTCTCGAGCGCGAGCTCGAGTGGATCCGGATGGCGCCTCGCGCCCGTCACGCCAAGGGCAAGGCGCGGGTCAGCGCCTATCAGGAGCTGCTGTCGCAGGAGCCCGAGACCCTGGCGCGCGATCTCGAAATCTTCATCCCGCACGGCCCGCGGCTCGGCGGCGTGGTCGTCGAGGCCGAAGGGCTCTCCAAGGGGCACGGCGACCGCCTGCTCTTTGACGATCTGAGTTTCTCGATTCCACCCGGCGCCATTGTCGGAATCATCGGTGGCAACGGCGCCGGCAAGACGACTCTCTTCGAGCTCATCACCGGCACCCAGGAACCCGATACGGGAGCGCTCCGACTCGGCGACACCGTCAAGCTCGGTTATGTCGACCAGAGCCGCTCGACCCTGGACCCCGAAAAATCGGTTTGGGAGGTCATCTCCGGCGGCTCGGAATCGATCTGGCTCGGCCGGGTCGAGGTCAACTCACGCGCCTATGTGGGAAGGTTCAACTTCACCGGTTCGGATCAACAGAAACCCGTCAAACAGCTCTCGGGCGGTGAGCGCAACCGCGTCCACCTGGCGCAGATGCTCAAAGAAGGCGCCAATGTCCTCATGCTCGACGAGCCGACCAATGATCTCGATGTCAACACCCTGCGCGCCCTCGAGGAGGCCATCCTGGCCTTTGCCGGGACGGTGCTGGTGATTTCGCATGACCGCTGGTTCCTCGACCGGGTCGCGACCCACATGCTCGCCTTCGAAGGGGATTCCCATGTCGAATGGTTCCCCGGCCCCTACTCGGACTACCGCGCCGACCGTAAACAACGTCTTGGCGACGAGGCCAACCGGCCGCATCGGGTGACCTATCGGCCTTTGACACGGAGTTGATCAAGCAAGCAGCATCCTGATTCGACCTGGCAGCGTCGCCACCATCGCGCAGCACACCCGAAGATCTAAAGGAATCAACAATGAAAAATCTCTTTTTTGTCGTCGCCCTTCTCACGGTCGCCCTCCCCGCCTTCGCCGGGGTCATCTACGAGGTAGAGAGCACCTATGGCGATACGGCAACCTCGGCGGGCATCGCCGTCGATGGCCTCAAGATGAAGATGAATGTCGCATCCGGCGAAAAGGACTGGAACGGTCACATGATCTTCAACGGTGACGGCCACGAGATGATCGTCGTCGACCACGACAAGAAGACCTACTTCGTCATCGACGAGGAGCAGATGAAGAAACTCGCCGACACCGTCAACCAGGCCATGGCATCAGTGGAGCAGGCGCTCTCCGCTCTGCCCGAGAGCCAGCGGGCAAAGATGGAAAAGATGATGAAGAGCCGCATGCCCGACATTGGCACGCCGCGCGAACGCTCCGAACTCAAAAAGACCGGCGGCAGCGAGAGTGTCAACGGCTTCGACTGCGAGGTCTACGAGGTCTGGCGCAGCGGTGTCCGCGAGCGCGAACTCTGCGTCACCGACTGGGGCAATGTCGCGGGTGGGAACGAGGTCGCCGATGTCTTTTACGAGATGGGCGAGTTCATGACCGAGATGCTCGACAGCCTTCCCAAGATGGGTGGCGGGGGTTCTCTCGGCGATGCGACCTACGAACACATCAAGGAGATGAACGGCTTTCCGGTTCGCACCCGTGAATATGACGACAACGGCAAGCTGTCCGGCCAGTCGAGTCTGGTTTCGTCGAAAGAGGCCGACTTCGAACCCGCCGACTTCGAACCGCCCAAGAAGTACAAACGACAGGACCTCATGAAGGGGATGAAGTAGCGATTCGAGTGGCCGCGGCCAAGGGCCGGGACCGCACACGCTCCTAGTCTGGTGATCGGCGGTCGGCTTCGGCGCGTCGTTCGCCGGTTCGTCGGTCTCGACTGGTCCGCCTTTCCTTCTCCTCCGGCCACCCGGGATCATTCTCGACCCTTCGATCGGCGACCTTGCGTCGGTCCGCCACGCTTCGCCGATCGGCTCCGGATCTTCTCTCGTCCATGGCCGCCTCCTTTGGAACACTGCTTCGAGGTTACCCTGAACAGGGTCGACTCACAAGTCTTTGCCGGCCCTGGCGAGGGACTCTTCCAAACGCGCCACTCGTTCCTCGAGCTCGGCGACCCGATCGGTGAGACCGGACGCCGGGGGCGGAGCTGCAGAGGGCACAAACACCGATGTGAGTTCGTCGGGCTCGCCGCCCACCAGGTGTGTCCAGCGCGCCTCTTTCTGGCCGGGTTGTCGAGCAAGGTGGACCACGAGAGGTTCGTCGCCCTCGGTGAGCCCGACAAGGGCGTTCTCGACATCGGCGCTGGAGGTGAACGGGTGCATCCTTTCGGTCCGTGCACGCAGTTCGCCCGGGGTCTGCGGACCACGCAGCATGAGCACCGTCATCAGCGCCATGGCGGCCGTGGACAATTCCAACTTGCGATCCAGATTGTGGGTCCACTTACGGGTTCTGGCGCCCTCTTCGGGCCACACCAGAACCTCGCTCCTCAGCCGTGCCAGCACCGAGTCGACTTCGGACGCGGTCAGCTGCATCACGGGATCCCGATTGCTCTTCTGGTTGCAGGCCGACGTCAGCGCGTTGAGCGAGAGCGGATAGCCATCTGGGGTTGTCCGTTCCTTCTCGAGCAGACAGCCGAGGACTCGGATCTCGATGGGGTCGAGTTCGCGGGGAAGACGCATGGGAGCCTCCTGGTACGGCTCATTGTAGGCCCGACCCGAACGTTAGTGCAGCACGCTCTTCAGAAATCGCTCATCGGTCTTCGC